>NZ_JARVRZ010000003.1:0-485874 GCF_030209505.1 Plantibacter sp. LMC-P-059a | reverse complement strand
CATTGTGCACGCTGTTGAGTTCTCAAGGATCGGATGCTCCTGCCTTTGGCCATCACGACCGCCCTGCAGGGCAACTTCTCTAACTTACCACTTCCTCGGTTGTTGTCAAGTTGAGCGGGAGTCGATCTCGTTGAGCCGAAGCCCTCCGGATCCTCACCGTCTCGATGACCCGAGATCTGGGAAGTTCCAACCTAGTCTTGAAGCGAGACAATCTCAAGTGTGAGTCTTGCTCACGACGAGACGCTCAGCTTTTGGCTGGGTGTCGGTCCCACTTGAGGCCGGGAAGCTCTTCCGCTTCCCGCACCTTTGGGGTGACGAGTGATTACTTTACGCAGACCGCCAGGTCGTGGCAAATCCCACGTGCATCCCGGGCGTGTCGCCCGGATCCACGGGGATCATCGCTCGTCATCGTCGCCGATGCCCATGACCGCGGGGGTGTCCGAACCGGCGGCGGTGACCGACGCGACGGCGAGCGGGCTCCCGCCCCAAGCGGTGAACGTGTACTCGTCGCCGGCGGACGCCACCGACCAGCTCCGCTCACCCGTGGTCGCATCGATCCCGACGAGTCCACCGTCCAGCGTGAGGAGCAGCGTCCGCTCGCCGTATCCGACGAGACTCCCCTCCGCGTCCTGTTCCTCGTAGCGGATCTCCCCATCGCCGGCATCGACGCCGGTGTATCCGCCGTCACCGTCGCTGAGCATGATCGTGTCGCCGACGGTGTACGCGCCGTCCCACGTGCTCGTGAGTGCGCTGCGCCATTCGACCTCGCCGGATCCGGGGTCGAGACGACGCACCCGCTCCCCCGACTGGTCTGCCACGACGAGGAGCCCGGTCGCGTCGAGGACCACCGGCAGCGCGCCGGTCGCCTTCCATCGCTCCGCGCCGGTGCGGGCGTCGACCCCACGGATGGTCGTGTCGTTCCCGGAGTAGTCGATCGCGACGAGATCGCCGCCGACCTGCTGGTAGTACCAGGAACCGTCACCCTCCCAGTCGATCGGCGAGCCGTCGGTCAGCGAGTAGACCGCTCCGTCGAAGAAAAGCTTGTCGCCGGCGGTGGTCGCCCGCTCCCCGGCGTCACCCTCGACCTCCCAGATCGGCTCGGTCAGATCCGTCGACCGGTACCGGCCGATCGTTCCCTTCCCGTCCGTGGTGGTCGACGAGATCAGCAGGTCCCCCTCGAGCCCAGGGACGAAGGCGGCCGGTGCAGCGAAGTCCGCGAAGCCGATCCCCTCGACACTCGAATGCTCCTGCGATGTGGAGACCACGTGTCCATCACGGCGACTCACCGCGACCATCAGATCGCCCTGGTTGAGCACGATGGCGGCAGCATCGGGAGGCGAGACCACCACCGGGGCGTCGAACCGGTCGAACTCCGGGGAGAGCTCGGTGACGCGGCGATCCCAGAGCGTGTGCCCGTTGGCGGTGTTCACGAGGGAGATCACGGTCTCACCGGGAGCGTCGTCGACGGTCGCCTGATCCAAGGGCCGGTCGGTCGACCACACCAGGAGCGCTGTGCTCGGACTGGCCGTGTACCCGTTCACGTACAGCTCGTCCCCCGCCGGCACCTCATCGTCGAGCGGGTGAGCGAGATCCCAGGTCCCGACGGTCGGCTTCGTGGGGAGGTCGCGCAGCAACGCCAGTCCCTCGACGCGGTGCGGGACGGACGCCACCACGATGAGCACGACGACCACGATCGCGGCGACCACGGCGGCCGCGAGCCCACCGAGGAGGAACCACCGACGCCGCGACGGGGCCCGCTTGGCCGACGCCGGCAACGAGTCGGGATGCCAGACGGCGCGGGCGCCGGTGGTGCCCGCCTCCACCGTCTCACCCGTCGCGGTCGCAGGGAGCGAGTCCCGCGCCGTCGCCGCAGTCAGGTCGGCTGCTGGCGACGAGACCTCCGGGGACGCGGGCGGTGCCGACGTCGTGGGCGCTGGTGCCACCGACGGGTGCGTCTCCGGGGAGGGCACCCCGCCGGGAGTGGCGGCGGTCCCGTCCTGGTCGACCGCATCGGTCGACGTCGTCGGCTCGTCCATCGACGCCGTCCCGGACGTCGGCGCGATCTCGGTTTGCGTCTCGAGATCGCGCTCCTCCGCGGCGGCGTCGGCGCCCGTCGCCGCGGGCTCCTCCGAGCGCACGGGTAGCATGCTCCCACAGCTCGGGCACACACCGTCGCGAGGATCGACGATCTCGGTCCCGCACGCCTCGCAGAGCTGCACTCGGAGCATCCCTCTCAGGTTCGACGACGATCGTGACGCCGTGGTCGGCGGATCAGGCGGGCGCGTCGTCCAGGAACACCCCGGCGAGCGTCCGCTTGCCGCGACGGATCACGGCCACCCCACCGGGGAGGAACCGACCCGCGAGCGTGGCGTCGACATCGTCGATCTTCCGGTTGTTCACCGAGACGCCGCCCTGGGTGACCGCGCGCCTGGCCTCGCCGAGGCTCGAGCACAGGTCCGTGTCGACGAGCGCCTGGATGACGAGGGTGTCCTCGCCGGTGGCACGGTTCGGGAGTTCTGCGACCGCGGCGCGGAGCGTGTCCACGTCCAGTGCCTCGAGCTCGCCCTGCCCGAACAGCGCGGCGGACGCGGCGATGGCGGCGTCCGTGGCGGTCGTTCCGTGGACGAGCGCGGTGACGGCGTACGCGAGCGTCTTCTGCGCCTCACGCCTGAACGGCTCGGCCTCGGTCGCGGCCGAGAGTCGCTCGATCTCGGACCGGTCGAGGAAGGTGAACACCTTCAAGCGGGCGACAACGTCGGCGTCATCGGTGTTGACCCAGAACTGGTAGAACGCGTACGGACTCGTCATGCTCGGGTCGAGCCAAACCGCGTTGCCTTCGCTCTTCCCGAACTTCGTGCCGTCGGAGTTCGTGATGAGCGGGGTCCCGATCGCGTGGACGTTCGCCCGCTCCACCCGGTGGATGAGGTCGGTGCCGCTCGTGAGGTTTCCCCACTGGTCGCTTCCACCGGTCTGCAGCACGCATCCGTACTCGCGGTAGAGCTCGAGGTAGTCCATCCCCTGGAGGATCTGGTAACTGAACTCGGTGTAACTGATGCCCGCCTCAGAGTTGAGGCGCGCACTCACCGCGTCCTTCTTGATCATCGTGCCGACGCGGTAGTGCTTGCCGATCTCGCGCAGGAAGTCGATCGCGGACAACGGTGCCGTCCAGTCGAGGTTGTTGACCATACGAGCGGCGTTGTCACCCTCGAAACTCAGGAAGCGCTCGATCTGGGCGCGCAACGACTGCACCCATTCGGCGACCGTGTCGGGGGTGTTCAAGGTGCGTTCGGCGGTGGGCCGAGGATCGCCGATGAGTCCCGTCGACCCGCCGACGAGCCCGAGCGGCCGGTGACCGGCCAGCTGGAGGCGACGCATGACGAGGAGCTGAACGAGGTTCCCGAGGTGCAGACTGGCCGCGGTCGGGTCGAACCCGCAGTAGTAGGTGATCGGGTCGCCTGCGAGCAGAGCCTTCAGCTCCTGCTGGTCGGTCGACACGTGGACGAGCCCGCGCCACACGAGTTCGTCCCAGATGTCCTCGAAGGACGGATCGTTGCGCTGTTCAGGGAGAGCGAGGTTCGACACGCGTGCAAGGCTATCAGCGCCGGATCGACCGCCTGCTCGATCGAAGGCGAGCGGCGGCTGGACCGGTCCGGAGACTTGCGGAATTTTCTCTCAGTCGTGCGAGTTGTTGAAATTCCTGCACCTAGGGTCTACGGTGAGCGTGGACCGACTGACGGGAGGAACGCCGTGTTCGTGTTGACCGTCGACCAGATCGCGAGTCGGTCCGGCCCCGACCGCGCCGGAACCGTCATCGAATCCATCAACGACCGGTTCCGCGACCGCCTGCTCCTCACCGCCGAACGGACGGCGGGCGACGAGTTCCAGCTCGCCACCGAGGACGCGGACCTCGCGCTCACCATCGCCCTCGACCTGCTGCGTGACCGAGGGTGGAGCGTCGGCATCGGTCAAGGTGACGTCCGCCGACCGCTTCCCGAATCGACCCGCGCCGCCACCGGACACGCCTTCTACGCCGCGAGGGACGCCGTCACCCGCGCCAAGCGCGCGCCGTTCCGCTTCGCGCTCGACGCCGCCGACCGGGAACGCGGCGCCGACCTCGAAGCGCTCATCGTCCTGCTGTTGCACCTCCGCGACCGTCGCACCGCCGGCGGCTGGGAGGTCGCCGACCTCCTCGCCTCGGGCACGACGCAGACGGAGGCCGCGGAACGGCTCGGGATCACGGAGAGTTCCGTGAGTCGCCGAGTGGCCGCAGCCGGCGTCCGGGCCGAAGCCGCCGCGACCACTGCACTCGTCCGGCTCCTCGTCGCGCTCGACCAGGACTCGGACACCTCCCATACCGTCGATCGAAAGGACGAGCGATGAACCTCTTCGTGCTCACCCCGCTCACCTGGCCGACCATCGTCGGCCTCCTCGGGAGCGCGCTGCTCTTCCTCCTGCTCGGGCGGCTGCTCGCCGCGCGGTTGACGAACCGGCTCATGGTCGTCCTCGCCGTCCTCATGGCGACCGGCGCCCTCGCGACGGCTCTCGTCCCCGCCACCCCGCCGAGCGGCCCGGCGCTCCTGCTCCTCGGCACCTTCGTCCTCGCCGTGGCCGTCGCGGGCGGCGGGCCCGTCGCCTCGTTGGTGCTCTCGCTCGCGACGAAGGGCACCGTGGCACCCGGCGTCCATGGCGGCATCCTCGTGGGAGAACGGCACGCGGGCGAGTCGCAGGTCATCGGCCGTCCGATCGAAGTGCTCCGCGGCGGGATGGCCATCGGCGTCCTCGAACGGCTCGCCCTCGTGGCCGCGCTGTTCTCCGGCTATCCGGAGGCGATCGCCGTCATCGTGGCGGTGAAGGGTGTCGGCCGTTTCAGCGAACTCGACTCGGCCGAGGCACGCGAACGGTTCATCATCGGCTCGCTGGCCAGCCTCCTCTGGGCCGCAGGCGTGGCGTCGATCCTCGTCATCGCGCGGGGCTGAGCCGCTCGTCAGTCGACGGCCCGAGGCGACCGACGATAGGGCGAGACGGTCACTTCCCCGGGAAGGACGAACCGCCACGGATACGACGCGCCACCACCGACCCCGCTGACACCGGTCCTCGGCCCGCTCACCGGATCGGACACCCGCTGCGGCACGATGAGGTCGAACGGCGGAGCGGCGAGGTCGACGCCGGACTGGGCGAGCGTCACGCCGAGGGCGACCGTCAGCCGTGCCGGCCCTCGGGCGAGATCACGGGCGGACACGCGCTCACCTCGACGCCGTCGGGCGAGCTCCTCGCCTTCGACGACCTCACCGGCTCGCAGCAGCACCGCCGACGCGGTTCCGACCGGCGAGCACACCACGTTGATGCACACGTGCATGCCGTAGCTGAAGTACGCGTACAGATGCCCGGGCGGACCGAACATCGGGCTCGTCCGCGGTGTGGGTCCGCGATGGGCGTGCGAGCCGGGATCCTCACCGACGCCGAGATAGGCCTCGACCTCGGTCAACCTGACCGACACGGTGCCCTCCGGCGTGGTGTGGGACAGCACCGCGCCGAGCAGCGCCGGCGCGACCTCCAAGGCCGACGCCGAGGTCAACGCGTGCAACGCACCGGCAGCCGTCATGAGACCCGCAGCGCTTACAGCGAGAGGGCCTGCGACAACGCGCCGACCCGGCCGACGAGCGTGACGAGCTGGTCCTGCACCCGTTCCGGCGCCGTGCCGCCCGCACCGAGTCGGCTGCCGATCGAGCCGTCCACCGTCAGGACGCTCCGGACCTCCGGGGTGAGGTGCTCGGACACGCCAGCGAGCGCGGCGTCGTCGGGTTCGTGCAGTGCCAGCCCCCGCTCCTCGCAGTGCTTGACGAGGGCCCCGCTGATCTCGTGCGCGTCCCGGAAGGCGACCCCCTGCTTCACCAGCCATTCGGCCACGTCCGTCGCGAGCGAGAAACCCTCAGGTGCGAGTTCGCGCAGTCGCGCCGTGTCGAACCGCAGCGTCGCGACCATGCCGGTGAACGCCGGGAGCAGGACCTCCAACTGGTTCACGGAGTCGAAGACGGGCTCCTTGTCCTCCTGCAGGTCGCGGTTGTACGCGAGCGGCAGCGCCTTCAACGTCGCCAGCAGACCCGTCAGGTTGCCGATCAGCCGGCCGGACTTCCCGCGGGCGAGTTCGGCGATGTCGGGGTTCTTCTTCTGCGGCATGATGCTCGAGCCGGTCGAATAGGCGTCGTCGAGCGTCACGAAGCCGAACTCGCGGGTGTTCCACACGATGATCTCCTCAGCGAACCGCGACAGGTTGATCCCGATCAGCGAGGTGATGAACGCGAACTCGGCGACGACGTCGCGACTCGCCGTCGCGTCGATCGAGTTCTCCGTGGGGCGGTCGAGGCCCAGCTCCCGAGCGACGAGCACGGGGTCGAGGCCGAGCGAACTCCCGGCGAGCGCTCCGGACCCGTAGGGTGACGCACTCGCGCGGGCCAGCCAGTCACGGAGCCGTTCCAGATCCCTCGTCAGCGGCCAAGCGTGCGCGAGCAACTGGTGTGCGAGCAGCACCGGCTGGGCGTGTTGCAGGTGCGTCCGGCCGGGCATCGCCGCGTCGGGGTGTGCCTCCGCCTGGGAGACGATCGCGTCGATCAGGTGGACGACCTCGCGGGCGATCGCCCGACCGTGATCGATCAGGTAGAGCCGGACGAGCGTGGCGATCTGGTCGTTGCGGCTGCGGCCGGCGCGCAGTTTCCCGCCGAGTTCCTTCCCCGCCCGCTCGACGAGCCCGCGTTCCAGCGCGGAGTGCACGTCCTCGTCGCTCTCCGCGGCGACGAAGACGCCCTCGGCGACATCCGCGTCCAGTCGGTCGAGCGCGGCGAGCATGTCGCGGAGTTCGGCGTCGTCCAGGTAGCCCGCCGCAGCCAGCGCCTTCGCGTGGGCGCGGGAGCCGGCGATGTCGTAGCCGGCGAGGACCCAGTCGAACTGCGTCGACTTGCTCAACCTCGCGAGCTCCGGCGACGGTCCGCTCGCGAACCGCCCTCCCCAGAGGGCTCCCGATTCGCCTGCACGGTTCTGCTGTTCTGCCACGATGGGCCTCCTGTACTGCTCGCGTCCGAAGCGCTCCGGACGGGTCGATGTGGCTGAAGCCGGGGTGGGTCAGGCCGCGGAACCGGTGTGCTGCTGCTGCTCCAGCAACCAGACGAGCAGGGCCTTCTGTGCGTGGAGACGGTTCTCCGCCTCGTCCCAGATGATGCTCTGCTCGCCGTCGATCACCTCGGCCTCGACCTCGAAGCCGCGATCGGCAGGCAGGCAGTGCATGAACACGGCGTCGCCGGCAGCGAGCCCCATGAGCCTCCGGTCGACCCGATAGCCGCCGAAGATCGCCACGCGCTGCGCCTTCTCGTCCTCTTTGCCCATCGACACCCAGGTGTCGGTGATCATGACGTCGGCGCCCGCTGCGGCCTGATCCGGGTCGGTCGTCACGAGGATCGACCCGCCCGTCGTCTCGGCGATGTGTTCTGCGTCCGCGACGACATCCGGCGACGGAGCGAACTCCGCAGGTGCCGCGACCCGCACGTGCATGCCGGCGGTCGCGCCGGCGAGCAGGTAGGAGTGCGCCATGTTGCTCGCGCCGTCTCCGAAGAACGACATCGTCAGACCGGCCAGCGCGCCCTTGTGCTCACGGATGGTGAGGAGGTCGGCGAGCAGCTGGCACGGGTGGAAGTCGTCGGACAGGGCGTTGACCACGGGCACGGTCGTTCCAGCGGAGATCTCCTCCAAGCCGGACTGCGCGTAGGTGCGCCAGACGATCGCAGCGACCTGGCGTTCCAGCACCCGAGCGGTGTCCGCCGCCGTCTCCTTGCCGCCGAGCTGGCTGTTCGCCGTCGAGATGATGAGTGGCGACCCACCCAGATCGGCGATGCCGACGGCGAACGACACCCGCGTGCGGGTGGAGGACTTGTCGAAGATGACCGCGACGGTCTGCGGGCCGGACAGCGGCTGGCGGGACCAGCGGTCCTGCTTGAGCTCGGTGGCGAGATCGAGGATCTCGGCCTGCTCGGCGGGGCTGAGGTCGTCGTCGCGGAGGAAGTGACGGGTCATGACTGAGGATCCTGTTCGTGAGGGTCGGTGGCCGGTCAGGCCTGGACGGCGTCGAGCGCGGCGCGGAAACGCGTGGTGAACTCGTCGATCTCGGCGTCGCCGATGATCAGCGGGGGTGCGATGCGGATGCTCGTCGCGTTCGGTGCGTTGATGATGAGGCCTCGCTCGAACGCGGCGGCCGACAGCTCCGCCGCGACGGGTGCGCTGAGGCCGATGCCGATGAGGAGACCGTGTCCGCGGACCTCCTCGATCAGGGGCGATCCGATGGCCGTGATCACCGCCCGGAGCTGCTCGCCTCGGACGGCCGCGTTCTCCACGAGACCGGCCCGCTCGATCTCCTCGAGTACGGCGTTGGCTGTCGCCGTGGCGAGGGGGTTCCCGCCGAAGGTGCTGCCGTGCTGGCCGGGACCGAACAGCTCGGATGCGGCACCGAAGGTGACCAGCGCGCCGATCGGCATGCCACCACCGATGCCCTTCGCGACGGTGATCGCGTCCGGGACGATGCCGGCCCGCTGGAAGGCGAACCACTCCCCCGTCCGGCCGGCGCCGGTCTGGATCTCGTCGATGATCAGCAGCACCCCGTGCGCCTCGGTGAGCGCGCGGGCCCGCGCGAGGTAACCGTCCGGCAGGTCGACGACCCCGGCCTCGCCCTTGATCGGCTCGACGATCAGCGCCGCCACCCGGTCGTCGAGTTCCGCCTCCAACGCCTCGATCGTCGTCGGGATGTGCTCGACTCCCCCGGGAAGCGGGTGGAACGCCTCCTGCAAAGCGGGCTTACCCGTCAACGCGAGTGCGCCGAAGGTGCGCCCGTGGAAGGAGTTCTCCAAGGTCAGCACGCGAGTCCGGGAACCGTCGCCGACATTGAGGCGCGCGAGCTTGAACGCGGCCTCGTTCGCCTCGGCACCCGAGTTCGCGAAGTACACGCGACCGCCGTCGTCGGCGCCCGCGAGCCGCTTCAGGCGGGCGGCGAGCTCGAGTTGCGGCGGGGTCGAGAAGTAGTTCGAGACGTGCGCGAGCGTGCTCGCCTGCCGGGTGACCGCGCCGACGAAGGCCGGGTGCGCGTGTCCGAGCGCGTTGACCGCGATCCCGGCGAGGAAGTCGAGGTAGCGGTTGCCCTCGGCGTCCCAGACGTGACAGCCCTCACCCCGGGTCAACATCGCGATCGGCGTGTTGAACGTACGCATCATGTCCCGTTCGACGCGGGACTTCCAGTCGCTCATGAGTCCTCCGGGACGACCTCGGTGCCGGAGCCGTTCTGGGTGAACACCTCGAGCAAAATGGAGTGCGGCACACGGCCGTCGATGATGGCCGCCTTCGCCACGCCGCCGTCGACGGCGTCGAGGCAGGCGGTCATCTTGGGGATCATGCCGGACTCGAGGCTCGGGAGCATCTGCCGCAGCTCGGTGGTCGTGATCCGGGAGACGAGCGAGTCACGGTCCGGCCAGTCGCTGTACAGGCCGGCCACATCGGTCAGGATGACGAGCTTCGCCGCTCCGAGCGACACGGCGAGCGCAGCAGCGGCGGCGTCCGCGTTCACGTTGAGCGTCTGTCCGGGGTGGTCGAGGTCCGGAGCGATCGAGGACACCACCGGGATGTTGCCGGCGTCCAGGTAGGCCTGCACGGAGGCGGGGTCGACGGTCACGACGTCACCGACGAGGCCGATGTCGACGGGCTCCCCGTCGACGACGATAGAGCGACGGCGTCCGCCGAACAGGCCGGCGTCCTCACCGGACAGGCCGGCTGCGAGTGGACCGTGCTCGTTGATGCGGCCGACGAGCTCGGGGTTGACCTGGCCCGTGAGCACCATCCGCACGACGTCCATGGCCTCCGGCGTCGTGACCCGGTATCCGCCGCGGAACTCGCTGTGGATGTCGAGGCGTTCCAGCATGGCGGAGATCTGGGGTCCTCCGCCGTGGACGACGACGGGCTTCAGCCCCGCATAGCGCAGGTAGACCATGTCCTCGGCGAAGGCCTGGGCGAGCTCGTCGCTCACCATGGCGTTGCCGCCGAACTTCACCACGATCGTCTGGTCGCGGAAGGCCTTCAGCCAGGGCAGGGATTCGATGAGGGTGGCCGCCTTGATGGCGGCCTCCTCGGGTGAGTTGTCTCGGTACTCCGTCATCGTCAACTCGCGTACGCGCTGTTCTCGTGCACGTAGTCGTGCGTGAGGTCGTTCGTCCAGATGGTCGCGCCGGCCTCGCCTGCGTGGAGGTCGATGAGGACGTGCACGGCACGGGGGACGAGGTCGACGAGTTCGCGCGGCTGATCGGGCTCTCCCGCCGTGCAGACCTGGACCCCGTTCATCGCCACGTCGATCCCGTAGGGGTCGAAGACGGCGCCCGTGGTCCCGACGGCCGCGAGCACGCGACCCCAGTTCGGATCGTTGCCGAAGACGGCGGCCTTGAAGAGGTTGCTGCGCGAGACGGCGCGAGCGACCTCGACGGCGTCGTCCTCAGAGGACGCCCCGACGACCTCGATGGCGATGTCGTGGGCCGCGCCCTCGGCGTCGGCCTGCAGCTGGAGGGTGAGATCGCGGCAGACCTCGGTGAGTGCCGCAATGAAGTCGGGCAGGTCCGGGGTCGCTCCGCTCGCGCCGGAGGCGAGCAGTGAGACGGTGTCGTTCGTGGACATGCAGCCGTCGGAGTCGAGACGGTCGAAGGTGACCCGTGTCGCGCTCCGGAGCGCCTGATCGAGTTCCGCCGGCTCGAGGACCGCGTCGGTCGTGATGACGACGAGCATCGTGGCGAGCCCGGGAGCGAGCATGCCGGCGCCCTTGGCCATCCCGCCGATGGTCCACCCGTCGGCCGATCGATGCGTCGCCTGCTTCGGCTTCGTGTCGGTCGTCATGATCGCGGTCGCGGCGTCGAGACCGGCCGCCTCACCGGCGCCGCCGTCCATCGTGATCGCCCGGGTGGCATCCCAGACGCCGGCGGTCAGCTTGTCGAGGTCGAGCTGCTCGCCGATCAATCCCGTCGAGCAGACGAGGACGTCGCCCGCGGAGACCTCGAGCCGCTCCGCGACCGACTCCGCCGTCGCATGTGTGGTCTGGAACCCGCGCGAGCCCGTGTAGCAGTTCGCGCCACCGGAGTTCAGGACGATGGCCGAGACGATGCCGTCCTCCATGACCTGCTCGCTCCAGAGGACGGGGTTCGCCTTGCACCGGTTGCTCGTGAACACCGACGCCGCATGCTGCAGCGGTCCGACGTTCTGGACGATGGCGAGGTCGAGCCCGCCCGAGGTCTTGAGTCCGCAGGCGACCCCCGCCGCCACGAATCCTGCTGCTGCTGTCACACTCACGGTGCCACTCCGTTCACACTGAGGCCGGTCGACTCGGGGAGTCCGAGTGCGAGGTTCGCCGATTGGATCGCCGCTCCGGCGGTCCCCTTCACCAGGTTGTCGACGGCGGTCACGACGACCACGCGTCCGACGGCCTCGTCGACCGCCAGCCCGATGAGCGCGGTGTTCGCACCGAGCACATCCGCCGTCCGCGGGAAGGATCCCTCGGGCAGGACCTGCACGAAGGGTTCGCCCTCGTAGGCCGACTCCCACGCGGCACGCACCTGGGCAGCCGTGGTGCCCGGGACGATCCGCGCCGTCGAGGTCGCCAGGATCCCCCGCGACATCGGCACGATGACGGGGGTGAAGGAGATGGTCGCCACGTCAGCTCCCGCGGCTCGCAGACTCTGCGTGATCTCGGGGATGTGGCGGTGGGTCCCGCCGATCGCGTACGGGTTCGCGGAGCCGAGCACCTCGCTCGCCAGCAGGTTGAGCTTGAGGCTCTTGCCGGCGCCGGACGGGCCGACCGCGAGCACGGAGACGAGGTCGAGTGGCTCGATGACGCCCGCGGCGATGCCGGGCGCGAGCGACAGGGCGACCGTGCTCGCGTTGCACCCGGGGGCGGCGATCCGTTTGGCGCCGACGAGTGCGTCGCGGCCCCGGCCGGTGGTGGTCTGCAGCTCCGGCACGCCGTACGCCCAGGCACCGAAGTAGTCACCGCCGTAGAACGCGTCCCAGTCGCCCTCGTCGACGAGCCGGTGGTCGGCTCCGCAGTCGACGACCAGCGTCTCGGGCGGGAGCGACGCCGTGACCTCCCCCGACTTGCCGTGCGGGAGGGCCAGGAAGACGACATCGTGTCCGGCCAGGACCTCGGGCGTCGTCGCCTCGAGGACCAGATGTCGCAGCGATCGGAGGTGTGGTTGGTGGTCGATGAGTGGTTGACCGGCGTTCGCGTGCGCGGTCACCGTCGTGACCTCGAAGTCGGGATGGTCGGCGAGCAGCCGAAGCAGCTCGCCTCCTGCGTAACCGGATGCGCCGGCGACGGCGACAGAGAAGGACATGGCTCTACCTTATTGAGTGGACGCTCGGGTGGCGGAGGCGGCGACTCCTGGACGACTGCACCGTCTCATGGACCGTGCGGGCATCGGGGTCGCCTAGCGTCGCTCTGCGGTGGAGCGCGTGGACACGCGACGGCGGAGGGCGCGAGGCGTGATCGCCCGCGAAGAACCCTGTGCCTGGAAACGTGCCATGCCGAGAGCGTACTACGGCGACGAGGATGCAGACGAATCCGGACCGGCCGCCGCGCGCTCCGCGATGAGCGCCGCCTGAACCCGTGACCGGGCATCCAGCTTCACGAGGATCCGCGACACGTGCGTGCGCGCCGTCGCCTCCGACAAGCTCAGCGCGGCGGCGATCCCCGCGTTGCTCAGCCCGGCCCGGAGCTGCGCGAGCACCTCCCGTTCCCGCGGTGTGAGGGTCGCGAGTCCCGGGTGGGCGGCTACCGGGCCGGCGACGACGGGCGCGCTGGTCGCTGCGAGGCGGTCGAGCACCCGGCGCGTCACCTCCGGAGCGAGGACCGCCTCCCCCGCATGGACACGACGGATGGCGTCGACGAGGCCGGCGGCCGAGACCGTCTTGACGAGGAAGGCGTTCGCGCCGGCGGCGAGCGCGTCGTCGACGTAGCGGTCGATCGCGAAGGTCGTGAGCACGATGATCGCCGGCGGCGGGTCGACGGCGGCGAAGATGGCCGGGATCGCGTCGATGCCCGAGGCCCGCGGCATCTGCACGTCGAGGAGGACGACATCCGGCCGGTAGCGGGCGGCCTGGGTGACGACGGACTCCCCGTCCACCGCCTCGGCGACCACCAGGATGTCGTCCGGCTCCGCGAGCAGGGCGCCCAGACCGGCTCTGACGGCCGCATGGTCGTCCGCGATCAGCACGGAGATCGTCACGTCGTCACCCCAGCGGCGAGCGAGGACGCCGACGTTCGGAGCGTCGCGGTCGGCACCGTCACCGACAGCCGCCACTCCCCGCCGTCCGGGCCCGCGGTGAGATCCCCTCCCACCAGGCGCGCCCGCTCCGCCAGACCGACGAGGCCGACGCCGCCGGAACCGACGAGGGCCGAGACGACGGGCGACGACGGGAGCGGATTGCTGAGCACGACCGACAGTGCGCCGGGCGGCAGCGAGATCTCGACCCGCACCCGCGTGCCCGGCGCGTGCTTCGCGGCGTTCGTCAGCCCCTCGACGAGCGTCCGCAGTCCGATGATCGACGTCTGCGCCGGGACCTCGGCGAGCGCCGCGTCCCCCGGCACCCGGAGGTCGAACTCGACACCGCTCGCGCGGGCGACGTCGACCGCACGCGCGATCTCCTCGCCGGTGAGACGGTCGGGCGCCGAAACCGGCACGTCTGCGGAGGGGTCCCCACGGAGCACGTCGATCATCGTGCGCATGTCCGCCAAGGCCTCCAGACTGCCGGCTCGAACGAGTTCCACGGTGTGACGGAGCGTCGCCTCGTCGGCAGGCGTCCGTCGTTCCAGCGCCGCAGTCGACTGCATTGCGATCGCCGACAGGTGTCCGGCGATGACGTCGTGGAGTTCGCGGCTGAGTTCGAGCCGTTCCCGGGTCACGGCGTCCTGGCGGAGGGCTGTCGCGGCCTGCGCGATCGTGTCGGCACGCTCCCGTTGGCGTTCCGCCTCGAGGCGCGGGTACCGCACCATCCTGCCGAACCAGATCGAACTGGCCAGGATCACGGGCACGGTGATGAGGGAACCCAACAGGACGCCACCGTCCAGACGCGCGGCCGCGGCGACGTCGTCGGTGAACCAGAAGACCGCGAAGACGCTGACCGCTGCGACCGCGATCGCCGTGCACAGGAAGGCCGCGATGTCGACGAGGCGCGACCGCGAGTAGAGGGCGGCCGCGTAGGCGAGGTCTGACAACACGATGAGGACCCCGACCCCGCTGCTGCCCGTCGACAGCGCTTCCGCGAGGGCGATCAGCGCCCCCAGCAGGAGCATGGTCAGCGGGCGGCGGCGCCGGAACACGTGCACGATCAGGACAGCGGCGAGGAAGACCAGCATCACGGGCGCCGACGACGGGGTCGCCGCCGTGCTCCAGGGGATCTGGAATCCGATCAGCGCGAACAGGAGCCCGACGACGGCGCAGACGACGGTGACGACCGGTTCCCGGTGTCGGCTCACCCATGAGCGAGGTCCTTCAAGCGCAGCCATGTGTCCATCAGACCAGTTCCCGGCGGCCGACGCGAGCGCCGGAGGGACGACGAGCCCGTACGCAGTTCCGCTGACGACACCGGCGCAGGATCCGCAGCTCGGTCGATGTGGGGCGGCACGCCGCTGCGGGAGCATCAGGACATGGACAGCTTCACGGAACTCTTCGGCACCAGCCCGCTCATCTGGGCCATCCTCGGCGCGGAGGGCGCGTTCTGGATCCTCCTCTTCGGTGGGCTGGCGGTCCGCTACCTGCTGCGGCGACGGCTCCTCAGTTCGATCATGCTGATCGGGGTGCCACTCGTCGACCTCGTCCTCGTCGTCCTCACCGCGATCGATCTGGCCGGCGGCGAGGAACCGAACTTCACGCACCTCCTGGCGACCATCTACCTCGGATTCACCGTGGCCTTCGGACACGCCCTCATCACGAAGGCCGATGTCTGGTTCGCCCACCGGTTCGCCGGGGGCAAGGCACCGCAGGCGAAGCCGAAGTCCGGGCCCGCGTACGTTCGGGCCGCGTGGCTCGAATGGCGTCGGGTGCTGCTCGCCGTGATCATCGCCATCGGCGGACTCCTCGCGATGCAGGCCATGGTGGGGTGGTCCGTGCCCTCCTCGTTCGCAGAGACGAACGACGATGTCATCTGGGGCATGATCGTCAAGCTGCTCGCCATCACGGCGATCTGGTTCGTGGCAGGGCCGGTGTACGCGGTCCTCTTCCGACGCACGTCGCCGACGCCCGACACCACGGAGCGGGTATCCGATCCGATTCGGTCGCACTGACAGCCCTAACGGGGGTGCGCTATCTCATATCTGAGATAGCATGACGCCATGGAAGATACGGCAACGTTTGAACGAACGGACCCCGCTGCGCCGCTCCGGCAGGTCGGGGCACTCATCCGCGGGGCGCGTCAGGGACGCAAACTCACCCAGGCCCAGTTGGCTGAACGCGTCGGCACGAGCCAGAGCGCGATCAATCGGATCGAGCAGGGCAGCCAGAACATCAGCATCGACCTCCTGAGCCGGATCAGCACCGCGCTCGAGAGCGAGATCGTCAGTTTCGGCGAGCAGAAGAAGAACTCGCACCTCCGCGTGCAGGGCGGCCGCAGCCTCCACGGGAGCATCGAGGTCCGTTCGAGCAAGAACGCCTCGGTCGCCCTGCTGTGCGCGGCGCTCATGAACCGCGGCCGCACCACCCTCCACGGCATCGCCCGCATCGTCGAGGTCGACCGCATCATCGACGTCCTGCGCAGTCTCGGCGTCTCCGTCGTGTGGTCGCCCGACGGCCAGGACGTGGAGATCCACGTGCCCGACGACCTTTCGCTCGAGAGCATCGACGAGGACGCCGGACGACGGACCCGCAGCGTGCTCATGTTCCTCGGCCCGTTGCTCGGCCGATACGACACCTTCGCCCTGCCTTACGCCGGCGGCTGCGACCTCGGAACGCGCACGGTCGAACCCCACCTCATCGCCCTGCGGCCCTTCGGCCTGTCCATCGAGGCAACGGCCGGGTGGTACCAGGCCACCGTCGCTCCCGATGTGCCCGAGGAACTGACCGTCGTGCTGACCGAACGCGGCGACACCGTCACCGAGAACGCGATCATGGCCGCCGCCGTCCGGGACGGGGTCACGACCATCCGCAACGCCAGCCCGAACTACATGGTGCAGGACCTCTGCTTCTACCTCGAGCTCCTCGGCATCACCATCGACGGCATCGGCAGCACGACCCTCAGGATCACGGGCCGCAGCGTCATCAACGAGGACGTGGACTACTGGCCGAGCGAGGACCCGGTGGAGGCGATGAGCCTGCTGACTGCCGGGATCGTCACCGATTCGGAGATCACCGTCACACGGGTCCCGATCGAGTTCATGGAGATCGAACTGGCCACGCTCGGGGAAATGGGCCTGCGTCACACCCGTTCCCCCGAGTACCCGGCGGCGAACGGTCGCACCCGGCTCGTGGACGTCACCGTGCACCCGTCGAAGCTGCACGCACCGATCGACAAGATCCACCCGATGCCGTTCCCCGGACTGAACATCGACAACCTGCCGTTCTTCGCCGTCATCGCCGCGTGCGCCGAGGGCGACACCCTCATCCACGACTGGGTCTACGAGGGTCGGGCGATCCACCTCACCGACCTCACGCGCCTCGGGGCGAACGTCCGCTTGCGCGACCCGCACCGCATCGACGTCTCCGGTCCGACGCACTGGTCCGGAGCCGAGGTGAGCTGCCCGCCCGCACTCCGACCCGCCGTCGTCATCCTGTTGGCCATGCTCGCGGCGAAGGGGACGAGCGTCCTGCGGAACGTCGACATCATCGCTCGTGGGTACGAACAACTGCAGGAGCGACTCATCACGCTCGGCGCCTCGATCGAGACCTTCCGCGACTGAGTCCCGGGCGACGGACGCGGCCCCGCAGATCATCGATCCGCGGGGCCGCTTCGTCTGTCCTGGACCGACTCAGTCGCGGATGCTCGCGCCGAACCGCTCGGCTGCCGCCGCCGCGCCGGCGAGCTTCGCATCGCTCGCCTCTGCAGCCGTCAGCGTGCGGTCGGATGCTCGGAAGCGCAACGCGAAGGTGAGACTCTTGCTCCCGGTCGGCACCCCCGTGCCCCGGTAGTCGTCGACGAGGCGGATCTGCTCCAGCAGCGATCCAGCGCCGTCCCTCACGGTCTCGAGTACGGCGCCAGCGGCGACCGTCTCGGGCACGAGCAGCGACAGGTCCTGCGTCGCCGCAGGCAGCGTCCGGACGCCGACCGCCTCGGGCACCGCGTCGCCGAGGGCGATGATGCGGTCGAGATCGAGTTCCGCGACGGCGACGACGCGGGGCAGGTTGGCCGCCTCGGCGACCTGGGGGTGCAACTCACCCGCGTAGCCGACCAGCACGTCGCCGACGTGCAAGGCCGCAGCACGACCAGGGTGCATCGCCTGGTGTGCGCCCTGGGACACCGTGATGTCGACACCGGTCGCGACGGCCACGGCCTGGACGGCCTCGAGCGCCTCGGCGATCCCGGCGGCGACCGCCGGCTGACCCGGTTGTTTCGGCACACTGTTGCCGACCGCGAGGAAGCCGAGGTGACGTGGCTGTGCCGGGACGCCCGCTTCGAGTTCATCGAGCTGCTCGTCCGATGGTCGGGCCGCACCCTCCGGCAACACCGACTGACCGAACGCGCCGTGTCGAGCCGGACGGAACACCGACCCGAGCTCGAAGATCGACAGGTCGGTCAGGCCGCGCGAGACGTTGCGGTGGGCGACCGTGAGGAGTCCGGGCAACATCGACGCCCGGAGATAGGGAGCCTTGGCGTCGAGCGGGTTCGCGAGCTTCACCGACGGGAGTTCCCCTGGCTGTGCGGTTCCGAACCGGGCGTTCTCCTCGGCCGAGACGAACGGGTAGGACAGGACCTCGGTCGCGCCGCCGTAGGCGAGCGCGTCGGCGACGCCCCGACGGAGTCGCTGCGAGCGGGTGAGCCCGCGTCCGGGAGGGGCGACCGGGAGCACGGACGGGATGCGGTCGTACCCGAGGATGCGGGCGACCTCCTCCGCGAGATCCTCCTTGCCGGTGATGTCGTGGCGCCAACTGGGCGGGGTCACGAGGAGTCCGCCGTCGGTGGCTGCGACGACCGCGCCGATCTCGGCGAGGGCCGAACGGGTCTCGTCCGACCCGAAGTCGACACCGACGAGGCCGTTGATGTACCCGTCGGGAAGCAGGATCGCCTCACGATCGTCGGCGGCGGCCACGGTCGAGCCGAGCGCGTCCGGGCGACCGCCCGCGAGGTCGACGAGCAACTGCGCGACACGACCGGCCGCCGCGACCGCGACCTGCGGGTCGACGCCCCGCTCGAAGCGCTTGGACGCCTCGCTCGGCAACTTGTGCCGACGCGCACTCCGGGCGATGGACACCTGATCGAAGTTCGCCGCTTCGATGAGGACGTTCCGGGTGGCGTCGGTGATCTCGGTGGCGAGGCCGCCCATGACGCCCGCCAGGCCGATCGGGCCGGAGTCGTCCGTGATGAGGAGGTCTTCCCCGTGCAGCGTCCGTTCCTGGCCGTCGAGGGTGACGAAGGTCTCCCCCGCCCGTGCGCGTCGTACGACGATGCCGCCGGTGAGCGTGTCGAGGTCGTAGCCGTGGATCGGCTGTCCGAGCTCGAGCATGACGTAGTTCGTGATGTCGACGACGAGCGACACCGAGCGGATGCCCGCGAGCTTCAGTCTCGCCACCATCCAGGGCGGCGTCGGCCGGCTCGGGTCGACCTCCCGCACCACGCGCGTCACGAAGACGCTCGAACCGACGCGGCCTCGGATCGGAGCCGCGTCGTCGATCGTGACCGGGAACCCGTCGAGCTCGGTCGTGAAGGCCTCAGGCACACTCGACGCCGGGTCGCGGAACGGAGCGCCCGTCGCGTGCGAGTACTCGCGGGCCACCCCACGGATGGAGAACGCGTAGCCGCGGTCGGGCGTGACGTTCAATTCGACCGCGGCGTCGTCGAGACCGAGCAGCGCGATGGCGTCCGTGCCGACGGGCGCCTCCACACCGATCGTCGAGAGCCGCAGGATGCCGTCGTGGTCCTCACCGAGGCCGAGCTCGCGGGCGGAGGCGATCATGCCGTCGGACACGTGACCGTAGGTCTTCCGCGCCGCGATCGGGAACGGGCCGGGCAGCACGGCACCCGGCAGGGTGACGACGACCTGGTCGCCGACGAAGAAGTTGCCGGCACCGCAGACGATGCCGCGCACGGCACCCTCGTCGTCGCCCTCGGCGACGCGCACCTGGCACCAGCGGATGGTCTTCCCGTTCGACTGGGGCTCCTCGACGAATTCGAGCACCTCGCCGACCACGATGGGGCCGGTCAGCTCGAAGACGTGGATGTCCTCCTCCTCGAGCCCGACACGGACGAGGGCCGCGTGGACGTCCTCGGGGGTGGTCCCCGGGGCGAGTTCGACGAACTCCCCGAGCCAGCTCAATGGAACACGCACGACTACACCACCATCCCGAACTGCTGGGAGAAGCGGACGTCGCCCTCCACCATCTCTCGCATGTCCTGCACACCGTCGCGGAGCATCAGCCCGCGCTCGACGCCCATCCCGAAGGCGAAGCCCGAATAGACGTCCGGGTCGATCCCCGCCGAGCGGAGCACGTTCGGGTTGATCATGCCGCACCCACCCCACTCGATCCAGCGCGGGCCGTCCTTGAAGGTCGGGTGCCAGAAGTCGAGCTCGGCGCTCGGCTCGGTGAACGGGAAGTAGCTGGGGCGGAGTCGTACCTTCGCATCGTCGCCGAAGACGCTCTTCACGAAGTGGTCGAGCGTGCCGCGGAGATGCGCCATCGTGAGCCCCTTGTCGACGGCGAGACCCTCGAACTGCATGAAGACGGGCGTGTGGGTGGCGTCGAGTTCGTCCGTGCGGTACACCCGGCCCGGTGCGAGGACGTAGACGGGCAGCTCACGCTCGAGCAACGAGCGCACCTGGACCGGTGAGGTGTGGGTGCGGAGGACGAGGTGCGACTCGAGCGGCTCCACGAAGAAGGTGTCCTGCATGGCACGCGCCGGGTGGTCGGCGTCGAAGTTCAGGGCGTCGAAGTTGAACCATTCGCTCTCGACCTCCGGCCCCTCGGCGATCTCCCACCCCATGCCGACGAAGATGTCCGACACCCGGTCCTGCAACAGGGTGAGCGGGTGCCTGGCACCGACCGAACGCCGCAGCGGAACCGCGGTGACGTCGATCGTCTCGGCCGCGAGCCGTGCCTCCGTCTCGGCGGCGAGGATCTCGTCCTCGCGAGCGCTCAACGCCTTGGCGACCCGGCCACGAGCCTGACCGACCAACTTGCCGAGCGCGGCCTTCTGGTCGTTCGGCACGCTGCGGAGCGACCCGTTGAGGGCGGCGAGCGGTGAAGCCTCGCCGGCGTGGGCTGATCGGACCGCTTTCAGGGCGGCCGAGTCGGTGGCTGCGGCGATCGCTTCGAGAGCGGCATCGACCGCAGCGTTCACCGCTGGTTCGGAGATTGGGGATGCGTCGGACACGAGAGCCAAGTCTACCCAGGCGCCCGCCCCGCGGCGCGACCGGGTGCAGCGCACCCAGCCTCCGCCGTCAGGGTGTGGGGCGTCCCGTCTGATCCCCGAACTGCACGCCGATCAGCTGGGTCGTCGTGACCTCGGGAGCGGCCTGCTCCTTCGGCGTCCGCGGGGAACGACGCGTGCGCACCTCGACGATCTTGGCGACACCCGACAGGATGAGGCAGAGCACGATGTAGATCGAGCCCATCACGATGATCGACGGGATGATCGGGCTGCCGTACAGCGCCTGCGACCCGAACTGCTTCGCCAGGTACAGGAGTTCCTGGTAGGTGATGAGGAACCCGAGCGCCGTGTCCTTGAGCGCGACCACGAGCTGCGCGATGATGACGGGCAGCATCGCCCGGATCGCCTGCGGGAACAGGATGAGGCGGAGGACGGAGGACTTGCGCAGCCCGATCGCGTACGCGGCCTCCCCCTGCCCCTTCGGCAACGACTCGATGCCCGCCCGGAAGATCTCGGAGAACACCGCGCCGTTGTACAGCGTCAGCGCGATCGCGACGGCGACGAACGGCGTCACGAAGGTGAAGCCGAGGGGCGGCAGCCCGTAGTACATGAGCATCATGAGGATCAGGACCGGGACGGCCCGGAAGAACTCGATGAAGATCGTGAACGGGACGTTGATGATCTTGTGGTCCGACAGTCGACCGATCGCCAGCACCAGTCCGAGGACGACACTGCAGACGGCGGCGACCGCGAAGGCGGACAGCGTCGCACCCGTCGCCTGGAGGATCTGCTCCCACACGCGGGGGAAGGTGAAGAGCTTCCACTTCGAGGCGGTGAACTGCCCGGTCTCGATGAACCGGAAGACGATGAAGGCGAGGATGCCGGCGACGACGAGGACGGTGGCGACGCCGATCCACCGGTAGCGGACGACGGCCTTCGGGCCGGGGGTGTCGAACAGGACGGAGCTCATCGCGCGATCCTCCACTTCTTCTCGAAGGCCCGTTGGGCGAGGGACAGGAGCGACACGAGGGCGACGAAGATGAGGGCCACCCACAGCAGGCCGATGAGGAGCGGCTCACCGCGCTCGGACAGGTTCGCGCGGATGGCACCGGCTTCGGCGACGGAGAAGCCCGCTGCGACGGTGGTGTTCTTGAGCAGGGCGATCAGCACGCTGAACAGCGGCGGCAGCACCGCACGGAACGCCTGCGGGAGGATGACGAGCGTCATGGTCTGCCCGAACGGCAGGCCGATCGCACGGGCGGCCTCGGCTTGGCCGATCGGCACCGTGTTGACGCCGGAACGCAGGACCTCGGCGACGTAGGTCGCGGTGTAGAGGCTCAGGCCGATGATGGCGAGCGTGGTGTAACTCACTTCCGGGAGCCCGAGTTTGGGGTAGCCGAAGGCGAAGAAGAAGAGGATGAGGGTGAGCGGGGTGTTGCGCACCGTGTTGACGTACACGGTGCCGAACAGGCGCATGGCGGGCACCGGCGAGACCCGCATCGCACCGACGATGGTGCCGAGCACGAGCGCGAAGAACCCCGACACCACGAACAGCAACAGGGTGTTGCGGAAGCCGGTGACGAAGAGGTCGAGATTGTCGAGCAGGACGTTCATGTCGCGCACGCCTTTCGGGAGGGGGACGCCCGTGGCGGGCGCCTGGGCGGAGTCGACGGGACAGCTCCCCCGGACGGCCACTGGTGCGTGGCCGCCCGGGGCGCTGCTTAGTAGTCGTCGACCGCCGGCTGGGTCACCTTGGTGCCCGAGGCGCCGAGGGTGGCGTCGTAGATCTTGGTCCAGGTGTCGCCGCCATCGGTGAACATCGTGTTGATGAAGTGGCGGAGCGCGTCGTCACCCTTCGGGAGACCGATGCCGTAGAGCTCGGTGCTGAACGGCTCGCCGACGACCTTGAGGTCGTCGGGGAACTGTGCCGCGTACCCGATGAGGATGGCCTGGTCGGTGGTGACCGCGTCGACCTTGCCGTCGTTCAGCGCCTCGACACACTGCGAGTAGGTGTCGAACTCCTCCGTCTTGGTGTCGGGGAAGTTGTCCTTGATGTTCTGGATGGGCGTGGAACCGGTCGCCGAGCAGACGGTCTTGCCTGCGAGGTCGTCCTCGCCCTTGATGTCGTCGTTGTCCGCTGCGACGAGCAGACCCTGGCCGGTCTCGAAGTACGGACCGGCGAAGTCGATCTGCTCCTTGCGCTTGTCGGTGATGGAGTACGTCCCGACGTAGTAGTCGATGTCGCCGTTCACGATCGCCGACTCGCGGTTCGCGCTCGGGATCGCCTTGAACTCGATCTTGTCGGCGTCGAAGCCGAGCGATGCGGCGATCCACGTCGCCATCTCGACGTCGAAGCCTGAGCGTTCACCGGTGGCCGCGTCGAGGTACCCGAGACCGGGCTGGTCCTCCTTCACGCCGATGCGGACCTTGTCGGCCTTCACCATCGCGTCGTAGGTGGGGCTGCCCTCGAGCTGGACGTCGGAGGCGACTTCGAAGAGCGCGCCGCCATCGGACGCGCCGTCGGTCGATCCGGTGCCGGCGTCGCCGCCGCTGCACCCGCTGAGCGCGAGCGCTGCTGCAGCGACTCCCGCGGTGATGAACATGAGCCTCTTGCGCATGTTGTCCTTCCTTCCTTGGTGCCCGGGACGGGCCGATCGGTTGGTCAGTTCCGGGTCGCCGCGCGGGGAGCGCGATCCGGAGTCGGATGGGTCAGTGGGTGAGGAGCTTCGACAGGAAGTCCTTCGCGCGCTCCGACTGCGGGTTCGTGAAGAACGACTCCGGGTCGGTGTCCTCGAGGATCTCCCCGTCGGCCATGAAGACCACGCGGTCGGCAGCCTTCCTCGCGAAGCCCATCTCGTGGGTGACGACGATCATCGTCATGCCCTCGCTGGCGAGTTGCACCATCACGTCGAGCACCTCGTTGATCATCTCGGGGTCGAGTGCCGAAGTGGGCTCGTCGAAGAGCATGACCTTGGGCTTCATGGCGAGGGCTCGGGCGATGGCGACGCGCTGCTGCTGTCCGCCGGACAACTGCGCGGGCAGCTTGTCGGCCTGCACGCCGATGCCGACGCGCTCGAGGAGCACCTTCGCCGCATCGTCGGCGTCGCGCTTCTTCTGCTTGCGCACCTTGATCGGGCCGAGCGTGACGTTCTCGCGGATGGTCTTATGGGCGAACAGGTTGAACGACTGGAACACCATGCCGACGTCCGCGCGCAGCTCGGCGAGCTGCTTGCCCTCCTCCGGCAGCTTCTTGCCGTCGATCCGGATCTCCCCCGAGGTGATCGTCTCGAGTCGGTTGATCGTGCGGCACAGGGTCGACTTGCCGGAACCGGACGGCCCGATCACGACGACGACCTCGCCCTTGTTGACGGTGAGGTTGATGCGCTTCAGCGCATGGAAGTCGCCATAGTGCTTCTCGACGTCCTCCATGACGACGAGCGGCTCACCCCGGCCCGCCTGAATCGGATTGCTGGTGGTCTCGTATGCTCCGGCGGATCCGAGCGACGACGGGGCTTCGGGTTCCGTCGGGCCGGAGTTCGGGGACGCTGTTGGCTCCATGTAACCCAAACTAGGTGACCGCGTGTTTCAAGCGCATGACGGAAGCGCTACGGTTACCGTTTCGTAACCTCGCCGATCGTCACAGACCGTGGTCAGGCGTGCTGGGCGAACGCGCTCTCGAACACGCAGACCGACGCCGCCGTCGCGAGGTTCATGCTCTCGGCCCGGCCGTAGATCGGAACCGTAACCGCACGGTCGACCAGTGCCAGGTGCTCATCGGTGAGTCCCCTGGCCTCATTGCCGAACACCCAGGCCGTCGGCTGCGCGAGCACGCCCTCGGACCGCGCCACCAACAGGTCTCCACCCTTGATGTCCGCCGCGAGCGTCTGCAGACCCGCGGCACGCGCGCGCTCGAGGACGGCGGGCAGCTCGACACCCACGGCGACGGGCAGGTGGAACAGCGAACCGGTCGTCGACCTCACGACCTTGGGGTTGTAGAGGTCGACGGTGCGTCCGCTGAGGACGACCGCGTCGGCTCCGGCGGCGTCGGCCGCCCGGATGATCGTCCCGAGGTTGCCCGGGTCGCGGACCTCCTCCAGGACGACGACGAGCTGCGGCTCCCCGGCGAAGATGTCCTTGATGGAGGTCGGGAACTGCTGCGCGACGGCGATGAACCCCTGCGGCGTGACGGTGTCCGCCATCGACTCGAGCACCTGCTCGGTGACGAACTCGATCTCGAGGCCAGCGGCGGACGCGGCGGCGGCGATCTCGGTGTACCGCTCGAGCGCCGTCGGCGTTGCGTACAGCTCGAGGATCAGGTCTGGCCGGAACTGCAGGGCCTCCGACACCGCCTGTGGTCCTTCGAGGAGGAACAGGCCGGTCTCCTGTCTCGCCGGACGCTTGGCGAGCTTGGCGACGGATCGGACGCGCGGGGACCGCGGATTGTCAAGCACGCACCCATCCTAGGGCGCGGGCTCCGGACAGACGAAACGGCCCGATCCCCTGAGGGATCGGGCCGTTCGAACACGTCCGAGGACGAGCGCAGGGCTTCCGACTAGGCGGAGACCTTCGGCGCCGAGGTGTCGGCGGGCAGCGCGGCCTTGGCCGAGGCGACGAGCGCCGCGAACGTGGCGGGCTCGTGCACAGCAAGCTCGGCGAGCATGCGACGGTCGACCTCGATACCGGCGAGGCCGAGACCCTGGATGAAGCGGTTGTACGTCATGCCGTTGGCGCGCGACGCAGCGTTGATGCGCTGGATCCAGAGGCGACGGAAGTCACCCTTGCGCGCACGACGGTCACGGTACGAGTAGACGAGGGAGTGAGTGACCTGCTCCTTGGCCTTGCGGTACAGACGCGAACGCTGACCGCGGTAACCGGCGGCGCGCTCGAGGATGACGCGACGCTTCTTGTGAGCGTTGACCGCCCTTTTGACTCTTGCCATGTTCCTAGTTCCTTACGGGTAAACGGTCTAGCGACCGAGCAGCTTCTTCATGACCTTGGCGTCGGCGGGCGCCAGCACCTGGTCCTGGTTCAGGCGACGGGTGCGACGGCTGGACTTGCTCTCCAGGTTGTGTCGCATACCGGCCTGCTGCTTCATCAGCTTGCCGCTGCCGGTGACCTTGAATCGCTTCTTGGCCCCGGAGTGGGTCTTCTGCTTCGGCATGGGATTCCTCGTTTCTTATCGGTTCTCGTCGGTGGATGACTCCACCGGAGCGGCCTCGGAGGCTTCGTCGGCTTCAGCCGGACGTGCCTTCGATGCCGCACGTTGTGCGTTGGCTTCGGCCTTGGCCTCGGACTTGTTCTTGAGCGGCCCGACGACCATCACCATGTTGCGGCCGTCGACCATCGGGGTGGACTCGACGGTGCCCCACTCGGACACGTCCTCGGCGAACTTCTGGAGCAGGCGGACGCCCTGCTCTGGGCGGGACTGCTCGCGGCCGCGGAACTGGATCATGGCTTTCACCTTGTCGCCGGCCTTGAGGAAGCCCTCGGCGCGCTTGCGCTTGGTCTCGTAGTCGTGCTGATCGATCTTGAGGCGGAACCGGACCTCTTTGAGGATGGTGTTCGCCTGGTTGCGCCGGGCCTCTTTGGCCTTCTGCGCAGCCTCGTACTTGAACTTGCCGTAGTCCATGATCTTCGCGACGGGCGGCTTGGAGTTGGGTGCGACCTCGACGAGGTCGAGATCCGCTTCCTGCGCGAGGCGAAGGGCGACCTCGATTTTGACGACGCCGACCTGTTCTCCGCCGGGACCGACGAGTCGGACCTCCGGGACGCGGATACGGTCATTGGTACGGGGATCGCTGATGCGGAGCTCCTCTGACTGGGTGGGATGCCACACGGCAGGTCAGATACCTGCGACGCGACGAATTCGGTTCACCACACACCCGTACCTCCGTGCGGTGTTCATGAACACCGTGCCGGAAGGCACCACGCCCTTGCTACCCGAAGCCGTGAAGCGTCGGGCGGAGCGTGACAACCCGGTAACCTAATGAAGCGGTCAAGCGCGGGTGGGAGAATCTCCTCTTTCGTACCGAGACATGTCTCGGAGCACCGCACGAGTCTAACAGAGGATCCACGTGAACAACACCACCAGCCCCTACGACCACGACGACGAGTCGGGAGGAGCCGATCAGGCCACCCGCGACATCGCGGACGTCCCCGCCGTCGAGGTCATCACCACCGCCGCCGTGCACCTCATGAGCGCCGCAGCGGTCAAGTGCGGCCTCGCCGACGCCCCCGACGCCCAGACCGACCTCGACGAGGCACGGAAGCTGATCAACGCCCTCGCCGGCCTCATCACCGCAGGGGCTCCGGAGATCAGCGACATGCACGCCCGTTCGCTGCGCGACGGCCTGCGTTCGCTGCAGCTCGCCTTCCGGGAGGCCTCGACCATCCAGGACCCCATCGGCAAGGGGCCCGGCGAGAAGTGGACCGGCCCGGTCACCTGATCCGGTTCCCGTCTCGCCGGCCGGAGGACGGTCGGCGAGCGGGACGGTCAGTCTGCTGGACGGAGCGAGACGGCGAGTGAATCCACCCGGGTGGCGATCGTCTCGTCGGCCGCCCACCGCTGGGCGAGGCGGGCGAGTACCGCGTCGAGTTCCTGCTGGGTCAGGCCCTGCAGCAGTCCGAGTTCGACCACGAGCTCGGATCCGGCCAGCTTCGCCTCGGGATCACCGGCACGCAGCCGCACGGTCACGACCGCGAGTTCCGGTTCGATCGAACGTTCGAACGCGTGCCGAACGGATTCGTCGCTGAAGCTGGGCGTCCAGGGCTGGGACTGCGCGATCGCCCAGAGCGCCGGCCGACGGATGGCGAACTCCGTCGTCGACGTCGGATCGAGCACCACGACGTCGGTCTGCTCACTCGCGGCGGCCAGCGCGACCCGGACACCGTCGGCGGGGATCGGCCGCGCCGTGCCGTTCCAGGCGGACATGGCCCCCACCGAGCTGAACACTGGGAGGACGGTCCGACCGTCGGGGCCGGTCACGGTCACGATCGACAGCTCCTGCGACTTGTCCACCAGCTGACCGTGCTCGTTGCTCCCGGCCTCGCCGAGGTGCGCCACGAGCGGGATGAGCAGTCGTGAGTCCCGGAAGGCGTCGACGACCTCCGCCTCACCGACCTCGCCGGCGCGGAACCGCCGCAGGGACTCGATCAGGCGTTCCGGCGCGCTGCCGTCGTCGCCCGAGCTCGCGTTCTGCTGGAACCGTCGACCGGCCCAGGGCTGGCCCGCGGAATCGGCGCCACCCGGCGTCGAGTGGCGGTGGTCGGGTTCAGGACCGTCCTCAGTTGCCGGAGACATCCAGCGCCTCGGCCAGGGTGAAGGCACCGTTGTACAGCGCCTTGCCGATGATCGCCCCTTCGAGGCCGAACGGGACGAGCTCGCGCAGGGCGACCAGGTCGTCGAGGCTCGAGATCCCGCCGGAGGCCACGACCGGACGGTCGGTGCGGTCGATCACCTGTCGGAGCAGCTCGATGTTCGGGCCCTGCATCGTCCCGTCCTTGGTCACGTCGGTCACGACGTACCGGGCGCAGCCCGCCTCCTCGAGGCGGTCGAGCACGGTCCAGAGGTCGCCGGCGTCCTGCGTCCACCCACGGGCCGCGAGGGTCGTCCCCCGGACGTCGAGACCGACGGCGATCGCCTCGCCATACTGGGCGATCACACTCGCCGCCCATTCGGGGTTCTCGAGCGCCGCGGTTCCGAGGTTCACGCGCTTGACGCCCGTCTCCAGCGCCTGCTCCAGCGAGGCGTCGTCGCGGATGCCGCCGGAGAGTTCGATGTTCACCCCACGAGCCTTCGAGATGACCTTCCGGATGATCGCACGGTTGTCGCCCCGGCCGAACGCGGCGTCGAGGTCGACGAGGTGGATCCACTCAGCGCCCTGGCGGGCCCAGTCCAGAGCCGCATCGACGGGTTCCCCGTAGTTGGTCTCGGAGCCGGCCTCGCCGCGCGTCAGGCGGACGGCCTTCCCGTCCACGATGTCGATCGCCGGCAGCAGGGTGAGGCCGGCCGTCGTGTTGAACTCGTTCATGATCCACCGTCTCTTCGGAAGCTGCGAGCCCGTCGGGCATCGGCGCACAGGATGCCTCGTGGCACAAACACCTGATCCTAGTCGGGCTACAGGGTGCCGAGCCAGTTGGACAGGAGGCGGATCCCGGCGGTGCCCGACTTCTCGGGGTGGAACTGCGTCGCCGACAACGGACCGTTCTCGACGGCGGCCAGGAAGGGCACCCCGTGGGTCGCCCAGGTGAGGCGTGGCTCGGGGAACGGCGGCATGACCTCCAGGGTCCAGGACTGGGCCGCGTAGGAGTGGACGAAGTAGAACCGCTCGTCGGCCAGGCCGTCGAAGAGGACCGAGCCGGCGTCCGGCGCGACCGTGTTCCAGCCCATGTGCGGCAGCACCGGTGCGGTGAGTTCGGTGACGGCGCCCGGCCACTCGCCGAGCCCCTCGGCCTCGGAGCCACGTTCCACGCCGCGCTCGAACATGACCTGCATGCCCACGCAGATGCCGAGGACCGGTCGACCTCCGGCGAGACGGCGGTCGATGACCTCGTCGCCGTGGGAGGAACGCAGGGCGCCGATGACCGCGTCGAAGGCGCCGACACCCGGGACGACGAGTCCGTCTGCGGCTTGGGCGGCCTTGCGGTCCCCCGTCAGGACGACATCGGCGCCGGCGAGCTCGAGTGCCTTCACGGCGGAGTGGACGTTGCCGGAACCGTAGTCGAGGACGACCACCGAGGGGCGCGCCGTCACAGCGAACCCTTCGTCGACGGGATGCCCTGGACCAGCGGATCCAGCGCCTTCGCCTGACGGAAGGCACGCGCGAACGCCTTGAACTCCGCCTCGGCGATGTGGTGCGGGTCGCGGCCGGCGAGCACGTTGACGTGCACCGTGAGACCGGCGTTGAAGGTGATCGCCTCGAAGACGTGACGCACCATCGACCCGGTGAAGTGTCCGCCGATCAAGTGGAACTCGAACCCGGCAGGCTCACCCCCGTGGACGAGGTACGGGCGGCCGGAGATGTCGACCACGGCCTGGACGAGCGCCTCGTCGAGCGGGACGAGGGCGTCGCCATAGCGTGAGATCCCCGACTTGGCGCCGAGCGCCTGACGGATCGCCTGCCCGAGGGCGATGCCGACGTCCTCGACCGTGTGGTGGACGTCGATGTCGACGTCGCCGGTCGCGCGCACGGTCAGGTCCGTCAGCGAGTGCTTCGCGAACGCCGTGAGCAGGTGGTCATAGAACGGGACGGAGGTCTCGATGCTGCTCGTTCCGGTGCCGTCGAGGTCCAGTTCCAGCTCGATGCTGGACTCGCTCGTCGCGCGCTGGATCCGGGCCGTTCGCTGCTGCGTGGTCATGCGTTCCAGTGTATCGAGGGCGTGAGCGTCACACGCCGTGTGTCGGACGGCGGTGGTCGTCACGTCATCCGGGAGCAGCCGTCCGACACGACGCCTATCGTTGAGAGGTCATGACTTCCTCACTCAGCACCACGCCGGCCGCCGCTCTCGACCAGGCGGAGATCGGCGCCCTCCGGGAGCGGTTCCCGATCCTCGCCCGCGAGATGAACGGGCACCCGCTCGTGTACCTGGACTCAGGCGCCACCTCCCAGCGTCCGACCGAGGTCCTCGACGCCGAACGGCACTTCGCGACCCATGAGAACGCAGCGGTCCATCGCGGCGCCCATCTCCTGGCCGCGGAGGCGACCGAATCCTTCGAGGACGCACGGGCGACGGTCGCAGCATTCATCGGTGCGGACGAGCGCGAGCTCGTGTGGACGTCCGGTGCCACAGCCGCCCTCAACATCATCGCCGGGGCGATCGGGAACGCGAGCGCCGGACTCGGCGGCGCAGCGGCCGAGCGGTTCCGTCTCGGGCCCGGCGACGAGATCGTCGTCACGGAACTCGAACACCACGCGAACCTCATCCCCTGGCAGCAGCTCGCCGCACGGACGGGCGCAACCCTCCGTCATCTGCCCGTCGACGACGACGGTGTCCTCTCCACGGACCACGCCGCCGCCGTCATCGGCGAACGCACGCGGATCCTCGCCTTCGCGCACGTGTCGAACGTGACCGGCGCGATCGCCCCCGTCGCCGAGCTCGTCGCCCTCGCCCAGCGCGTCGGCGCGCTCACGGTGCTCGACGCCTGCCAGTCGGTGCCGCACCTCCCGGTCGACGTCACGGAACTCGGCGTCGACTTCCTCGTGTTCTCCGGCCACAAGATGCTGGGCCCGAACGGCATCGGTGCCCTCTGGGGTCGCCGTGCGTTGCTCGACGCGCTTCCCCCCTTCCTCACGGGCGGATCGATGATCACGACCGTCACGCTGGACGGCGCTGAGTTCCTGCCGGCACCCCAGCGGTTCGAGGCCGGGACCCAGCCGGTCTCGCAGGCGATCGCGCTCGCGAGCGCGGTCCGATTCCTGGAGGGGGTCGGCATGGACCGCATCCATGCCACCGAGGCCGCGTATGGTCAGCGACTCGCGGCCGGACTCGCCGCCGTCCCCGGAGTCCGTCTGATCGGCCCTCCTCCGGGCTCTCCCCGTGCCGGTCTCGCGAGTTTCGAGGTCGCGGGTGTGCACGCGCACGACGTCGGGCAGTTCTTCGACGATCGCGGGATCGCAGTGCGCGTGGGGCACCACTGTGCCCAGCCGCTGCACCGCAGGCTCGGCCTGACGGCTTCGACGCGCGCCAGCAGCTACCTCTACACGCTCGAGTCCGAGATCGACGCGTTCCTGGACGCCGCCGCACTCGTCGGTCCGTTCTTCGGAGTGGGCCGATGAGCGGTCTCGAGAGCCTGTACCAGGAGCTCATCCTCGACCACGCCCGACAGCGGCACGGGTTCGGGCTGCAGGACGCGCCCGCAGCCGAATCGCATCAGCTCAACCCCACCTGCGGCGACGAGGTGACCCTGCAGCTCCACCTCGAGTCCGACGGCAGCCTCCGGGCGATCGCCTGGGAAGGGCACGGCTGCTCGATCTCCCAGGCGTCCAGTTCCTGCCTGAGCGACCTCGCGCCCGGCCTCACCCCCGGCGAGCTGCAGACGCTCATCGACGAGTTCCGCACGGTCATCCGTTCGCGCGGCACCCTGCAGTTCGATGAAGAGCGCTTCGGCGATGCCGCGGCCTTCGGAGGTGTCTCGCGCTACATCGCCCGCGTCAAGTGCGCGATGCTGCCCTGGGTCGCCGCGGAGGAGGCCGTCTCGCGGCTTCCGTGAACGGAGCCGGCGCGCGGGACACCCGCACGCCGGTCGAGGGCACTACGCCGGGCTGATGGCGGCCAGCGCCTCCAGGAACGCGGTCGTCTCGGCCTCGGTACCCGCGGTGACCCGAAGGTGGTTCGGGATGCCGACGTCGCGGATGAGGACACCTCGTTCCAGGAGCGCCTCGAAGGCGGCGTGTGGGTCGGCGACGCCGCCGAAGAGGACGAAGTTCGCGCCGCTCCGCCTCGGGTCGTAGCCGAGGCGCCCGAGTTCGACCACCAGGCGATCCCGTTGGGTGCGGATGTCGTCGACCATCGCCAGCATCTCGTCGGCGTGCCGCAGCGCAGCTGTCGCCGCGGCCTGGGTCAGCGCACTCAGGTGATACGGCAGCCGGACCAGGCGGAGGGCGTCCACGACGGCCGGATCCGCAGCGAGGTAGCCGAGTCGGACACCGGCAAAGGCGAACGCCTTACTCATCGTCCGCGACACGATGAGTCGGGGCCGACCCTCGAGCAGGCGCAGGGCGCTCTCCTCGTCATCGTGCGCGAACTCCGCGTACGCCTCGTCGACGACGACCATGCCCCGCGACGCCTCGTACACCGCGGCGACGGTCTCCAGCGAGAGCGGCGTGCCGGTCGGGTTGTTCGGCGAGCAGAGGAACACGAGGTCGGGGTCCGCCTCCGCCACCTGCCGAGCCGCCGTCTCCGGTGAGAGCTCGAACTCAGCGTCGCGATCCGCCGGGATCCACGTCGTGCCGACACCCGCAGCGAGCAATGGGTACATCGAGTACGTCGGGACGAATCCGAGCAGCGAACGGCCCGGTCCGCCGAACGCCTGCAGGATGTGCTGCAGGACCTCGTTCGAGCCGTTGCCCGCCCAGATCTGTTCCGGAGCGACGCCGTGACCCAGGTAGTCGGCCAGGGCCTCCCTGAGGACCGTGAACTCGCGGTCCGGGTAGCGGTTGACGGTGAGGACGGCGGAGGCCAGGGAGGCGACGATGTCGTGCGCCACGGCCTCGGGGATGGGATGCGTGTTCTCGTTGACGTTCAGCGCCACGGGCACCTGCGCCTGGGGGGCGCCGTACGGACGCTGTCCTCGGAGGTCGTCGCGGATGGGGAGGTCGTCGAGAGCAGTCACCCGACAATCGTAGCCAGTCGTACCCCGCCGTCGCCGCGCTCAGGGCCACTCACGAGCAGCTCGCGCGTGCCTTACTCCGCCGCGTATCGCTGCGGGATGGCCAGCCGCTGTCCGGGCTCGACGCCGGCGGTGCTCAGCTGGTTGAGGTTCATGATCTCGGCGATCACATCGCGAGGGTCTGCGTCCGGGGCGATCGACTCGGCGAGCTGCCAGAGCGACTCACCCGGGTCGACCGTGATGTAGCTGAAGGTCGTACCCGCCGCTGCAGTGTTGGCTGCAGCTCCGCCGGCTGACAAGCCGACGACCGCGACGCCGATCACGAGGGGGATGGCGGCGAGCGTGGTGAACACGACCCGCCCGCGTCGTGTGAGACGGAGACGACGCGCGGGCCGCGCGTCCGACGCCGGTGCCTGCGCGGTGCGCGTGGAAACCGTTGCGTGTGACCCGATCAGTGCTGCGCTCATGTCAACCCTCCAAGTGTGTGCTCATCGTGTGATGAGGACTCGTATCCGGCCCTCGGCCGAGAGGGCCGGATACGAACCTGTGTTCCGAATATATCTTCGATTGTTCGAATACTCAACCCTGTGTTCGCACCTTCGCGCCGGGAAATCGACGACACGCTCGAACAGATGTTTGTCTGGTCGAGCTGGGGCGGATACAGTTTCGAGTGTTGGAAGCAGTACACCACCACCCACCGACATCGGTCACCGACAGCCGATCAGGGCAGGAGCGAAGATGGCAGCGAACACGGCGGGCGACGGCGCGCGGGAGCGTCAGGTCGGCGGCACCCGGCGGCGGAAGAGTCTGAGCGACAAGCAGCTCGCGATCCTCGACGTCATCCAGCGATCGGTCTCACAGCGGGGGTATCCGCCGAGCATGCGCGAGATCGGTGACGCCGTCGGGCTCGCGTCCCTCTCCAGCGTGACCCACCAACTCGGTCAGCTCGAACTCAGCGGGTACCTCCGACGCGACCCCAACCGCCCTCGCGCCATCGAGGTGCTCATCGACCTCCCGAGCGCGGTCGAAGGCAGCGACCCGGACACCGCTCCCCCGGTCGGTGACGCGGCGATGGTGCCGCTCGTCGGTCGGATCGCCGCCGGTATCCCCATCACGGCGGAGCAGCAGGTCGAAGAGATCTTCCCCCTCCCGCGCCAGCTGGTCGGGAAGGGCAGTCTCTTCATGCTCAAGGTCGTGGGTGACTCCATGGTCGATGCCGCCATCTGCGACGGTGACTGGGTCGTCATCCGTGAACAGAAGACCGCGGAGAACGGCGAGATCGTGGCCGCCATGCTCGACGAGGAGGCGACGGTGAAGGTGTTCCGTCAGCGCGACGGTCACACCTGGCTCCTCCCCCGCAACTCGGCGTTCGAGCCCATCCTCGGCGACCACGCCGAGGTGCTGGGCAAGGTCGTCGCGGTACTCCGGACCGTCTGACGACACTCCACTGGACGACGACGGGCCGGGACGATCAGACGATCGCCCCGGCCCGTGTCCGTCTGAGCCGCGACGGTCGGTTCGGCACGGCACGACTCGGCCCAAATGCCTGGCACTGCGAGGTGTTCCCAATCCCGCACCCTGGTCCTACGCTGAACGCATGGACGCCGGCCTGAACGCTCACGCCAGCCGGTCGTCCCGCCGGGCGGGCCTCCTGAGCGCGTCTTCGCTCCTCTGCATCGCCATGCTGGCGGGATGCGCGCCCGCAACCGACGGCACCTCGACGACGATGTCCCCTCCGACCGACGTCACCGTGCAGCTGGGTCAGAACCGCGATCAGTACGCCGGCCGTTCCGCGATCGTCCGCGTCGAGAACGGGAGCGACGACGACCTCGTCGTCATCGGCCTGGAGCTGTCGGGGTCCGCCTTCGACGGAGCCACCGACCGGGACCGGACCTCGACCGTGCCAGCGGGGCAGACGAAGGATCTGGCCGTGGAGCTTCCCCCGGCTGCCTGCGGCACGGCTGCCTCAGATCTTCGGGCCGACATCACCCTGCACCTCGAGGACGGTGCCGTGGTCACGGTCGCAGCAGTGGAGGACCCCTCCGCGGTCCTGCCCCGTCTGCACGGCGCCGAGTGCACCGTGGTGGGCGTCGAGCGCATCGCGGACATCACCGCCGAGTCCTCCGTGCGACTCGAGGGCTCCGGGCCGTCGACCGTCGCGGTCCTGACGATCAGCATCACGCCCACCGGCCGGCGCGGACGCCTCGACCTGGTCGAGCTGCGGTCCACGGTGCTCCTCAAACCGGCGCCCGACGCGTCGGCGCCGATCGACGCTGCGGCGTGGCCGCTCGGCCGCACCGTCGATGCGACCAGTGGTCCTCAGTCGATCGACGTCCGCATCGTGCCGACGCGGTGCGACCCGCATGCGCTGGCGGAGGACAAGGTGGGGACGCTCTTCCCGCTCGTGGTGCGCATCGACGGCGGACCGGAAGCGATCATGACGCTCCCGTTGCCTGCAGCCACCGCGACCGCACTCAAGGACGCCGTCCGGATCCGCTGCGGCTGAGTCCCCACCGATACGGCGGACGGCCGGGTCCTCAGGAGGTGACGGCCGGTGCGGGGACGATCTCGGCGAACGGCGCGAGCGCAGCTGCCACCTCGGCACCGACCAGGGCGTGCACGATGGTTCCGCGCTCGTCGTAGTCCGTCGACAGCACCTTGCCACGTTCGTGCAGCAGGGTGACCAGGTCACCGCGGTCGAACGGCACGAGCACGTTGACCTCGTTGCTGGGCGACGGGATCAGCGCCTCGATCCGCTCCATCAGCTCGTCGATCCCGACGCCCGTCCTGGCGGAGACGAACACGGCGTCCGGGACGAGCCCACGGAGGACGAGCAGCTGCCCGTCGTCCACGAGGTCGGCCTTGTTGAACACGACCAGTTCCGGGATGTGGCGCGCGCCGACCTCGCCGATCACGTCGCGGACCGTGGCGATCTGACCCGCGGGGTCCGGATGCGCGGCATCCACGACGTGCACGATGACGTCGCTGTCGGCGACCTCCTCGAGCGTCGACCGGAAAGCCTCGACCAGCTGATGCGGAAGGTTGCGGACGAAGCCCACCGTGTCGGCGAGCGTGTACTCGCGACCGTCGGCGGTCTCGTTGCGTCGGACGGTCGCGTCCAGCGTCGCGAACAGGGAGTTCTCGACAAGGACCCCGGCCTTCGTGATGCGGTTGAGCAGACTCGACTTCCCGGCGTTCGTGTACCCGGCGATCGCGACCGACGGCACGGTGTTGCGTCGTCGGTTCGCCCGCTTCGCCTCGCGCGCCGGCTTCATCGCGGTGATCGACTTGCGCAGCTTCGCCATGCGGGTGTGGATGCGTCGGCGGTCGAGCTCGATCTTCGTCTCACCGGGCCCCCTCGAGCCCATACCGGCGCCGGCGCCGCCGACCTGCCCACCGGCCTGACGGCTCATGGACTCACCCCAACCACGCAGGCGCGGGAGGAGGTACTCGAGTTGTGCGAGTTCGACCTGCGCCTTGCCCTCACGGCTCTTCGCGTGCTGGCTGAAGATGTCGAGGATGACCGCGGTGCGGTCGATCACCTTGACGCCCACCGCGTCCTCGAGCGCTCGTCGTTGGCTCGGTGCGAGCTCGGTGTCGGCGATGACCGTGTCGGCGCCGAGCGCCTGCACGATCGCCTTGAGCTCCTGCGCCTTGCCTCGACCGAGATAGGTGCTCGGGTCGGGGTGTGGCTTGCGCTGGAGCAGGCCGTCGAGGACCACGGCCCCGGCGGTCTCGGCGAGTGCGGCGAGTTCGCGCAGCGAGTTCTCCGCGTCGTGCAACGCACCCTGCGGATAGACACCGATGATCACGACGTTCTCGAGACGGAGCTGCCGGTATTCGACCTCCGTGACGTCCTCGAGCTCCGTCGACAGGCCGGCGACGCGACGGAGCGCTTGGCGGTCCTCGCGGTCGTACTGCTCGCCGTCGTCGGACGAGCCACCTGTGGTGTCCGACGTCTGGAGCGCTGCGGCACCGCTGCCGAACAGGGTGTATCCGCTCGAGCGGGACGCGGCACTCGTGAGCACCCGCGCCACCACGTCGTCGGGATCGGTCACCGAGACGTCGTCCGATCCGGCTCCTGGGTCGACATCGGCGTCGTCTGCGGGGTCGTGGGCTGCATCCATCGGTGGTCTACTCATCGCGTTAACCCTACTTCCTCCTGGTCCGGTACCGTTCCTGTATGTCGAACGAGCACTACTTCACCGCCGAACCCGCGAGCGAGTTGCAGCTCAGACCGATCACCGCGAAGCTCGGCGGCGTCGACCGATCCCTGGTCTCGGCGAGCGGCATCTTCAGCCCCGGGCACCTCGATCAGGGCACGCTCGTGCTCCTCGCGAACACGCCACCACCCCCGACGACCGGCGACCTCCTCGACATCGGCTGCGGTTGGGGTCCGATCGCCCTGTCGCTCGCTCTGGCCTCGCCGGAGGCGACCGTCTGGGCGGTCGACGTGAACCAGCGGGCGCTCCAGCTCACCCGCATCAACGCGGAGCGACTCGGGCTCGACAACATCCGCGCCGTCCTGCCGGAAGACGTGCCGGACGACATCCGGTTCGCGACCGTCTGGTCCAACCCACCGATCCGCGTCGGCAAGGACGAACTCCACCGACTGCTCATGCACTGGCTTCCACGACTCCAGGACGACGGTGACGCGTGGCTCGTCGTCCAGAAGAACCTCGGGTCCGACTCCCTGCAGAAGTGGCTCCAGGAGCAGCTGCCGGCGTCGTTCCACGTGGGCCGAGCGGCGATGGCCAAGGGCTTCCGGGTGCTGCACGCGAGACGGCGCGAACACCGCTGAGCGGCGTCGTCAGGCGAGCGTGATCGTGCCCGAGTAGACGAGCGTCGCGGGGCCGGCCAGCACGACGTGCTCGCCGTCCTCACGCTGCACCATACGGACCCCGAGCACACCGCCAGGGACCTCCACCCGCCAGTCGTCGGGTGCCGCCGTTCCGGCCCAGTGCCGGAAGGCGAGTGCCGCAGCAGCGGTGCCGGTGCCGCAGCTCAGCGTCTCGCCGCTGCCCCGCTCGTGCACGCGCATCCGGATCCGGGCCACGCCGTCGGCGATGAGCGGCTCTCCGGGGACCACCAGCTCGACGTTCGCACCCTGCGGCGGCGTGGGGTCGAGCTGGGGGACGTACTCGAGCTCCGCGCCTTCGAGTTCCGCGGCGTCCGCCACCGCGACGACGATGTGCGGATTGCCGACGTCGATCCCGATGCCGGGTCGGGCGACGGGCAGCCCCTTGACCCGGACGAGGGTCTCCCGCTCGTCGAGGGACCAGCGGCCGAGGTCGACGGCGTACCCGAGCGGGTCGTACCCGATCGTCCGGACACCCGCGCGGGTGCCGATGGCGAGCTCCTCACCGCGGGCCAGGGTCACCAGACCGCGTTCGAGCAGGTAGTGCAGGAACACCCGGATCCCGTTGCCGCACATCTCGGCGACGGAGCCGTCCGCATTGTGGTAATCCATGAACCACTCCGCTGCGGGATCGGCCGCCAGCGCTGCTGCGCCGACGTCGAGGTGCTCCGACCGCACTGCGCGGATCACGCCGTCGGCGCCGATCCCGAAGTGTCGGTCGCAGAGCGCCGCGATCTGTTGCGGGTCGAGGGGCTCTCGACCGTCGGGATCGGAGTACAGCACGAAGTCGTTGCCCGTACCGTGGCCCTTCGTGAAGGAGAGTGTCGACGACATCCGACCAGTCTACGGGCGAGTCCGCCGGACGAACTCGTCCGCTTCGGCACTCCCGCCCTCCACCCACGTGATGTCGGGGTACCGCTTGAACCAGCTGACCTGCCGCCTGGCATAGCGTCTCGTGAGTCGCTGGGTCTCGGCGATGGCCTCCGGCTCGGTGAGATCCGACCGGAGCTGCGCCGCCGCCTGCGCGTACCCGATGGCCCGGGCGGCGGTGACACCGCGCTCCAGCCCCTGCTCGAGCAGTGCAGCGGTCTCGTCGACGAGGCCCGACGCCCACATCGCCTCGACGCGTCGGTCGAGCCTCGAGACCAGTTCCGCTCGCGGCGTGGAGACGCCGACGACCTCGACCGGTCGCCAGGGCGTCGGGCGTTCGGGCAGCGCAGCGCCGTGCCCTCGCTCGGCAAGCTCATGCACTTCGAGCGCCCGGATGACGCGTCTGGCGTTCGCCACGTCGACCCGCTCCGCCGTCGCGGGGTCCGCCTGACGCAGCCGCTCGACGAGCGCGACAATCCCGTCCCGTTCGAGGTCGTGCTCCAACCGCTCCCTCACGAGCCGATCGCGAGGGGGGAACCGGAAGTCGTGGATGACGCTGGACACGTACAGCCCCGAGCCACCCACCAGGATCGGCGTCACCCCACGGGCCAGGAGTCCGTCGATCACCGCGCGAGCCGTCGGCTGATACCAGGCGACGGACGCCTCTTCGGTGACGTCGAGCACGTCGAACAGGTGATGCGGGATCCCCCGCCGCTCCGCGACCGGCAGCTTCGCCGTACCGATGTCCATGCCGCGGTAGAACTGCATGGCGTCGGCGTTCACGATCTCAGCGGGTCGACCGGCGTCCCGGAGAGCGGTCGCCAGGTCGAGCGACAGCGCGGTCTTCCCCGTCCCGGTCGCTCCGACGACCGCGAGGAAACCGGTCACCGACGTTCGCCGTCACTCGGGTCGTAGATGGGCGCGGTGGTCACGCCGGCGACGGGCGCCCCGATCCGGAGTCCGGGAAGTCCGAGCGACACTCGCCCGGGTTCGCTCGCCCCCGGTGTGGCGGGGACGCCGCAGGAGTCGGCCTGGGCGCGATCCCAGGCGTCTCCGGCCCGCGTGCGGCGCACCCGCAGCGGCGCACCGGCCGGCGCGTCGGCGAGGAGGTGGAACGACGCGGCTTCGGTGATGGTGACCGTCACGACGTCGCCCGGACGCGGGACCTCGGATCCTTCGGGCACGTCGAAGTGGACGAGCCGTGAATCTTCGGCCCGACCGCTCAGGCGATGCGTCGTGTCGTTCTTGCGGCCCTCACCCACGGCGACGAGGAGTTCGACCGTTCGACCCACCTGCCGCTGGTTCTCTTCGAGACTGATCCGGTCCTGCAGCGCGACGAGTCGTTCGTAGCGCTCCTGAACGACCGCCTTCGGCACCTGGTCGGGCATGGTTGCCGCGGGTGTCCCCGCCCGGATGGAGTACTGGAAGGTGAACGCGCTCGCGAACCGCGCGGCCTCCACCACCCGGAGCGTCTCCTGGAAGTCCGCTTTCGTCTCACCGGGGAACCCGACGATGATGTCGGTGGAAATCGCCGCGTGCGGAATCCGTGCGCGCACCCGGTCGAGGATGCCGAGGAACCGCTCCGACCGATACGAACGTCGCATGGCTTTGAGGATGCGGTCGGATCCCGACTGCAGGGGCATGTGCAGCTGCGGCATGACGTTGGCCGTCTCCGCCATGGCGTCGATGACGTCGTCGGTGAAGGCGGCTGGGTGAGGACTGGTGAACCGGACACGCTCGAGACCCTCGATCGTCCCCGCCGCCCGAAGCAGCTTCCCGAACGCCTGTCGATCGCCGAATTCGACCCCGTAGGAGTTCACGTTCTGGCCGAGGAGGGTGACTTCGATCGCGCCGTCGTCGACGAGCGCGCGCAGCTCACCGAGGATCTCACCGGGACGTCGGTCCTTCTCCTTACCCCGGAGGGAGGGCACGATGCAGAAGGTGCAGGTGTTGTTGCAGCCGACGGAGATCGACACCCAGCCGCTGTAACTGGAGTCCCGCTTCGTGGGGAGCGTGGAGGGGAAAGTGTCGAGGGACTCGAGGATCTCCAGCTGGGCTTCGTCGTTGTGCCGAGCCCGTTCGAGCAGGCTCGGGAGCGACCCCATGTTGTGGGTCCCGAAGACGACGTCCACCCACGGCGCCTTCTTGAGGATGACCTCTTTGTCCTTCTGCGCCAGACATCCACCGACGGCGATCTGCATGCCGTTCCGCTGCTTCTTGATCGACGCCAGGTGCCCGAGGTTGCCGTACAACTTGTTGTCGGCGTTCTCGCGGACGGCACAGGTGTTGATGACGACGATGTCGGCCTGCTCACCGTCGGCTTTGACGTACCCGGCAGCTTCGAGCGAGCCGCTCAGGCGTTCGGAATCGTGCACGTTCATCTGGCAGCCGTACGTGCGGACCTCGTAGCTCCGCTGCCGACCGGCTTCGTCGATCGCTGCAGGAGAGGCGCTGATGACCGTGGGGGTCTCGACGATGCTGCTCATACCAGCAGTCTACGCGCGGGCTGCAGCGCGACCGGTCAGCGGAAACTCACGCCCGAACGCTTCGAACCAGAGAGGGCACGGGAGCAAGCCTCACGGATGATCGCCGAGCTGTAGCCGCGTCGTGCCAGGTAGGCCGACAGCCGCCGTTCGGCGGTCGCCTGGTCGAACGACCGGAGCTGGCCGGCACGCTTCTCCGCGACGACCAACGCGCGCCGGAGCTCGTCGTCGTCGTCGATCGCCTCGAGGGCTTCCGCCGCGATCGACGGCTCGATCCGTCGTGCGGAGAGCTCGCGCCCGATCACCGCTCGGGACTGCCCCTTGCGGGTGTGGAGACTCTCGACGAGCTGACGCGCGAGCTCCGCGTCGTCGAGGTAGCCACGGCGACGGAGCTCGCCCAGGACATGCTCGACCTCATCCGGCTCCGCCTCGTGGCCCCGGAGGAGTTCAGCGATCTCCCACTCCGAGGAACCACGGCGGGCAAGCCGTCGCACCGCCAGCAGGTCGAGTGCGGCCAACCGCACCTCGGGGTCGACCGGAGCCTCCGGCTCGACCGCTTCGTCCTCATCAGGTGCCTCCGCTTCCGTGTCGGAGGCCCAGGAGACGCTCGCGACGACGGGCGCAGGCGACGTTCGGTCAGCGGGCGACGCCGCGGCCGGAGGTCGGCTCTGACCCGCCCCCGGTTCGATCGCATCCTCTGTGGTGCGGCGGCGGAGGGGGGCGACCGGTCGACCGGTCGAGGCACCGTCGTCCTCAGGTGCCGGTGGCTCCTCGGTCTGCCCGACGAACCAGCCGTCGGGGTCTGGAGCCGATTCGGTGGCCGGCCGGCGGCCGAACAGCGAGGTCACGGGTGCCAGGGTCTCCGACGACTCGTCGGCCGGACCGGCGGGAGGGAAGGAGACGACCATGATGACCTCGCTGTTCGGGTGGGTTAGGCGCTGCGCTTCGCAGCGGACTTCGACGCGCCGGCCGATGCGAGCTGCGGTGCCCCGCCCGTCGCCGCTTCGAGGGCGGCAGCCTCAGCGGCAGCCACCTCAGCGGCGGCGGCGTCGGCCGCCTTCTTCGTGGCGGCACCCTCGGCGCCCACACCGAGCTTGCCGAGGATGCGGCGCTCGATCTCAGCGGCGATGTCGGGGTTCTTCAGCAGGAAGTTCCGGGCGTTCTCCTTGCCCTGCCCCAGCTGGTCGCCCTCGTAGGTGTACCAGGCTCCGGCCTTCTTCACGATGGCGTGCTCGACGCCGAAGTCGATCAGCGAACCCTCACGGGAGATGCCGACGCCGTACAGGATGTCGAACTCCGCCTGACGGAACGGCGGGGCCATCTTGTTCTTGACGACCTTGACGCGGGTCCGGTTCCCGACAGCCTCGGTGCCGTCCTTCAACGTCTCGATCCGACGGATGTCGAGCCGCACGGAGGCATAGAACTTGAGCGCCTTACCGCCGGCGGTCGTCTCGGGGCTACCGAACATCACGCCGATCTTCTCGCGCAGCTGGTTGATGAAGATCATCGTCGTGTTCGTCTGGTTCAGTCCACCGGTCAGCTTACGGAGCGCCTGCGACATGAGGCGGGCCTGGAGACCGACGTGCGAGTCGCCCATGTCGCCCTCGATCTCGGCGCGGGGCACGAGTGCCGCGACGGAGTCGATCACGATGAGGTCGATGGAACCGGAGCGCACGAGCATGTCGGCGATCTCGAGGGCCTGCTCACCCGTGTCGGGCTGGGAGACGAGCAGGGAATCGATGTCGACTCCGAGCTTCTTCGCGTACTCGGGGTCGAGCGCGTGCTCGGCATCGATGAAGGCCGCGATGCCCCCGGCACGCTGGGCGTTCGCGATGGCGTGCAGCGTGAGGGTCGTCTTACCCGAGGACTCCGGACCGTAGATCTCGACGATGCGGCCACGAGGGAGCCCTCCGATACCGAGCGCGACGTCGAGGGCGATCGACCCGGTGGAGACCACTTCGACCGGCGCGCGCTCGTCGCTGCCGAGACGCATCACCGAGCCCTTGCCGAACTGACGGTCGATCTGGGCGAGTGCGGTTTCGAGGGACTTCTCGCGTTCGGCTGGACTTGGCATGGTGTGCTTCTCTCTGCTCGGTGTCGGGTGCCTATAGGCTGTCGCCGCGTGTTCCGGGACCCGCTTCTCCTGAAGGTCGGGACCCGAAGGCGACAAGGCGTCGATCGTTCCTGGTGTCTTCGACGGTACGCGCCACCACCGACATCGGCCGGTGGACGACTCGATCCGTGCAGAACGCACTCACGAATGATCCTGTGGAGGACACTAGCAGCACTAGAACGGATGTTCGAGACCGCTCGGGCGGCGTGTCGAACATCGCTCCATCACACACACGAGATCCGGCCGGCACCCGTCGCGACTAGGACCCCGGCTGCAGCCTGCCGACGCCGTGCCGGCGGTCATCGGGCACGTCGGTCGCCGCGCAGAGCGCGATCCACACGTCACGTGGCGGGACACCGGCGCGGAGGGCCTCCTCCGCCGTCTTCGACCCGAACTCCGTCAGACCGAGATCGCCCGTGAGCACCGCCCCGTAGGCCGCACCGAACTCGTCGGCGACCGCCGTCCTGAACTGACTCAGCTTCATCCCTGCGCCTCCTTGTTCACCCTCGGGACACGGAAACGCCCCGGGAGAGGGATCCCGGGGCGTCTCGACGAGGTACTCGACCCGCTCAGCGGGAGACGAGCTCGTCCAGCTCGTTGACCAATTCGTCCGGAACGGTGTCCGGGATGTTCGGGGAGAGGCCTTCGATGACCGCGAGGCGGTCTCCGACCTCTCGCATGATGACGGAGATCGGGGTGTCGAGGGCGTCTGCGACCGAAGCGAGGATCTCGCTCGACGCTTCCTTCTGACCCCGCTCGACCTCGCTCAGGTATCCGAGTGCGACGCTCGCCTTGCTGGCCACCTGGCGCAGCGTGCGGCCCTTCTGCAACCGGAAGTCCCTCAGCACGTCGCCGATCTCTTGACGGACTAGAACCACGTGACCCTCCCTCTGTGCTCTACGACTCCATGTCGTACAGCGCTCTGCTTCTGCAACGCGGATTCACGTCGTCCCAGCTGATCGCCGTCTCGTTCGTGGATGGCCAACATTACAACCACCGTGTGCCGAACACTAACCAGCATCACTGGGCTTTACTTGTGAATCACTGATCTGTAACGCGATGGAAACGGCAGCTATTCCAGGGATCGATGCCGGGTTTCACGCCAGGCGTCCGAGTTCGTGGACGAGCGCCTCGAGGGCCGCAGCCACCGTCTGCTGCCGGATCACCTGTCGTCCGCCGTCGAGCGCGAGTGGGACCACTCGGCCGCCCGCCCTGGTGACGATCCCGACGAAGACCGTCCCGACCGGCTGACCGTCCTGAGGATCCGGCCCGGCCACCCCGGTCGTCGCGATCCCGACATCGGCCGGTATCCCGTCGACCGCCAGCGCACGACGGACGCCGTCGGCCATCTGCAGGGCGACCTCCGGATGCACCGCACCATGGAGCGCGAGGAGCCCCGCATCGACGCCCAGCACCGAGTGCTTGAGACGGGTGTCGTAGGCCACGACCGCACCGCGCACCGCCGCCGACGCTCCGGGCACACCGATGAGTTCGGCCGCGAGCAGGCCACCCGTGAGCGACTCGGCGACCGCGATGGTCAGGCGCGATTCGATGAGCGATGCGACGGCCTCGACCGCTCGAGGAGCCGGCTCGTCACCCGACGCGGTGGTCATCGCTTCACCCGACGATCGAGCCGCGCACCACGGGCGGCGGTGATCACGTAGTCGATACCGCTCGCGATGGTGAGGAGGACGGCGATGATCATGAACAGCGCGTTCACCCAGAGGACCCAGTCGCCGAGGAGGACCCAGAACGGAGCGAGGGCGAGCGAGATGGCGACGGCCTGTGCCACCGTCTTGAGCTTGCCCATCCACGCCGCGGCGACGACGTGGTCGGAGATCACCATGAACCGGTGGACGGTGATCCCGACCTCACGGACAAGCACGATGATCGTGACCCACCAGGGCAGCTCGCCGAGGATCGAGAGCGCGACCAGCGCACCGCCCGTCAGGACCTTGTCGGCGATCGGATCGAGGATCTTGCCGAGGTCGGTGACGAGGTTGCGGCTGCGCGCGATGTGTCCGTCGATCCCGTCGCTCGCGATCGCGACGACGAAGAGCAGAGCCGCCCACCACCGGAGGGCGCCGTCCGTGCCGTCGTCGGCGAGGAGCATCCACATGAACACCGGAGCGAGCACGATCCGCGCGACGGTGATGCCGTTCGGAAGGTTCCAGTTCGAGATGCGGGGCTCAGCAGCCGCCGCGTCCGATGCCGTCATGTCTACTCCCGACCGGTGAGACTCCAGGCGTCGTCGTCAGAACCGCCCTCGACCTCAGGATAGTCCTGGAACTGCGCCTCCACGGCGTCCGGCCCATAGGGGTCGGCCGCCATGGCCGGAGCGACCGCTGCCGTAGCGGGTGCCGCTGCAGGCGCCGAAGGGGCGGCCACGGGGGCCGCCGCGGAACCGTCGTCTTCGCCACGCAGGCGTGCGAGGACACCGGGCAGCTGCTCCGCGGTCACGAGGACGTCACGAGCCTTCGAGCCCTCCGAGGGGCCGACGATCTCCCGCGACTCCATGAGGTCCATCAAGCGGCCGGCCTTCGCGAAGCCGACCCGCAGCTTCCGCTGCAGCATCGACGTCGAACCGAACTGGGTCGAGACCACGAGCTCGGCGGCCGCGAGCAGCAGCTCCAGATCGTCGCCGATGTCCGCGTCGATCTCCTTGCGCTCGGCGACGGCCTGGACGTCCTTGCGGTACTCGGGTCGTGCCTGATTGGTGACGTGCTCGACGACCCGCTGGATCTCGTTCTCGCCCACCCACGCGCCCTGCACGCGGATCGACTTGTTCGCGCCCATCGGGAGGAACAGGGCGTCGCCCTGCCCGATCAGTTTGTCGGCACCCGGCTGGTCGAGGATGACCCGGGAGTCCGTGACACTCGTGACGGCGAACGCGAGCCGCGAGGGGACGTTCGCCTTGATGAGCCCGGTGACGACGTCGACCGACGGTCGCTGCGTCGCGAGAACGAGGTGGATGCCGGACGCCCGGGCCAGCTGGGTGATGCGGACGATGGAGTCCTCGACGTCGCGCGGGGCGACCATCATGAGGTCGGCGAGCTCATCGACGACGACCAGCAGGTACGGGTACGGCTTGAGCACGCGCTCGCTCCCCGCGGGCAGGACGATCTCGTTGGCGACGACCGCCTTGTTGAAGTCGTCGATGTGCCGGTACCCGAAGCTCGCGAGGTCGTCGTAGCGCATGTCCATCTCCTTCACGACCCACTGCAGCGCTTCCGCCGCCTTCTTGGGGTTCGTGATGATGGGCGTGATGAGGTGCGGGACGCCTGCGTACGGGGCGAGCTCGACACGCTTCGGGTCGATGAGGACCATCCGGACCTCGCTCGGCTTCGCGCGCATGAGCAGGGAGGTGATCATGGAGTTCACGAACACGGACTTCCCGGAACCGGTCGACCCGGCCACCAGGAGGTGGGGCATCTTCGCGAGGTTCGCGACCACGTAGCCGCCGCCGACGTCCTTGCCGACGCCGATGGTCATGGGGTGGTTGCTGTTCGTCGCGGCCGTCGAGCGGAGGATGTCGCCGAGGGTGACGATCTCGCGGTCGGTGTTCGGGATCTCGATGCCGATGGCGCTCTTGCCCGGGATCGGCGAGAGGATGCGCACCTCGTTCGAGGCGACGGCGTAGGAGAGGTTCTTACTGAGCGCCGTCACGCGCTCGACCTTCACGCCCGGGCCGAGCTCGATCTCGTACTGCGTGACGGTCGGGCCGCGGGAGAAGCCGGTGACCTTCGCGTCGACGCCGAACTGGTCGAGGACGCTGGTGATCGCGGCGACCGCTTCGTCGTTCGCAGCGCTGTGCGTCTTGGCGGGCTCCCCCGCCGCGAGCGTTCCGGCTGACGGCAGGCGGTACGGCGTCTCGTCGTGGCCCTGCGCGAGCGGACGTGCCGAGAAGTCGATCTGGTCGGGCGCACCGAGCAGGGCCGGGTCGAGGTCTTCGATGACCTCCGTCGCGCCGGGGATGCTGTCGTCGTGCAGGCCGGTCTGCGGCCTGATCTCACCCGTGTTGAACCGTTTGACGGCGCTCTCCGCGGCTTCGAGGTCGCCGAGGAGTTCCGAGCCGAAGGCGTCGTGGACCGGCGCGGCCTTCGGAGACGGCGCAGGCGTGGCGACCGGTTCGATCGGCGAGTCGAAGCCGCCACTCGGCTTGTCGAGGCCGAGGAGCTCGGTCATGTTGTCGCCCATGAGCGGATCCTCGAACGATGGATCGTCTTCGCGACGGCTCGTGTTCCGGCGCCACCAGGGCAGGGCCGCCGGCTCGTCCGGCTCGTCGTCGAGGTCGTCCAGTCGCTTCGTCCGGGAGCGCTTCGTCTCGGCCGGAGCGTCCTCCTGCTCGGCCTCCGGCTGCTCACCGAACATCCACGCGGAGAACTGCCGGAAGCGCGCACCGACGCGGTTCGGAGGCGTCTTCGTGACGATGAACAGGCTGAGGAGGATGAGGAGGGAGATCAGGACCGTCGCACCGATGGGGGTGATGACGGCGGCGAGCGGCGCACCGAGGATCCAGCCGAGGAGGCCACCGGCCTGTGCGAGGGCCGGGAGGCCCTGGCTGGGGTTCGGCTGACCGCCGTGGATGTGGCACAGCGCCGAGATGCTGATGAGCAGGAGCCCGAGGCCGATGCTGATGCGCCCGTTGTCGTCGACCGAGGCAGGGTGCCGGAACAGCCAGACGGCGAACACGATCATGATGACCGGGAGCACGAAGGCGAGTCGGCCGAACAGCCCGCCGAAGGACCACGCGTCGAACGTCTGCGCGATCGGATCGGCCGCACCGAACCATTCGACCACGGCGCCGGTGACCGCCAGCAGGAAGAGCAGGAAGGGGAAGCCGTCCCGGCGGTCCTCCTTCGCGATGCGCTCAGGGCCGAGCGCCCTGACGGCGCCACCCACGCCGTGCGCGAGGCCGAGCCACACCGAGGTGACGACGCTGCGCTGCTCCTCCGCGGCCGGGTAGGCGACGGTCTTCTGCTGCTTCGTCGCCGACGCACCCGACTTCGGCGTGGCCTTCGTGGCGGACTTCGTGCTGGTGGTGCGCGACGAGGCGCCACTCGGCGGCGAAGCGCTGCGCGAACGGCTGGTCGAGTTGGAACGTGCGGCCATGGGTTCACGGTACTCGTCGCCACCGACGCAGCCCGGCAAGCTGTCGGGGTGTCCACGATCCGCGCGGCCCCCGGCGATCAGCGGAGGTTCAGGACCATCGTGTCTCGGGTGCCTCGGCGGTCGAGGGTCGCGAACCCCTCGGAGCGGTACAGGGCCACCGCGTGGTTCGCGCGCTCCACACTGAGGCTGATGCGCTGATACCCGGCGGCCCTCGCGCGGAGGACCGTCGCCTGCAGGAGCTGCCGTCCGAGGCCCTGGGCCCGGTGGATCGGACTGACTCCGAGGATGAGCTCCGGGACACCGGGGGCCACGTAGCCGAACCCCGGGGCGTCGGCGGGGAACAGTCGGTACCACGACGCACCGACGACCGCCCCGTCGTGGGTCTCGGCGATGACGCCGGCGTCGCCGGGGCGGCGCCAGCCGTGCACGTAGCGAGTGTGCTGCGTGTCGGCGAGGACGGCCGCCCTGGTCCGGAACCCGGCGGCGCTCCAGTTCGCCGCCTCGACCATCATGTCGGTGAGCACGCGCACATCTTCCGCCGCGGCGTCGCGGATCGAGTAGACCGCCATGGACGGATGGTACGCCACCGGTGTTTCGAGCAGATGTCGGCGAGGGAGCCGGCGGCCGACGTCAGTACCGGATCGCGTCGATCACCTTCACCCGGACGGCGACGAGCGCCGGGAGGAGGCCTGCGATAGCACCGACGGCGGTGGCGCTGACGAGCCCGAGCACCGCGGCCTCGACCGGGAACGGTGGGAAGTCCGTCACGAGCCCCTGCCCGATGAACTGCTCGACGATCGGGCTCTTCACCACGGCCACCGCCACCATCACGCCGATGACGCCCGCGACGAAGGTGGCGACGACGCTCTCCATCATCACCGCGAAGAAGACCCGTGGCGCCGTGGCCCCGAAGCTGCGACGGATGCCGATCTCGCGGATCCGCTGGCGGACGGTGACGAGCGAGAGGTTGATGAGCCCGAGCGCACCGAGCAACAGGATGAGCCCGGCGACCGCGCCCACCACGAGCTTGAGCGACAACAGCGGGTCCTCCCCTGTCTGCCCGAAGTCGTTGCGGAAGACGTCGACCCCGTACGCGTCACCGAGTTCGGCGCGCAGGTCGGACTGGATCCGCTGGGTGAACGCCTCGGCGTCGGCGTTCGGGACCCAGAACTCGAACTGGGGAAGCTGGCCCGACTGGCCGGCCGCCTCGTCGGCACCAGAGACCGGACCGATCGCGGTGACGCCGGCCGGCAGGATCGACAGCTGCGGTTCGGTGTCCCACTCATTGCTCGCATACACCCCGACGACGACGGCCGTGATCGCGCGCTCTCCGTGGATCGTGACCGTCGGGTGCGACTCGATGGGCGGCGAGCCGAGGCGCTGCCAGAACGCGGGGTTGACGACGACCGCCGGCGCGAGGCGGTCGCCGTCGTCGGCCTGGAACCAGGTGCCCTCGTCGAGCCGGATGCGGTGCATCTCGCCGTACGGGACGTCGACCACGGTCGACGCCACCGGCACGGTCCCGTCGGCGAACTGGACGTTCAGCTGCAGGCTGCCGGACTGCGAGACGTACTCGATGTCGTAGCGTTCGGCCAGCTCGTGGACCGCGGTGACGAAGGCCTCCGGGTCGGGTTGTCCGGTGCCGGCGCTGTAGGCGGACGCCATGAGCGTGGCCGGCCGCCCGCCGTAGCGTTCCTGCGACTCGGTCTGCGCTTGAGCGGCAAGCGACGACATGCCGACCATGCTCGTGAGGGCGCACACGGCGACGCCGACACCGATGAGCGACAGGATCACGCGACCGCGATGGATGCGCAGCTCCTGCGCCGCCTCCACGACGGCTCCGACTATCGAGGTCAGGATCCTAGACATCCGCAGCCTCCAACTCCTCGTCGGGCGTGAGGACGCCGTGGTCGAGGCGGTGATGCGTCGTCGCGAGCCTCGCGATCGCACGGTCGTGGGTGATCGTCACGAGCGCAGCCCCTGTCGACGTGGCCACCTCGTCGAGCAGCGACATGACGGAGGTGCCGGTCTCGACGTCGAGGGCTCCGGTCGGCTCGTCCGCCAGGATCAGGCGGGGACCGCGGACGAGCGACCGCGCGATCGCGACACGCTGCTGCTCACCGCCGGACAGCTTCGTCGGCATCGCGTCGAGTCGGTCGCCGAGCCCGACCCGTTCGAGCATCGCCGCCGCGATCTCCCGGCGACGCCAGAAGGACCGCCCGCTCGCGTACAGCAACGGTGTCGTGACGTTCTCGAGTGCGGTCCGACCGGGCAGGAGGTTGAACTGCTGGAAGACGAAGCCGATCTGGGCACCGCGAAGGCGGTCCCGCGCTCCGGAACCGAGCCGCTCCGCGGGACGACCATCGAAGACGAGCGAACCCGAGGTCGGCTTGTCGAGCAGACCGAGCAGGTTCAGCAGGGTCGACTTCCCCGAACCCGAGCGCCCGACGATCGAGACCCGATCCCCCTCGTGCACCTCGAGGTCGACGCCGTCGAGGATGGTCAAGGGCGGGGCGTCGGGTATCTGGACGACCCTGGTGACCCCGCGGAGTTCGAGGAGGGTCACCCGACCGACCCTTCGCAGCTCATGCTGCCGTCCGGCAGCGTCGTGCACCCCTCGGGGACCGGGGCGACGGCCCCGGGCACGAACTGCAACACGGAGTCGCCCTCGGCGAGTCCGTCGATGATCTGCACCTGCTGCCCGTCGTTCAGGCCGAGCGTGACGGGTCGCTCCTCCTGCGTGCCGTCCGCACCGACGACCCACACGGTCCCGGTGCCCGCCGACCCCTTGACCGCGGTCGTCGGGAGGACGAGGACGTTCTCCGCGGTCCCGCCCGCGAGCTCGATCGTCGCCGCGAGTCCGGCGAAGACCCGGACGTCACCGGGGACCGCGCACGTGACCGACGTGCCGCCAGCTCCTGGCGTCTGTCCGGTGCCGCCGCCCGAGGTCGGCTCCTCGCCGTCGTCGCCGCCGGTGGTCGGCGTCGTGACGCGCACCGCCGGGCAGACGAACGGGGCAGGGCCCCCGTTGATCGTGACCGTCGCCTCACCCGGGATGGTGAGCAGGCGGTACTGCTTGTCGGCGCTCAAGGAACCCGTGATCGAGAACGTCGCCGGAGAGACCTGGGCGACGGCGTCGCCGATCTGCACGGACTGGCCATGGATCAGCTTGACGTTGCCGAGGGTCCCGGCGACGGGCGCCGTCACCTGGACGAACCGTTCCTTGCCCTCCTCGTCGATGGTCTTGACGTCGAGGATGGGGTCGCCCTCGGCGAGGACGGCACCCTTGGCTGCGAACACCTCGTCGACCGTGCCGGCGACCGTCGACTTGGCGGTGCTGGCCGGATCGGCGACGACCTGGCCCTCCACCGAGACGGTGTTGACCACGGTGCCGAGTGCCGCCTGCACCTCCGGCTCCACCAGGCTCCCGGTCGGCTGCGTCGGCCCGTCCTCGGCGGGCGCGTCCGGGAAGAACGCGACCTTCACGAGGGCGACCGCGATCGCGGCGAAGACGAGCAGTTTCAGAATGGGGAACACCCAGGTGCGGACAACGCCCACGCCGACCTCCGGAATCCACCGCAGTCGGAGTGACGAGCGGCCATAGGAGCTTCCACGGTAGCAACGCGGAAGGCGGTCGGCATCACCCTCGCGAATGATGTCCGACCGCCTCCTGGCGGGTTGCGTCGGGTGGACCCGACGGACCGATCAGGCCTCGATGACCAGCGGCACGATCATCGGACGGCGCCGGAACGAGGTGTTGACCCAACGTCCGACGGTCCGACGGATGACCTGCGACAACGCGTGCGTGTCGCGGACCCCGTTCTCGGCGGCCTCGGCGAGGGCCTTGGCGACCTTCGGCTTGATGTCGGCGAAGACCTTGTCGTCCTCGGCGAAGCCCTTGGCGTGGACCTCGGGGCCGGAGATGATGTGGCCGGTCTTCGAGTCGACGACGACGATGACCGAGATGAAGCCCTCCTCGGCGAGGATGCGGCGGTCCTTGAGGTCGGCGTCCGTGATCTCGCCGACCGTCGAGCCGTCGACGTAGACGAGGCCGACGTCGAGCTGGCCGACGACCTTCGCGACGCCGTCCTTCAGGTCGATGACGATCCCGTCCTCACCGATGAAGGTGTTCTGGGCGGGGACGCCGCTGTCGATGGCGAGCTTCTGGTTGGCGACGAGGTGACGGTACTCGCCGTGGACCGGGAGCACGTTCTTCGGCTGCAGGATGTTGTAGCAGTAGAGCAGCTCACCTGCGGCCGCGTGCCCGGAGACGTGCACCTTCGCGTTGCCCTTGTGGACGACGTTGGCGCCGAGCTTGGTCAGGCCGTCGATGACCCGGTAGACCGCGTTCTCGTTGCCCGGGATGAGGCTCGAGGCGAGGATGACGGTGTCGCCCGGGCCCGGCTCGATCGCGTGGTCGAGGTTCGCCATCCGGCTGAGGACGGCCATGGGCTCGCCCTGCGACCCGGTCGACATGTAGACGATCTTGTCCTCGGGGAGGTCCTTCGCCTTCTTGTAGTCGATGAGCAGTCCCTCGGGCACGTTGAGGTACCCGAGGTCGGCGGCGATGCCCATGTTGCGCACCATCGAACGACCGAGGAACGCGACCCGTCGACCGTGGGCGTGCGCCGCGTCGAGGACCTGCTGGACGCGGTGGACGTGGCTCGAGAAGCTCGCGACGATGACGCGACGCTCGGACTTCGCGATGACCTGGTCGAGGACTGGGCCGATCGACCGCTCGAGCGGGGTGAAGCCTGGGACGTCGGCGTTCGTGGAGTCGACGAGGAAGAGGTCGACACCTTCCTCGCCGAGGCGCGCGAAGGCACGGAGGTCGGTCAGGCGGCCGTCGAGCGGCAGCTGGTCCATCTTGAAGTCGCCCGTGACGAGCACCGTGCCGGCGTCGGTGTCGATGAAGACCGCGAGGGCGTCGGGGATCGAGTGGTTGACCGCGACGAACTCGAGGTCGAACGGGCCGAGCGCCTCGATCTGCCCTTCCTTGACCGGAAGGGTGTAGGGCACGATGCGGTGTTCCTTGAGCTTCGCCTCGATGAGCGCGAGCGTCAGCCCGGAGCCGATCAGCGGGATGTCCTTGCGGAGCTTCAGGAGGTACGGCACGGCACCGATGTGGTCCTCGTGACCGTGCGTGAGCACGACGCCGACGATGTCGTCGAGCCGGTCCTTGATGGAGGTGAAGTCGGGCAGGATCAGGTCGACGCCCGGCTGGTGCTCTTCGGGGAAGAGCACGCCGCAGTCGACGATCAGGATCTTGCCGTCGATCTCGAAGCAGGTCATGTTCCTGCCGATCTCGCCGAGTCCTCCGATGGGGATGACGCGGAGCGTCCCCGGTTCGAGGACTGGCGGATCGATGATGGTATTGGGCATGTAGCCCCCCTCTGGTTTGTCTAGCGAGTCGTACCGGCGACCTTGGGCAGCGCGCCACCGGCGGCGGCGTTGCGGTCTGGCCGGAAGTTGCGGAAGTCGACGCCTGGGATGTCCTTCACCAGGTCGATCTCATCCTCGATCTGCGCGGCCTCCCACTCTTCCGGACCGACCAGCGGAAGACGCACCCGCGGGCTCTGGATCCGGCCGAGGCCGTGCAAGATGTATTTGGCGGCGACAGTGCCGGGTACGTGGGTCATGACCGCGCGCACGAGAGGCTCGAGCTGCCGGTGCGCTGCAGTGGCCGCGGCGAGGTCGCCGGCGTTCACCGCGTCGATCATGTGTCGGTAGGGCGTCGGGGCGATGTTCGCCGTGACGCCGATGAGCCCGGTGCCACCGATCGCGAGCGTCGGCAACGCGTTGGCGTCGTCTCCGGCGAAGTACATGAGGTCCGTCTGGTTCATCACGCGGCTGACCTCGCTGAGGTCGCCCTTGGCGTCCTTGACGGCGAGGATGTTCGGGTGCTTCGCGGCGCGGAGGATCGTCTCGTAGGTGATCGGGATCCCGGTGCGTCCGGGGATGTCGTAGAGGATGACCGGCAGATCGGTGGAGTCCGCGATCATGCGGAAGTGGGTGAGCACGCCGGCCTGGGTCGGCTTGTTGTAGTACGGGGTGACGATCATGTTGCCGTCGGCGCCCGCCTGCGCGCTCTTCTTCGCGAGTTCGATCGCGTGCGCCGTCTCGTTCGAGCCGCCGCCCGTGATGATCTTCGCGCGCCCAGCCGCGACGTCCTTGCCGACCTCGACGAGTTTGATCTTCTCCGGGTCCGTCAGCGTGGACGTCTCGCCGGTGGTGCCGGTGACGACGATGCCGTCGGCGCCCGCGGTCACGACGTCGTCGATGTGTCGTTCGACGGCCTTCCAGTCCACCTCGCCGTCGGCGGTGAACGGCGTCACCAGGGCGACGAGGACTTGACCGAAGGGGTTCTCTGCACGCGACACGGTCTCAGGCTATCGGGTTTCCCCCTCCGGGGTCACCACCGGAGGGGTCCTGACACGGGTCTGGGAGCACACCTGGAGCGTCCCGTCGACCGGGTGTCCGCTCGGGTCGATCCGGTTAGGCTGACCCCACGAGTACCCGCGCCGATGCACTCCCGCACGGCCCGACGACGATGGAGGTCACACCATGGCGGTAACGAGCGAAGCGACGACGGTCTGGAACGGCACGCTGTTCGAGGGATCAGGACACACGAGTCTCGACACCTCGGAGGCCGCGGAGTTCGCCGTGGACTGGAAGGCCCGCTCCGAGGGCTCCAACACGACCACCACCCCGGAGGAGCTCCTGGGAGCGGCGCACGCCTCCTGCTACTCGATGGCCTTCGCGAACGAGCTCACCACGGCCGGATTCCCGCCGGAGCGCATCCAGGCGACGGCTGCCGTCTCCTTCATCCCCGGCACCGGGATCACCGGCAGCCACCTCCTCGTCAGCGCGGTCGTCCCCGGCATCTCGGAGGCGGACTTCGAGCGCATCGCCGCAGCGGCGAAGGACGGCTGCCCGGTGTCGCAGGCCCTCGCCGGGATCCCGATCACCCTCGAGGCCAGCCTCGCGTAACCTCCCCCGCCCCGCAGCACGACCAGGAAGGCGACGCGCATGCGCATCGTGATCGGCGGAGCCTCCGGGCTCATCGGAACCGCACTCGGCGGCTCACTCGAGTCGGACGGCCACGAGGTCGTCCGGCTCGTCCGGCGCCCGGCCCGCGGGCCGGGCGAAGCCGAATGGGATCCGCTCGCGGGTTCCCTCGACCCCGCCGTGCTGGACGGGGCGGACGCGGTCGTGAACCTGTCCGGCGCGTCGCTCGGCAAGCTCCCGTGGACGCCCTCCTACCAGTCGACGATCCTGTGGTCGCGCCTCAGCGCCACCCGCACCCTCGTCGACGCGATGCACCGGGCCGATCAGCCGCCGGCGGCGTTCCTCAGTGGCTCGGCGGTCGGTTACTACGGCGACCGCCCGGGCGAGACCCTCACGGAGGAGTCCACCCGCGGGTCCGGGTTCCTCGCCGACGTGGTCGTGGCCTGGGAGGAGTCCGCCCTCGCCGCCCCGGAGTCCGTGCGCACGGTGTTGCTGCGCAACGGCATCGTCGTCGACCTCGACGGCGTCCTCAAGCCGCTCGCGCCGCTCACCCGGTTCGGACTCGCCGGTCCGCTGGGAACCGGTCGTCAGTACTGGCCGTGGATCGGCCTGGCGGACGAGGTCAGGGCCATCACCCACCTCGTGACCTCCTCACTCAGCGGCCCCGTGAACCTCTGCGGGCCACAGGCGGCCAGAGCCGACGACCTCATGTTCGAGCTCGCACGACGGATGAACCGGCCCTACCTCCTGCGCGCTCCGAAGTTCGCCCTCAAAGCGCTGCTCGGTGACGCGGCAGACGGTCTCCTGCTGAGCGATCAGCGCGTCGAGCCCCGCAAGCTCCTGCAGGACGGGTTCACGTTCAACACGCCGACCGTCGAAGACGCCCTGGCCGAGGCGCTCGCGCGGAGCTGAACGCGCTCAGTCGCGCGCGAGCCGGATCGCCTGTCGGATGGCCGCCCTGGCTCGCCGACGATCGCCGGCCCCGTCGTAGACGAGGCCGAGCCGGTACCAGCTGCGCCAATCGTCCGGTGCCGCCTCGGCTTCGTCCCGGTACTTCGGGAACAACTCGTCGGCCGCGTCCCGCAACGGCCGCCCGCTCTCGCGGGTCTCGACCTGCTCGGGTGGGAGTCCGCCCTCCGTCTCGAGACGGGCGCCGAGCCGCTCGGCTCCCACACCGAAGGCGATCTCACGCCAGAGCGCCCAGACGCCGACGACGGGGAGGACGATGAGCGCCGCGCCCATCGCGATGCCGACGGGCTCACCCGTGCCGAGGAGGACGACGGCACGGTACCCGACGAGGACGATGTAGAGGACGAGCAGGATCGCGAGGATCGCGACCATCACGCGGGTCTTCACAGGGTGCTGGCCGCCGCGGCTTGGCCGGACACCTGCTCGGGAGCGCCTGCTGCCGCGCGCCCGCCCGCCGGCGCCGGGCGGTCGATCCCGAGGTCGAGCAGACTGTCGAGCCCGACGGTGACGCCACGAGCATCGCGTGCCGCCGCGAGGGCGAGACGGATGCCGCGCTCGTAGGAGGCCGGCGAGATGGTGTCGTGGGTGATCGTGACGAGTTCGTCGACGCCCCCGAACACGACCTGCTGGCGTGCGACGACGCCCTGGAGTCGCAGGCTGTGGATCGGGATGCTCGAGACCTGCTGCCCTCGGGCACGCTGGTCGGTGTGCGGCGCGGCGACCGGTCCGCGGTCGCCGCGGGCGTCCATCATCAGCTCGGCGGTCCGCACCGCGGTGCCGGAGGGTGAGTCGACCTTGGTGTCGCGATGGGACTCGATGATCTCGATCGAGTCGAAGAACCGGGCGGCGACGGTCGCGAGGCTCGTCGACAGCACGGACCCGAGTGAGAAGTTCGGGATGATCACGACCCCCTGGTCCGGCAGCTCGGCGAGACGACGCCCGAGGCGGTGGACGCGGTCGGCCGACCATCCGCTCGTGCCGACGAGGACGTTGATGCCCTGGGAGACGGCGTGGTCGACGATGCGCTGGCTGACGCCGGGGACCGTGACGTCGACGACGAGGTCTGCGCCGTCCATCTCGCTCAGCTCACTGGAGGATCCGAGCGAGGCGACGAGGTCGAAGTCGTCGAGTGAAGCGATGATGCTCGTGAACAGTCGGCCCATCTTGCCGCTCGCGCCGGCCAGCGCCACTCGTGTCGTCATGCCCTCAGCTTACGTGCTGCCCGCAGGGGTCGTCCTAGGCTGGAGGCATGCTGACCTTCTCCCCCGCCGCCGTCGACACGGAGCCCGCCGCCACGCTCCTCGGCGAGTACTTCACCTCCCGCGAGCTCGGGTTCACGGGCGGCACCTACCGGGTCTTCACCCCGGATCCGGCGATGTTCACCCCGCCCCGTGGAGTCTTCCTCGTCGCCTCCGAGGACGAGGAGCCCGTCGGGTGCGGGGGCGTCCGCCGCATCGCCGACGCCGAGGACGGCGCCGTGCGGTTCGAGATCAAGCACCTGTGGTTGCGTCCGTCGACCAGGGGCAACGGGTACGGGCGCGCGATGCTGACGGCGCTCGAGGAGCGCGCGGTGCAACTCGGCGCCTCCCGGCTGGTGCTCGACACGAACGCGACCCTGGCCGCCGCCGGGGGCCTGTACCGCTCGAGCGGGTATGTCGACGTCCCCGCCTACAACGACAACCCGAACGCGACGAACTGGTACGCGAAGGAGGTCTGAGCACCTCGACAGGCCCGGCGACCGGGGCCGCCGGCTGCGCGGGTCGGTCAGACGGCGTGGGGCTCGGGCAGGCCAGTCCGCAGCTCGACCGGGAGGTGCGCGAGGTCGTTGTGGGTGATGAGGCTCCACGGGCGACCCGCCCGCTGATGCAGCACCGTGAGGCCGCCGTTGGCCTGGTTGATGCTCACCCAGCGCCAGGCCGGGGCCTGCAGGGCCTCTCGGACCAGCCAGCCGATGACGAAGTTGTGCGTGATCAACAGTTCGTGGTGGTCACCGCGCTTCGGTGACAGGAACTCGGCGGCGGCGTCGGCCATCTGCGCCTCGCCGGCCTCGACCTCGGCCTCGGTGATGGACCCGAAGAACGGGTCGAACGCCGACGGCGTCTCCGGGGAACGTCCGCTCGGGACGCAGTCGAACAGCAGGGACGACGGTTCCGGGGTGACGGCCGGCATCCGTTCGGCGATGATCTGCGCGGTCTCCGCCGCCCGCTGCAACGGTGAATGCCAGGCGGCCGTCATCGGCACCCCGCCGAGCCGTTCGGCGAGGAGCTGGGCCTGCCGCCGGCCCCGCGCCGACAACGGACCGTCGGGCAGACCGTGCTCAGCATGCTGTTGCTCGCCGTGTCTGACGAGATAGAGGTAATGGGACATTCAACGCACCCCCGCGATGATCGGAGCGAAGGTGTCCTCGTCGACGGCTCCGACCGCCGACACCGTGATGGGCTGCGCGGCGAGGTGCTGCGCGAGCTGCTGGACCTCGTCCTGCCCGACGAGCTGCAGGCGACGGATGCTCTCATCGAGGTCGATGAACTCGCCGAGCGTCAGCTCCGCCCGACCGAGGCGACTCATGCGGGAGTCGGAGTCCTCCAGGGCGAGCGCCGAGGCACCGCTCAACTGGCCGAGGGCCCGCGACAGTTCGTCGTCGGTCACGCCGTGTTCGGCGAGTCGGTGGAGTTCGGCGAGCATGAGCTCGGCGACCGTCGCGGCCTTCGCCGTGGAGCAGGCGGCGGCGAGCCCGAAGACCCCCGCGTCCGAGTAGCTGCCGGCGAAGGAGTACACGGAGTAGGCGAGGCCACGTCGTTCCCGGATCTCCTGGAACAGCCGGCTCGACATGCCCCCACCGAGGACGGAGTTGAGCATGCTCATGGCGAACCGTCGTTCGTCGCCCGCGATGAGCCCCGGTCCGCCGATCTGCAGATGGACCTGCTCGGTGGGTCGGTGCACCACCGACAGCGGCGGTCCGCCGAGGACCGACGCCGCCGCGAGCGTCCGGCGGGGCACGGGCGCGGCGACCGCGTCCGCAGGCCAGCCGGCCTCCACGAGCGCCGCCGAGACCTGCGCGACGAGCGCATCGTGGTCGACCGCGCCGGCCGCCGTCACGACGACGTCGTTCGCCCGGTAGTTGGCGCGGTAGTGCGCGAGGACGGCATCGCGCCCGACCTCGATGATCGACTGCGGCCGACCGCCGATCGGACGGCCCAGTGGATGCTCGCCGAGGACACCCTCGAAGAACCGCTCGTTGGCGACGTCCCCCGGGTCGTCGTCCATCATGGCGAGCTCCTCGAGGATGACGCCGCGTTCGTTCTCGAACTCCTCCGGGTCGAGCAGGGAGGAGGTCAGCATGTCGGTGATGACGTCGACCGCCATCGGCAGGTCGCGATCACGCACCTTCGCGTAGTAGCAGGTGTGCTCCTTGGCCGTCAGCGCGTTGTGCTCGCCGCCCACCGCGTCGAACGCGATCGCGATGTCGAGCGCCGACCGCTTCGCCGTGCCCTTGAACAGCAGGTGCTCGAGGAAGTGCGTCGATCCGAAGGTCGCCGGACGATCGGCTGTCGCCGGCTGTTCGTCACGGGAACCGACGGCCACCCAGAAGCCGATCGTGGCGCTGCGACTCCCCGGCATGTGCTCGGTGAGGATACGCAGACCGTTGGGGAGGACCGTGCGCCGGACGAGGGCGTCCCCGGATGCGGTGAACGCGAGCTCGGGACGAGTGAGCGGAAAGTCGACGGCGGCGTTCATCATCCCAACCATACGTCAGGTTCCCGGGCGTCGCGCGCTGGCGTCCGCGTCGGAGCGCCGCGGGAAGGCGTCAGCGCAACCGGCCGGAGACGCGGTCCAGTTCGAGGATCTGCCCGCGGCTCAACCGGACGTCCGCCGCCGCGATGAGCGAGTCGACATGGGCCGGCTGGGAGGCGCTCGCGATCGGTGCGACGACGCCGGGACGCGACATAGCCCAGGCGAGGGCCGCCGAGGCGACGGAGCACCGGTTCTCCGCCGCGATCTCGTCGAGGACGTGCAGGACGCGGAGCCCGCGACGGTGGAGGTGCGTCGCGGCGCGGCTGCCGCGGGTGCTCGGATCGAGGTCGGACCGGCTCCGGTAGCGTCCGGTGAGGAACCCGTTCGCGAGCGCGAAGTACGGCAGGACACCGAGGTGCTGTGCCGTCGCGACGAGGGCGAGGGTGCTCTCGTACGGCTCGCGGTGCATGAGGCTGTAGTGCGTCTCGAGCGCGACGAACTGGGTGAACCCGCTCGCCGAGAGGATCCGTGCCTCCATGAGTCGCTCCGGCGTGGTGTTCGAGGTCCCGAGGTACCGGACCTTACCGCTCTCGATGAGCCAGTCGACCGTCCCGAGGCTGTCGGCGAGGGGCACGCTGGGGTCGTCGTCGTGGAAGGACAGCAGGTCGATGTGGTCGGTCTGCAGGCGCTCGAGGGCCGCTTCGACCGCCCGGATGATGCTCACCGATCCGAGGCCGGGGTAGTCCGGGTGGCGCCCGATCTTCGTCGCGACGACCATGTCGTCGCGGTTGCCGCGCTTGCGCATCCAGTTGCCGATGAGGATCTCGCTGCGGCCGCCCGCGTAGCTGTCGGCGGTGTCGACCATGTTGCCGCCGGCGTCGTGGAAGCGGTCGAGGATGTCCGTCGTCGTGTCGGGGTCGACGGTCCAGCCGAACACGCTGCCACCGAGGACGACCGGGAAGACCGACAGCTCGGAATCGCCGATCCTGCGCCTCGGCACGCCGTCGGCGTCGGCACCCTGGACGGGCGTCGGGAACGACGGGTGCGGGACCCGCTGCTCGGGCTGGGGTGCCGTGTCGTCGCCGACGCCCTCTCCGCTCAACAGCGAACTGCCACGGGTGCTCGACGAGCGCCAGAGGTGTGGCATCCCCTGCCCCTCTCTCGGTCGGCCGACCGATGACGCGCTGCACCGCCGGGTTCCGAGCGTTGCGCGAGGTGCCGGTGCTTGTCACCAGGCTAGAGGAGACGGGCGCCTTCCGCGGGACGACATCACGCCCGGGTGGCAACTGATTCGTAACGATTCCGGACGGCGCCGGATCACCGTCCGTCGACCGGCGACCCGGCGCGCGCGAGGACCGAACGAGCGTGCCGCAGGAGGGGTTCGTCGACCATGCGCCCCTCGTGGCGGAACACCCCGCGCTCCCCCGCCGCGGCCTCGAGGAGCGACCGGGCCGCGGCCACCGCCCTGGCGTCGGGACGGAAGGCGGCACGGATCGTCGCGACCTGTCCCGGGTGGATGCAGGCCGAGCCGACGAACCCGACGGCGGCCGCGTCCGCAGCCTCCGCCGCGAGCCCGGCGAGGTCGTCGAGGTCGAGGTGGACCGCGTCGACGGCCATCACCCCGGCCGCTCCGGCGGCGAGCAGCACTGACGACCTCGCGTGCCGGACGACGTCGCGATAGCCGCCGTCCTCGCGGCGGCTGCTCGTACCACCCAAGGACGCGACGAGGTCCTCGGACCCCCACATGAGTCCAACGACCGACGGGTGTCCGGCGAGCGCCGGGGCGCGCACCACGCCGGCCGCGGTCTCGCAGAGCGCGAGGATGCGGACGCCGGGGATCGCGTCGGCGAGCTCGTCGAGCTGCGCCGTGGTCTCCGTCTTCGCCAGCATGACGGTCCGGTAGCGGGTGGACGAGACCGCGGCGACGTCGGCGACGAAATCGTCCGTGCCGACGGGGCCGACACGGACGATCGTCCGTGCGGGATCGAGCGGGTGTTCGACGATCGCCCGACGGGCAGTGGGCTTGTCAGCCGGCGCGACGGCGTCCTCGAGGTCGAGGATAACGGTGTCCGCGCGGGCGGCGGCCTTGGCGAAGCGGTCGGGTCGGTCGGCGGGGACGAAGAGGATCGCCGGTCCGAGCGAGAGAGGCGCGGCCATCATCGCGCGTCCAGGCGGCGGACGAGTGTCGTCCGGGTCGCGGTGGCGACGACGACACCGTCCTGGTTCCGTCCGGTGTGCACGAGCGTGACGAGCCCCTCCCCCGGTCGTGACGCCGACGGCCGCTTGGCTCGGACCAGCGTCTCGGCGTACAGGGTGTCCCCGTGGTGCATGGGGCGGGGGAAGGCGACCTCCGTGAAGCCGAGGTTGGCGACGATGGTGCCCTCCGTGAGTTGCGCCACCGAGAGCCCGACGATGGTCGAGAGGGTGAGCATCGAGTTCACGAGTCGCTCACCGAACGGTTGCGTGGCGGACCAGGCCGCGTCGAGGTGCAGGGACTGCCCGTTCATGGTGAGGGTCGTGAACAGCACGTTGTCCGCCTCGGTGATGGTGCGTCCCGGTCGGTGGCGGTAGGTCGTGCCGACCGCGAACTCCTCGAAGAACAGCCCGCGCTGCTCGATGACCGGGCCGGGACCGTCCTCTGGTCCGTCCTGCGATCCGTGTTCGTCCGTCATGGTCGCCTCAGGATGCGAAGCCGAGTTCACGGGCGATGATCATGAGCTGCACCTCGGTGGTGCCCTCGCCGATCTCGAGGATCTTCGAGTCGCGGTAGTGCCTCGCGACCGGGTTCTCGTTGAGGAACCCGTATCCGCCGAAGATCTGGGTCGCGTCCCGCGCGTTGTCCATGGCGGCCTCCCCGGCGACCATCTTGGCGATGGAGGCCTCCATCTTGTAGGGCGCTCCGCGGTGCATGCGCGAGGCCGCGTCGTAGTAGGCCTGTCTGGCGGTGTGGACCCGCGCCTGCATCTTCGCGATCCGGAAGGCGATCCACTGGTTGTCTCCGATCGGGCGCCCGAAGACGACCCGTTCCTTCGCGTACCGGACGGCCTCCTCGAGGCAGCCCTGGGCCGCTCCCACCGCGAGCGCGGCGACCGCGATCCGTCCGCCGTCGAGCGCCGACAGGAAATTGGCGTAGCCACGACCGCGCTCGCCCAGGAGGTTGGCCTCAGGGACACGCACGTCGTCGAACACCAGGGGGTGCGTGTCCGAGGTGTGCCAGCCGACCTTGTCGTACGGGGGCAGCGCCGTGAACCCGGGCGTCGGGACCGGGACGAGGATGGAGGAGAGTTCCTTGGTCACCCGCCCGTCGGCGCGGGTCCGCTCCCCCGTGACCGCCGTGACCGTGACCAGCCGCGTGATCTCGCTGCCCGAGTTCGTGATGAACTGCTTCGTCCCGTTGATGACCCACTCCCCGTCGATCAGCTGCGCGGTGGTCTCCGTCGCGCCCGCGTCGCTGCCGGCTCTGGCCTCCGTCAGCCCGAAGGCGGCGAGCGCCTTCCCGCTCGCGAGCTGCGGGATCCACTCCTCACGCTGTGCATCGGTGCCGTACAGGTAGATGGGCATGGCGCCGAGTCCGACGCCGGCCTCGAGGGTGACGCCGATGCTCTGGTCGACACGTCCGAGCTGTTCGACGGCGAGACAGAGGGCGAAGTAGTCCATGCCGCCGCCGCCGAGCTCCTTCGGGAACGGGAGCCCGAAGAGTCCGAGCTCCCCCATCTGCGCGATGATGTCGTACGGCAGCCGGCGCTCGGTGTCGTACCGGTAGGCGGCGGGTGCGACGACCTCGTCGGCGAAGGCCTTCACCGTGTCGACGATCCGTTGGTGCTCCGGGCTGAGCTCGGTGTTCATGCTGGTGCTCCGTTCGTGGGTGCTGCGACGGGGTCTGCGGCGATCGTCGCGACCGATTGGCGGGTGGCGACCGTGCCGCCCGTGGTGACGTGGACGGTGACGACGCCGGCCGCGGGCGCGGTGAGGAGGTGCTCCATCTTCATCGCCTCGACGGTGACGAGCGGTTGTCCGACCGAGACGTCGTCGCCGCTCGCGACGTGGACGGCCGTGACGGTGCCGGGCATCGGGGTCCGGACCTCCGGCTCGACGACGCCAGGTGCCGATGCGGCCCCTGCTGACGGCACCGCGTCGCGTGGGACGACCGCGACGGCGCCGATGACGCCGTCGAGAGCGGTCCAGCGCTCGTCCCCGATGCGCATCGTCTCGACGGAAACGCTGGTCCCGTCGTACTCGAAGCGCCGGGCGCCGTCCGTCCGCGCGAAGACGGCGGCATGCACGGGTTCGGCCTCGGCGACCGTGACCCAGGCATCGTCGCTCGGACCGAGGACGTCCACCCTGACCCGGCGGCCGTCGTCGGTCCGCAGATGGACCCGCGACGGTGAGGCACCGCCGAGCCTCCAGCCTCCGGCGTCGGACCACGGCGTGCCGAGCGTGTCGGTGCGGACGGCCAGGGCGACGGCGCGATCGTCCAGTTCGGCGAGCGCCGCCGCCACCAGGGCACGGTCGTCCGGCGCGGTCACCGACGACTCGGCGAGGAGTTCGGCGATGAGACCGGTGTGCAGGCGTCCCTCGACCACGTCCGTGTCGGTGACGAGGCGTCGTAGGAAGCCGAGGTTCGTGCGGACACCGAAGACGATCGTCGCCGCGAGGGCCTCGTCGAGTCGCCGCAGGGCGGATGCGCGGTCCGGTGCCCAACAGACGATCTTGGCGAGCATGGGGTCGTACCAGGGGCCGACGAACTGCCCCTCCGCGATGCCGCCGTCCACCCGGACGTCGGGCCCCACAGGCAGGCGGACCCGTTCGAGCACCCCGGTCTGCGGCAGGAACCCGCCCGCCGGGTCCTCGGCGTACAGCCTGGCCTCCACCGCGTGACCGGTGAGCACGATGTCGTTCTGAGTGAGCTCGAGTGGTTGTCCGGCGGCGACACGCACCTGCCACTCCACGAGGTCGAGTCCCGTGACGAGCTCGGTGACCGGATGCTCCACCTGCAGCCGGGTGTTCATCTCGAGGAAGGCGAACTCGTCCGGCCGGTCGTCGGCGACGAGGAACTCGACCGTGCCGACGCCCCGGTACCCCACACTCCGCGCGACGGTGCAGGCGGCCTCACCGAGCCGTGCCCGCTGAACGGCGTCGATGAGGGGCGACGGGGACTCCTCGATGACCTTCTGGTGTCGACGCTGGAGCGAGCACTCGCGTTCGCCGAGATGGAGGACGGTCCCGTGGGCGTCGGCGAGCACCTGCACCTCGATGTGCCGGGGCCTCGTGACGAACCGTTCGAGGAGCAGCGTCGGGTCGCCGAAGGCGGCTTGGGCGACCCGATGAGCCGAGGCGATCGCGGCGGACAGCTCCTCGGCGCGCTCCACCACCTGCATGCCCTTGCCACCGCCCCCGCCCGCCGGTTTGACGATGAGCGGGAACCCGATCTCGATGCCGGCCGCGGCGAGCGCGTCGTCGTCGAGCGAGGGATCGGCGACGCCCTCGATGATCGGCACGCCTCGGGCGGCGACGTGGTCCTTGGCCCGGATCTTGTCCCCCATGAGCTCGAGCGCCCGCTCGTCAGGGCCGATGAAGACGATCCCGGCTGCGGCGAGCGCCCTCGCGAGGGACGGTTGCTCGGACAGGAAGCCGTAGCCGGGGTGCACCGCCTCCGCTCCGGTCTTCAGGGCGGCACCGACGACGGCTGCGACGTCGAGGTAGCTCTCCGAGGCGACCGCCGGTCCGATCCGGACCGCACGGTCGGCGAGGCGGACGTGCGGGGCGTCGCGGTCCGCGTCGCTGTAGACGGCGACACTCTCGACGCCCATGGCTCGAAGGCTGCGGATGACGCGGCAGGCGATCTCGCCGCGGTTCGCGACGAGGACGGTCCGGAACGGGCGCTCGAGCGCGGTGTCCGGTCGGTTCGAGTTCTCGGTCATGGTCCCGTCACATCCTGAAGAGGCCGAAGCCGGGGGCGGGGAGCGGTGCCCTGGAGCACACTTCGAGCGCGAGTCCGAGGACGGTCCGGGTCTGCGCTGGGTCGATGATGCCGTCGTCCCACAGCCTGGCCGTCGAGTAGTACGGGTTCCCCTGCTCCTCGAAGGCGGCGAGGATCGGCGCCCGGAACGCCGCCTCGGCCTCGGCCGTCCACTCCTCACCCCTGGCCTCCAGCTGATCGCGTTTGACGGTCGCGAGGACGCTCGCCGCCTGCGGCCCGCCCATGACCGAGATCCGTGACCCCGGCCACATCCAGAGGAAGCGAGGATCGTAGGCACGACCGCACATGGAGTAGTTCCCGGCACCGAAGGACCCGCCGATCACGACCGTGAGCTTCGGCACCCGGGTGGTCGCGACGGCGGTCACCATCTTCGCGCCGTGTTTCGCGATCCCGCCCGCCTCGGCGTCGCTGCCCACCATGAAGCCGGAGAGGTTCTGCAGGAACAGCAGCGGGATGCCCCGTTGGTCGGCCAGTTCGATGAAGTGCGCCCCCTTCAGTGCGGACTCGCTGAAGAGCACCCCGTTGTTGGCGACGATGGCGACGGGGTGGCCGTGCAGGTGCGCGAACCCGGTGACGAGGGTGTCGCCGTACTCGCGTTTGAACTCGGAGAACTCGCTGCCGTCGACCAGGCGTGCGATCACCTCGCGGACGTCGTAGGCGGTCTGCAGTTCCACCGGGACGACGCCGTACAACTCGGACTCGGGCACGGCGGGCGGGATGCTCGGACGCACCGCCCAGGCTCGCTCGAGCGGTGGCGGGAGGGTCGCCACCGCCTCCCGGAGGATGTCGAGCGCATGGGCGTCGTCGTCCGCGAGATGGTCCGTCACCCCCGAGACCCGCGCGTGGAGTTCCCCTCCTCCGAGCTGCTCCGGGGTCACGACTTCGCCGATCGCCGCTTTCACGAGTGGAGGTCCACCGAGGAAGATCGTGCCCTGGCCGCGCACGATCACGTTCTCGTCGCTCATGGCCGGCACGTAGGCGCCACCGGCGGTGCAGGAGCCGAGCACGGCGGCGAGCTGCGGGATGCCGGCCGCCGACATCCGGGCCTGGTTGAAGAAGATCCGCCCGAAGTGGTCACGATCGGGGAACACCTCGTCCTGCCTCGGCAGGTTGGCCCCGCCGGAGTCGACGAGGTAGAGGCAGGGAAGCCGGTTCGCGGCCGCGATCTCCTGCGCACGCAGGTGCTTCTTGACCGTCATCGGGAAGTAGGAGCCGCCTTTCGCGGTCGCATCGTTCGAGACGACGAGCACGTGTCGGCCGTGGACGAGCCCGATCCCGGCGATGACGCCTGCGCCGGGACTGGCCCCGTCGTACATGCCGTCGGCCGCCAGCGGCGCGATCTCCAGGAAGGGGCTGCCCTCGTCGAGCAGACGGTCCACACGCTCCCTCGGCAGCAGCTTGCCGCGGGCGACGTGGCGAGCCCTCGACGAGGCCGGACCGCCCGTCGCGGTGGCGGCCAGGGTCTCCGCGAGCGAGCGGGACAGGGCGCGCTGCGCCGCCTCCTGTTCCCGGAATCGTGCTGAGGCGGGATCCGCACTGCTCACGAGCTTGGACACTCGGGCTCCTGTCGTCGTCGACCGTGTGGGTTTTCAGTTACTGAGCACTCACTGAAACACAGGTTACGCTTCATTCACTGAAAATGTCCACCCCGAGGAGGTCCGATGTCGAACCAGGAACCGTCATCGTCGCCCACCACACGCGTCGGGCGCTCGGAGGCCAAGGCGGCCCGCCGCGCGGCCCTCCTCCGCTCAGCCGCCGGACTCTTCGCCGAGCGCGGGTTCACCGGCGTGTCGATGGAGGACCTCGGAGCCGCGGTGGGCATGAGCGGACCAGCCGTCTACCGGCACTTCGTCAGCAAGCAGGCGGTACTCGCGGCACTCCTCGTCGGGGTCAGCCAGGACCTCCTGGACGGTGGCACGGCCGAAGTGGAGCGGTCCGCGGACGCCGCAGGGGCGCTGCACTCGCTCGTGTCCTTCCACGTGGCCTTCGCCCTCGAACACCCCGACGTCATCCGCATCCAGGACCACGATCTCGACAGCCTCACGCCCGACGACCGACGCACCGTCCGCACCCTGCAGCGCCGGTACGTCGAGCGCTGGGTGGACGTGTTGCACGCCCTGCACCCGTCCGCCTCCTCAGCTACCCTCCGGATCAGGGCCCTCGCCGGCTTCGGTCTCATCAACTCCACGCCGCACAGCGCATCGCTCGGGCGGAACGACACCGGGGCGGTCGACCGGGACGCGATCCGATCGACCCTCGAGCGGATGGCCGTCGCCGCGCTCAGCGCCCCGTGACGGAACCGCTCGCCGTCAGTCGGAGAGCACCGACATCACGTTGCCCGCCGGGTCGGTGAACCAGGCGATGTCCGGCCCGTTCCCACGCATGATGCCCTTCTCGTCGGTCGGGAGCTGCTCGTCCGGGTAGAGCTTCGTCACCACGCCGCGTGCGTTCAGCTCATCGACCGCCGCATCGATGTCCGCGACCGCGAGGTTGAGGACGGTGAAGGACGCCGGCACGTGGTCGGGCTTGCCGTAGACGAGGACCGACCCGCCCGCGGGGAGCGACAGGTCGAGGAACCCCATCGCATTGTCGGCGACGGAGAGGCCGAGGACATCGCGGTAGAACGACCTGGCCGCGTCGATGTCGTCGACCGAGAACCCGCTGAAGACATCCGTGTACGAGACCATGAGCCGCTCCTCCGCGTCGATGTGTACACTGTGCACAATGCCACGTCCCGCGCGATCCGTCCAGAGCATCGCGACAGAATGGAACCCATGAGCGTTCCCGCACCGGCACGAAGCACCTACCGGCACGGCGATCTCCGCCAGGCGTTGCTCGAGGCCGGCGTCGAGATGGCCAGACAGGGCGGACCGGACGCCGTGGTACTGCGGGAGGCGACCCGGCGCGCGGGCGTCTCACCGAACGCCGCCTACCGCCACTTCGCCGACCGCGACGCGCTCGTCCAGGCCGTCTCCGACACCGCGCAGGGACTCGCCGCCGACCGCATGGCCACCGCCCTCGCGGCCGTGGAACCGACGGGTTCCGCCCCCGCGGACGCACGGCTGCGCCTGCGCGCGGTCGGCACCGGTTACCTGCGGTTCGCGCGCGAGGAGCCAGGCCTCTTCCGGGCGGCCTTCTCGGTGCCGCACGACCTGAACGAGGCGATGAGCGTCGGCAAACGGGGCGCCTCCGGCCGGACACCCTTCGAGACCCTGGCCGGCGTGCTCGACGAGCTCGCCGAGACGGGCGTGCTCCCGCCCGCACGACGACCAGGCGCCGAACTCCTCGCCTGGTCGTCGGTACACGGACTCGGCATGCTCATCATCGACGGCCCGCTCAGAGGCCTGGACGAGGCGACCGTCGAGTTCGCGACGGAGCACCTCCTCGACCTCGTCGACCGCGGGATCTGAGCACCGCAGGACAATCACACCATCGTCAGCACCATCGCGGGATCGGCAAGCATCGTCCCGAGGTCGACCAGGAATCGCGACCCCTGCTCCCCGTCGATGAGCCGATGGTCGAACGACAGCGACAGCGTCACGACCTGCCGCAACGCGACCTGCCCCTCGAACTCCCACGGGAGCCGGCGGACCGCACCGAGCGCGATGATCGCCGCCTCCCCCGGGTTCAGGATCGGCGTTCCCGCGTCGACACCGAAGACGCCGACGTTGGAGATCGTGATCGTGCCCCCACGCAGCTCCGCCGGTGCGGTGCGTCCCTCACGCGCCGTCCGGACGAGGCTCGACACGGCGTCCGCGAGGTCGAACAGGCTGAGTTCGTCCGCGCGCGCGATGTTGGGGACGAGGAGTCCCCTCGGGGTGGCTGCGGCGATCCCGAGTCCCACGTGCGCGTACTCGACGATCTCGCCCGCCGCCTCGTCCCAGCTGGCGTTGACCGCCGGGGTGCGTTTGACCGCGATGCACACCGCCTTGGCGAGGACCGTGAGGATGTTGACCCGGTGATCGCCGATGCGAGGCGAGTGGGCGAGCGCGTCGAGCAGGGTCATCGTCGGCGTCACGTCGACGGTCAAGAACTCCGTCACGTGCGGAGCCGAGAACGCACTGCTCACCATGGCCTCCGCGGTCCGTCGTCGCACCCCGGTGATCGGTCGCCGGACCGAGCCGTCATCAGACGCCGTGACCCGATCCGGAGCGACCGGCGACGATCCCGGCGAACCGCCCGCCGCCAGCTCCACCTCTTCCCTGAGGACCCGACCACCGACGCCGGTGCCGACGAGGCTGCCGAGGTCGACTCCGAGATCGCGGGCGAGCCGACGGACCGGCGGTGTCGCGCGCGGACGCGTCGCCGGACGGGTAGCGGAGACGACGACCGGGTCGTCGGCCGACGCCCTGGCCCGCCGCCGCGGCCGCTCTCCGCTCGAGGTCCGCGGGCCGTAGCCGACCAGCACGGGCTCGCGCTCCCCGGCCGGGGACGAACGGTCGACCGCCGTGGCTTCGGGCCGTGGTTCCGGCGAGGGGTCGTCACCATCGGGAGCGAAGTCGACGAGCGCCTCGCCGACGAGCACGGTCGTCCCCGGTTCGACGTAGAGTCGGGTGACCACACCAGCAGTCGGTGCGGGCAGCTCGACGAGCGCCTTCGCGGTCTCGACCTCGGCGATCACCTGGTTGAGGTCGACGTGGTCGCCGACGGCGACCCGCCAGGAGACGAGTTCGCTCTCGGTGAGTCCTTCGCCGAGGTCGGGCAGGGAGAAGCGCTTCATCGTCGCCCCTCCTCGTCCGTCGTCGCAGCGGTTCGTCCCGCGACCCGATCGGTGGACGACGGCATCGACGACCGGCGCCCCATCGCCCGGTCAACGCCGTCGAGGATGCGATCGAGGTCCGGGAGGAAGTGGTCCTCGAGGGCCGACGCCGGATAGGGCGTGTCGAAGCCCGTCACCCGCACCGGGGCCTCCTCGAGCACGTCGAAGCAGCGCTCCGTGATCGTCGCGGCCAGCTCGGCGCCGATGCCGCCGGAGCGCTGCGCCTCGTGGGTGACGACGAGCCGTCCGGTCTTCTCGACGGACGCCACGACGGCGTCGACGTCGATCGGGGCGAGGGAGCGCAGGTCGATCACCTCGAGGTCGACACCCTCGTCCGCGGCGGCCTCCGCGGCGTCGAGCGCCGTCTGCACGAGGGGTCCGTAGGCGACCAGGGTCGCGTCACGGCCCGAGCGGACGGTCCGAGCGTGGGTGAAGGCCAGCGGATCGGTCGGCAGGTCCTCCAGCACCTCCCCTTTCGTCCAGTACCGCCGTTTCGGCTCGAAGAACAGCACCGGGTCATCACAGGCGATCGCCTGGCGGATCATCGTGTGCGCGTCCTGCGGGTCCGAGCAGGTGACCACCCGGAGGCCGGCCGTGTGGGCGAAGTACGCCTCGGGCGACTCGGAGTGGTGCTCGACCGCGCCGATGCCCCCGCCGTAGGGCACCCGGATGGTGACGGGCATCCGCACGGCCCCTCGTGTGCGGTAGTGGAGCTTGGCCAGCTGCGCCACGATCTGGTCGAAGCCCGGGTAGATGAACCCGTCGAACTGGATCTCGCAGACCGGCCGGAAGCCCCGGAAGGCGAGTCCGACGGCCGCACCGATGATCGCCGACTCCGCGAGCGGCATGTCGATGACGCGGTCGGCCCCGAACTCGGCCTGCAGGCCGTCCGTGACCCGGAACACGCCGCCGAGACGGCCGATGTCCTCGCCGAGGAGGAGGACGCGGTCGTCGTCGGCGAGGGCATGGTGGAGACCGGTGTTGATCGCCTTGCTCAGGGTCAGCGTCGTCATCGCACGCCTCCTGTTCCGTCGGCGCCGTCGAACGACTCGAGGTAGGAGCGGTATTCGTCCCGTTGGCGCTCGAGGACCGGATGCGGCGTCGCGTAGACCTCGTCGAACAGGGAGAGCGGGTCCGGGGCCTGCAGCGCGAGACACCCGGCGCGGACCCGTGCGGCGGCGGCATCGGCGACCCTGGCCACCCGCGCCCGAGCCGACTCGTCGAGCACGCCCGCCGCATCGAGCAGTCGCTCCACCCGGACGATGGGGTCCTTCGCGCGCCACGAGGCCACCTCGGCCTCGTCGCGATACCGGGTCGGATCGTCGGAGGTGGTGTGCGGACCCATCCGGTACGTCACGGCCTCGATGAAGGTCGGGCCGCCGCCGGAGCGAGCACGGTCGACCGCGATGCGCATCGCCGCGGTGACGGCGAGCACGTCGTTGCCGTCGACGCGCATACTCGGGACGCCGAACCCCGGTGCCCGCTCCGCGATGGGGCGCTGCGCCTGCAGCCCCACCGGCTCGGAGATCGCGTACTGGTTGTTCTGGCAGACGAAGACGACGGGTGCACGGAAACTCGCGGCGAGGACGAGGGCCTCGCTGACGTCGCCCTGACTCGTGGCTCCGTCACCGAAGTAGGCGACGGCGACGGCATCCGAGCCGTCGCGCTGGCAGCCCATGGCGTAGCCCGTCGCATGCAGCGTCTGCGCGCCGATGATCACGGCGGGTGTCGCCATCCCGACGGCGAACGGATCCCAGCCGGACAGCGCCGTCCCTCGCCACATCGCCATCAACTGGTCGAGTTCGACGCCCCGGCAGTAGGCGACCGCTTGTTCGCGATAGCTCGTGAAGACGAAGTCGTCCGGCCGCAGGACGCGGGCCGAGCCGACCTGGGCCGCCTCCTGCCCGAGCAGCGGCGGCCAGAGGCCGATCTCGCCCTGTCGCTGCAGGGCGGTCGCCTCCGTGTCGATCCGGCGGCTGACGACCATGTCCTCGTAGAGGCCGAGGAGTTCATCCAGCCCGAGGTCGGCGACGAAGAGGTCGTAGAGCGCGTCCTCCCGACGGTGTCCGTCGGGGTCGATCAGCTGGACGAGGTCCGACGGGCCTGGGCCCCGGGCCGCCTGATCCTCCGGAGACCTGTGGCGTGCATCACCTCCCGCCCCGTCCGGATCCTGCGGGAATTGGGTGTGAGTCTCCATCGACACGATGCACGCCGCCTTGAGTTCGGTGACCGCACGGCGGTGCCTCGTGAGCGGTGCCGTGCCCCCGCGTCATCGCGAGGTGGTCCGAGGCTACGCCGGATCGTCCCGACCCTCAACCGTCGACTCTCCCACCGACGGCAGAACGCCCGCTCCGCAGGAGCGGGACGGGCGTTCTGGCGATGCGGGGTCGATCAGCCTTCGGCGGGAGCCTCAGGGCCTTCGCTGGCAGCGTCGCTGCCGTGCGTGTCGGCCTCGTCGGCGACGACCGGAGCGAGCGACAGCTTGCCGCGGTCGTCGATCTTCGTGATCTCCACGAGGATCTTCTGGCCGACGCCGAGCACGTCTTCGACGTTCTCCACACGCTTGCCACCGGCGAGCTTGCGGACCTCGGAGATGTGCAGCAGGCCGTCCTTGCCCGGGAGCAGCGAGACGAACGCGCCGAACGCGGCGATCTTGACGACGGTTCCGAGGAACTGTTCGCCGACCTCCGGGTTGGTCGGGTTGGCGATCGCGTTGACCTGGGCGCGAGCGGCCTCGGCCGACGGACCGTCGACAGCACCGATGTAGACGGTGCCGTCCTCCTCGATGGAGATGTCGGCGCCGGTCTCGTCCTGGATGGAGTTGATCGTCTTGCCCTTCGGGCCGATCAGCTCACCGATCTTGTCGACGGGGATCTGGACGCTGATGACGCGAGGCGCGGTCGGCGCCATCTCGTCGGGAGCGTCGATCGCCGCGTTCAGCACGGAGAGGATCGTGGTGCGGGCGTCCTTGGCCTGCTGGAGCGCACCGGTCAGGACCGAGGTCGGGATGCCGTCGAGCTTCGTGTCGAGCTGGATGGCCGTGACGAACTCGGAGGTACCGGCGACCTTGAAGTCCATGTCGCCCAGGGCGTCTTCGGCGCCGAGGATGTCGGTGAGGGCCGCGTAGCGGGTCTCGCCGTCGACGACGTCGGAGATGAGGCCCATGGCGATACCGGCGACGGGTGCGCGGAGCGGCACACCGGCGTTCAGCAGCGACAGGGTCGAGGCGCAGACGGAACCCATCGAGGTGGAACCGTTGGACCCGAGGGCCTCGGAGACCTGACGGATCGCGTAGGGGAACTCCTCACGGCTCGGCAGCACCGGCACGAGGGCGCGCTCGGCGAGGAAGCCGTGCCCGATCTCGCGACGCTTCGGCGAACCGACCCGGCCGGTCTCACCGGTCGAGTAGGGCGGGAAGTTGTAGTGGTGCAGGTAGCGCTTCTTCGTGACGGGCGACAGCGAGTCGATCTGCTGCTCCATCTTCAGCATGTTCAGCGTGGTGACACCCAGGATCTGGGTCTCGCCGCGCTGGAAGATCGCGGAACCGTGGACGCGTGGGATGACCTGTACCTCGGCGTCGAGCGGACGGATGTCGGTCAGGCCACGGCCGTCGATACGGATGCCCTCGCGCAGCACACGGCCACGCATGACGACCTTCGAGACGGACTTGTACGCGGCGGAGAACTGCGCGAGCACCTCGGCGTCGAGCGAACCGGCCTCGACACGCTCGGCGATGGTCGCCTTGACGCGGTCCTTGAGGGCGTCGTCGGCGTTCTGGCGCTCGATCTTGTCGGCGATCTGGTAGACGTTCACGAGCTCGTCGTGAGCGAGACCGGCGACGGCGTCGTAGCTCTCCTGCGTGTACGGGAGGAACACGGGGTAGGCCGCGATCTCCTTGGCCGCCTGCGCGGCGAGTTCGCTCTGCGCCTTGACGAGCTGCTTGAGGAACGGCTTGGAGGCCTCGAGACCGGCCGCGACGACCGCCTCGTCGGGCTTCGTGGCGCCGCCCTTGATGAGGTTCCAGCTGTTCTCGGTGGCCTCGGCCTCGACCATCATGATCGCGACGTCTTCGTTGCCGTTGGCGTCCGTCACGATCCGACCGGCGACGATGATGTCGAAGACGGCCTCCTCGAGCTGGTCGACCTTCGGGAACGCGACCCACTGGTCTGCCTCGCCGGCCTGGCCGGGGATGAGGGCGAGACGGACGGCACCGATCGGGCCGGAGAACGGCAGGCCCGAGATCTGGGTGGACATCGACGCGGCGTTGATGGCCAGGGCGTCGTAGAACTCACCCGGAGCGATCGAGAGGACGGTGATGACGATCTGGACCTCGTTGCGGAGGCCGGTGACGAACGACGGGCGCAGCGGCCGGTCGATGAGGCGGCAGACGAGGATCGCCTCGGTCGAGGGGCGGCCCTCACGACGGAAGAACGAACCGGGGATCTTGCCGGCGGCGTAGGAGCGCTCCTCGACGTCCACCGTGAGGGGGAAGAAGTCGAAGTTGTCCTTGGGGTGCTTTCCGGCCGAGGTGGCCGAGAGGAGCATGGTCTCCTCGTCGAGGTACGCGGCGATCGCGCCCTGTGCCTGCTGCGCGAGGCGGCCGGCTTCGAACCGGACCGTGCGCTTGCCGAACTTGCCGTTGTCGAGAACGGCCTCGGCGAACTTGATTTCTGGACCTTCCACAGGTCTCTCCTTCGTACGTGTGCGCTCCCGTCGAGTGACGGGCCGCGCGCCCCGAATGGACGCGCCGTCGAGCGCGGTCGTGCATGATGCAGCGCGCAACGCAGCCGCAGTACTTGCTCAAGCCGCCCGGTCTTCCGGGACTTGGCTGGCCACCAGTAGAACACCACCCGCGGATCGCGAGGGATACACCACCGAGGACCAGCTTCCTGTCGGCTGGCTCTGCGCGCGGCGGACCTGTGACGGTCCACCGTGGATGAGCCTAGCAGAGGGGGTGTCCTGGAGGCCCGGCACGACACGGATGCTCAGGTGGCGGGCGGGGTTCCGCCGGGCCCGGCCGCTCGGCGGTTCCGCCGGTCGAGTCCCCAGGACGCCACCAGCAGCACCATGGCGATGGCGGCCCCGATGAGGGTGTCGAAGACCCGCTCCCCCACCACGTCGAGGACCGGTGACCGCGACGACGACGTGCTGATGACGAGGACGAGCGGCGTGATGAACACGAGCGCCAGGGCGTAGTGCCGGATGACCACGAGCTCGATGGTGAACTGCAGCGCCGCCAACACCAGGGCCAGCACGTAGCCGTGCGGTTCGAGTGAGGCGACGAGCAGGAAGACCCCGGCGCCGACGAGGGTCCCGAGCACGCGGTGCACGCCGCGGGTCGCGCTCAGGGTGCGCGAGTGCCCGACGCTGAGGATCGCGACGGCGGACCCCGCGATCCAGTACCCGTGCCCGAGTCCGAGCAGGTATCCGAGGAGCGCGCTGCACGCCAGGGCCACGGTCAGCCGGACGGCGACCCTGCGGTCCGACGGACTGAGGCGGTACTCCGGGAACAGGACCCGCATCGGGGTGGGCTTGCCGGCGGCCCGGCGGACGCCCGGCACGAGGAGCGGTACCACCACGACGAGGATGGCGAAGAGCGATCCGGCGGCCACGAGGGTGATCACGAGGCGACCGTCGATTCCGGCACCGCCGATCGCCGTCGGTGCGCTCAGATGCCCGGCGATGCCGAACACCAGGATGAAGAACAGCGCCCCCGGCGGGCCGAGCACGATCCCCTGGACGAGCCAGACCGCGGCCGCCCCGACGACGAGCAACCCGAGCGCGGTCAGCGGACGGGAGCCGGACAGCGAGACGCCGAGCGCCGAGGCGAGGACGAGCGCGACACCGATGAGCGGCAGCACCCAGAGGCGGTCGCGTCGACTGAGGGGGACGCAGTACAGCGCCGTGAACGCGCCGAGCCCGGCGAGCAGCCCGAGCGAGGTCGCGCCGGCGGCCGTGGCGACGGCAACCGGGACGGCCATCGAGATCGCGGCCGTCAGGGCGGCCGGCCATCGCTTGGGCGACGGCGCGAAGGAGATGAGGGAGGTCTTCAGACCACGTTCGGCCATCTCGTCCTCCCCTCCGCGTGCAACCCTGCAACGGTACGCCATTCCGCGCCCGACGCTGCCGCCGGGCCGCTCCTCGGCAGCCTCCGGCTACGCTGGAGCGGACCCCTGGAGGTGACGTTGACGCATCCCGCGCCGGCAGCCGCTCGCCCGAAGCGGCGCGTCCCGTTCTGGGACAACGCCCGCTTCGCCTGCATCACGCTCGTGGTGATGGGCCACGCGGTCCAGCGGCTGACCTCCGAGTCCGACCCGGCGCTCGTCGTCTACTTGTTCCTGTACGCCTTCCACATGCCGGCGTTCGCGATCGTCAGCGGATACTTCTCGAAGTCCTCGCCTCCCGGGCGTCGGCAGATGCGTCGGGTGATCACGGACATCCTGCTGCCGTACCTGATCATGGAGGGCGTCTGGTCGCTCGTGCAGTTCCTCGTCGAGGGCAAGCGCGCGTTCAATCCCACGCAGCCGTCGTGGACGCTGTGGTTCCTCCTCGCGCTCGGCATCTTCCGACTCGTGCTCCCGTACCTGGCGCTCCTCCGGTGGCCGCTGCTGTGGAGCGTCGTGATCTCGATCGGCGTCGGGTACCTCGACAACGTCGACAGCACGTTCTCGCTCTCGCGCGCGCTCGGGATCCTGCCGTTCTTCGTGCTCGGGTGGCAGATCAACCGGTGGCGACTCGTGGACCGGTGGCACCTCGTGCGGGCGAAGACGTGGTGGGTCCGCATTGTCGCCGCCGTCGTGCTCGTCGTCTGGGCCGTCGTCCTCGTCGTGGGCGTCGACCTGTGGCGGCGGATCGACCTCCGCTACTGGTTCTTCTACGACCGGGGCTACACCGCGCTCGGGAACGAGGACGGCACCGGCGGCCTGGTCCGGCTCGCGGCGATCCTCCTCGCCGTGGTCCTCACCGCCGCGTTCTTCGTGCTCGTCCCCCGCCGCCACGCGTGGATCACCCGGTACGGCCAGTCGACGATGTACGTCTACCTCCTGCACTCGTTCGTGCTCTACCCGCTCCGCGAATCGGGCGTCCTCAAGGACACGGTCAACCCGGAGCTCGTACTCGTCGGCCTCCTGGTGCTGTCGGTCGTGATCGTGATCGTGCTGTCCAGTGCGCCGGTCAGACGGATCACCCGCCCCCTCATCGAACCCCGGGCGGCCTGGATCTTCAGCCGGAAGCGGGCCTTCGACCCGGAGACCCCGCGCAACGATCCGACGGGCTCGCGACGCGACGTCACGAGGTGACGAGGACGACCTTCCCGCGGACGTGACCGTCGATGAGATGGCGGTAGGCGTCGACGACCCGTTCGAGCGGCCACACGCTGTCGATCGGGAGCTCGATCTCCCCCTCCGCGATCCACCGACCCAGCTGCGCGAGCTCCGTCTGCGTCGCCGCCTGCCCGCCGACCCCGCCGAAGCCGTGTTCGGCGGCGAAGGGACGGTCGGCGATGGTGTTCACCCGCTCCGGCGCGACTCCGAGGTCGCGCGCGAGCTCGAGGGTCGGCCGTCCGTGGGTGTCGACGACGGCGGTGATCCCGCCGGGTGCGGCCTCGAGGACGCGCTCGCGGAGACCGTCGCCGTACTGGACGGGGATGATGCCGAGACCGTGGAGGAACTCCTGGTTGGCCGCACCGGCGGTGCCGAGCACGACCGCACCCCGCCTCCGGGCGAGCTGCGCCGCGAGCACGCCGGCCCCGCCGGCCGCAGCGCTCACGAGCACGGTGTCCGATCGTTGGACGCCGACGGCGTCGACCGACGCGATCGCCGCCCGTCCGGCGATGTCGAGCGCGCCGGCCTGCTCGATGGTGAGCCCGTCCGGCACGTGGTGCAGGATGTCTGCCGGCGCGATGAGGAAGTCCGCCTGCGCGTGGAACCGGTGTCCGCCGTACACGTGGTCGCCGGTCGCGAACCCGTGCACGCCGCTCCCTACGCCGTCCACCACGCCGGCGAAGTCGTTGCCGTTCCCGCTCGGGACGTCCCGGCCGAAGGAGGCGAGGGCTTCGGGTGATGCCGCGAGCTTGTGGTCGACGGGGTTGAGGCCTGCGACGAGGACGCGGACGCGGACCTCGTCGTGACCGGGCACCGGGATGTCGCCCTCGACGAGGTGGAACACCTCGGGGCCACCGAACCGGTCGAACCGCACGAACCTCGCCATGATGCCTCCTCCGCCGGCGTTCGCCGACCTCCATGCTCACACGCTTCCCGGGCGTCGACCACCCCGGCCGCTCGGCACGTCACGCGCCGTTCACCCGGCCGAGCGAGAATCGCGGGCATGGGATGGCTCGATGCGGTGCAGACGGCGATCACGGCATGGTTGCTCGAGATCGCCGCGTCGGGCTGGGTGTTCCCGGTGCTGTACCTGCTGACCGTCGCCGACGCCTTCCTCGTCATCCTGCCGAGTGAGACCGCGGTCACCGCACTCGGCGCGATCTCGGCCTCGAGCGGCTCGCCGAACCTCGCCCTCCTCGTCGGTGTGGCCTGGGCGGGAGCCGTGTCCGGCGACGTGTCCTGCTACCTCCTCGGACGACGGATCGGGATCACGCGGTTCGCCTGGATGCGGCGTCCACGGGTCGCCGGCGCCATCGCCCATGCGGGCGTCGCGCTCGAGCGCCGCGCTGCTGCTGCCATCCTCACCGCGCGCTACATCCCCTTCGCGCGCATCGCGGTCAATCTCGTCGCGGGGGCGAGCGGGCTCCGCCCCCGTCGCTACCTCCCGATCACCGTCCTCGCAGGGCTCGCCTGGGCGCTGTGGAACGTCGGCGTCGGAGCCGTCGTCGGGCGCTTCCTCCCGGACCAGCCCGTGTTGGCGACCGTCGTCTCGATCGTCGTCGCCGTCGGCCTCGGCGTGGCCGTCGATCGGATCAGTGCAGCGCTGGCGTCACGACGACGACGAACGCGAGCTTCACTCGACGAGCTCGCCCCGGGCCTTCTTGCCGACGATGGAGTGCCGGCGGCTGTAGGCGAAGTAGATGATGAAGCCGAGCGCCAGCCAGACGAGGAACCGCACCCAGGTGAGGGTCGTCAGGTTGAGCATGAGCCAGACGCAGAGCACCGCTGAGAGGATCGGCAGGAACGGCGACCACGGGACGCGGAACGCGCGCGACAGCTTCGGGTACTTCTTCCGGAGCACGATGACCGCGATGCTGACGAGCACGAAGGCCGAGAGGGTTCCGATGTTGATCATCTCCTCCAGCACGCCGACGTCGGTGAGCCCGGCGATCAGGGCGACCAGGGCACCGACGATGAGCTGCACCCGCACGGGCGTCTTGCGCTTCTCGGAGGTGACGCTGAGCGATCGGGGCAGCAGGCCGTCTCGGCTCATGGCGAAGACCACGCGGGCGAGCCCGAGCAGCAGCACCATGATGACCGTCGTGAGGCCAGCGAGGATGCCGATCGAGATGACCTGGGCGGCCCAGTCGGCACCCACCGCGATGAACGCGGTCGCGAGCGACGGGTCCTCCGCCTCGGCGAGGGTCGTGTAGGGCACCATGCCGGTGAGGACGAGGCTCACCCCGACGTAGAGCACGGTCACGATCGCGAGGCCGCCGAAGATGCCGCGGGGCAGGTTGCGCTGCGGGTTCTTGACCTCTTCCGCGCTCGTCGCGACGACGTCGAACCCGATGAAGGCGAAGAACACGAGCGACGCTCCGGCGAGGAGGCCGAAGACCCCGTACTGCGCGGGTGCAGCACCCGTCATGAACGAGAACAGCGACTGCGACCAGGTGTCGGACGCCCCGCCCTTCGTCGGGACCTCGGCAGGGATGAAGGGCGTGTAGTTCGCCGCCTTCACGTAGAACGCTCCGACCACGATGACGAAGATGACGATCGCGACCTTGATGATCGTGAACACGCTCGCCACGCGGGAGGACAGCTTCGTGCCGAGGACGAGCAGGGTGGTGAAGATCGCGACGATGACGAACGCGCCCCAGCTCACCTTGAGCCCGAAGACGTCCAGTTCGCTCGGGACGTCCCAGCCCCAGAGCAGGAAGACGTTGCTGAGGTAGATGCCCCAGTACTTGGCGATGACCGCGGCGGCGGTGAGCATCTCGAGGATGAGGTCCCAGCCGATGATCCAGGCGAGGAGCTCGCCGAGCGTGGCGTAGGTGAAGGTGTAGGCCGAACCGGCGACAGGCACCGTCGAGGCGAACTCGGCGTAACACATGATGGCCAGCGCGCAGGTGACGGCCGCGAGGATGAAGGCGAGCGACACCGAGGGGCCGGCGTAGTTGCCGGCGGCCTTGGCCCCGACGGAGAAGATCCCGGCGCCGACGGCGACCGCGACCCCCATGATCATGAGGTCCCAGGTGCCGAGTGTGCGCTTCAGACTGCGCCCCTCGATCCCCGAGTCCGCGAGGGAGTCCTCGATGCTCTTCGTCCGCCAGATGCTCATGGTGCTCCTTGCCGTGGTGCGGTGCTGCCGTGGCCTCGCGCGAAGCCGACTCTCGACCTTGCCAGATGAGCGGCCCGGGGTCGAGTCGGAACTGGGATTTCCTCCAGGTGAGGGCTCCGGGCGGCACACGAACGGGCGGTGACACACGAACGGGCCGCCATCCGAATGGATGACGGCCCGTCACGAAGAAGCTCGCGGTGTCAGCGCCCTTCGACAGGCTCAGGGAGCGGGGTCCCGATGCACTGGAAGGGGTAGAGGTGCTGCCTAGCGGCGGAGTCCGAGGCGCTCGATCAGCGAGCGGTAACGCTCGATGTCGACGGCCTGGAGGTAGCCGAGGAGGCGGCGACGCTGTCCGACCAGGAGCAGCAGACCACGACGCGAGTGGTGGTCGTGCTTGTGCTCCTTCAGGTGCTCGGTGAGGTCCTTGATGCGGCGGGTCATGACCGCCACCTGGACCTCGGGGGATCCGGTGTCACCTGGGTGGGTTGCGTACTCTTCGATGATCGCCTTCTTACGGTCTCCTTCAAGCGCCATAGTGGTGATCCCCTCTCTGTTCGTTGCGCGGTGCCCGTCGCCTGATGCGTGGGCTCTCTTGATCCGCGGCCGTTCGACGGCAACCTTGTGATTCTAGCAGGTTCAGAGCGGTGGGGGTTCGCGATGGGTCGACCGACGCTTCGCGTTGAGCCGTTCCTCCGCCTCGACCGCCGTGGCCCGGCGTCGGCGGCGCAGGATGAGGATGAGGGCGAGCGCGATGAGGTCGAGGACGAGGAAGGCGACGAGCAGCCAGACCCACAACGGCGGACCCGCTCCGGCGGTCGGCGCAGGCTCGCCGGCGGCGGCGGCCGCCTCGGCCGTGGTGGTCGAGTCGTAGACCAGGCGGACCGGATCACCGAGGGTGGCGCCACCGCCGTCGTTCGTGGACACGAGGGCCAGCGTGATGTCGTACTCCCCCGCATCCGCACCGCGCAACCACTGGGTCATGTTGATCCTCGTGGACCAGCCGCCGTCCGAGCCGACCTCGATCGGTTGCCCGTCGAAGCGGAACTCCGTCGCGCCGGTCTCGCCCGTCGCCTGCAGCTTGCACGCGTCGTCGTCCGACGTCGAGGCGCTGAAGCAGGGCTTGGCCGCGTCGTACAGGTCGATGGAACGCCAATATGACAGCACGACGTCGGCGCCCGGCTGGGCGGTCCCCGTCACGTCGAAGCCGCTCACCTGGTCGCCCTGGAGCGTGTAGTCCACGCGGTAGACGGTGTCGCCGTCCGCAGGGCTCTCGATGGTGCCCGCGACCGCGGCGACGGCCGGGGTGGCGGCGAGTGGACCCGCGACGAGGACCGTGCCGAGGAACAGGGCTGCGACGGCCACGCCGACCGCGCGCGGCGCACGCCACAGGGACCGACCGATCCGACGGGCTCCGGAGATCACGTGGCCACCATCCCCTCCGGCACCGCCGGACGGCGACGCTCCCCACCAGTATCCCAAAGACGTCGGTCCACCACCTGGGAACGACGCGGGCGGAGGCCGGTCACCCCGGTCTCCGCCCGTGTCAGGCCGTGCTGAGGTGTTCAGGCGCCGAGGCCGCCGAGCAGTTCCGAGAACGGGCGACCGAGGGCGAACGGGTCGTCGCGCCCGCCCGAGCGGTCGGACGCCGCGACGAGGGCACGGAGCTCGCCCGCCGCTCGTTCGATCCGCTCCGGCAACGCGCTCACGTGCGCCTCGCCGGAACCCCAGTCCTCGGAGGCCGCGAACACGGCCGTCGGCACCGTGACGGCCCGCAGGTAGGCGAACAACGGCCGGACGGCGTATTCGAGCGCCAGCGAGTGCCTGGCCGAGCCTCCGGTCGCCCCGAGGAGGACGGGCACCCCGGTCAAGGCCGTCGGCTCGACGATGTCGAAGAACGACTTGAACAGGCCCGAGTAGCTCGACGAGAAGATCGGCGTCACCGCGATCACGCCGTCCGCACCGGTCATCGCCTCGACGGCGGCCGAGAGCCTGGGACTCGGGAACCCGGTCAGGAGGTTGTTCGTGATGTCCTGCGCGAGGTCACGCAGCTCGATCGACGTCGTCTCGACCGTGTGGCCGTCGCGCTCGAGCTGTGCGACGGTGGCGTCGCGGAGCCGGTCCGCGAGCAGTCGGGTGGACGACGGCTGGCTCAGGCCGGCGGAGACGACCGCGAGCGTGCGCGCGCCCGTCATCGTCCGACCCCGACCGCTGCGCGACCGAAGGCCGAGCCGGCGTCGGCGTGGCTCGTCTCGACGGCACCGGAGCGCGCGGCGAGCTCGGCGTCCGCCGCCGCGACCATGGATGCGTGGGTCGGAGCCTCCGGCACGGTCGCCGGACGGTCCTTCGCGAACTCCTTGCGCAGCACGGGCACGACCTCGCCACCGAGGATCTCGAGCTGGTCCAGCACCGTTCCGAGCGGAAGACCGGCGTGGTCCATCAGGAACAGCTGTCGCTGGTAGTCACCGAACGAGTCACGCATCGAGGCGTAGCGGTCGATGACCTGCTGCGGACTTCCCACGGTGAGGGGCGTCTGCTCGGTGAAGTCCTCGAGCGTCGGGCCGTGTCCGTACACGGGCGCGTTGTCAAAGTACGGCCGGAACTGGGCCACGGCGTCCTGCGAGTTCTTCGCCATGAAGGCCTGCCCACCGAGTCCGACGATGGCCTGTTCGGCCGTGCCGTGACCGTAGTGCTCGAAGCGCTGACGGTAGAGCTGGATCAGGCGCATGTAGTGCTCCTTCGGCCAGAAGATGTTGTTCGCGAAGAAGCCGTCGCCGTAGTACGCCGCCTGCTCGGCGATCTCGGGGCTGCGGATCGAGCCGTGCCAGACGAAGGGCGGCACTCCGTCGAGCGGGCGCGGCGTCGACTGGAAGCCCTGAAGCGGGGTGCGGAACTGTCCCTGCCAGTCGACGTAGTCCTCACGCCACAGCCGGTGCAGCAGCGCGTAGTTTTCGATGGCGAGGTTGATGCCCTCGCGGATGTCCTTGCCGAACCAGGGGTAGACCGGACCGGTGTTCCCGCGGCCCATGATGAGGTCGACGCGGCCGCCGGCGAGGTGCTGCAGCATGGCGTAGTCCTCGGCGATCTTCACCGGGTCGTTCGTCGTGATCAGGGTGGTGCTGGTCGAGAGGATCAGGTGCTCTGTCTTCGCGGCGATGTAGCCGAGCATGGTGGTCGGGCTCGACGGGACGAAGGGCGGGTTGTGGTGCTCGCCGGTCGCGAAGACGTCGAGGCCGACCTCCTCCGCCTTGAGGGCGATCGCGACCATGGCCTCGATGCGCTCGTGCTCGGTGGGTGTGACCCCGGTGGTCGGGTCGGTGGTGACATCCCCCACCGTGAAGATTCCGAATTGCATGATGCGCTCCCACAGATCCTTCCATGCGTTTGCATGGATATCCACCATAACCAGACGAGCCGCCGCACTATTCCCGAGCGCCTCGAGCTTCGCTCCCCGCAGCCGCGCGGGAGCCCTGTCCCGTGTCGGAGGCCTGTGGCAGGATCACCACATGAACGGCTCACCGCACCCCCACTCCGGCCCGTCGACCCCTCGTCCGCAGCACGTCTGCGGGATCGTCCCACCCTGGCTGCTCGAGCGGATCGCCGAGCTCGACACCCCGCGCCTGGCACGCGCCGCGAGCGCCGCCCGGTACTCCCTCCTGGCCACCCGGCCCTACCGGTTCCCGGAGTCAGGCACTGCTCGGCAGACGGCGACGGGGCCCGCCCGCGGTGCGACGGCGGAGCGGCGGACCGTCTCCGCCCCACAACGCTCCATCTTCGACGCGGAACGCTCCGAGACGCTCCCGGGCACGCTGGTGCGGTCGGAGGGCGGACCGGCCACGACGGACGCCGCGGTCACCGCCGCCTACGAGGGACTCGGCGACACCCACGCCCTCTTCGCCGAAGCGTTCGCGCGGGACTCCATCGACGGCCTCGGGCTGCCGTTGCTCGCGACGGTGCACTACGGCGACGACTACGACAACGCGTTCTGGAACGGCGAACAGATGGTCTTCGGCGACGGCGACGGCGAGGTCTTCCGGAGCTTCACGAGCTCGCTGAGCGTCATCGGCCACGAGCTGGCACACGGCGTCACGCAGTACACGGCGAACCTCACCTACGAGGGACAGTCGGGGGCCCTGAACGAACACGTCTCGGACGTCTTCGGCGCCCTCGTCGAACAGCACGCCCGCGGCCAGGATGCTGCCGCGGCGTCCTGGCTCATCGGCGAGGGACTCTTCACCGACGAGGTCGAGGGGAACGCCCTCCGCTCCATGCTCGCCCCCGGCACGGCCTACGACGACGACGTCCTCGGGAAGGACCCGCAGCCGGCCCATCTCGACGACTACATCGAGACGACCGACGACAACGGCGGCGTGCATCTCAATTCGGGCATCCCGAACCGCGCGTTCGCGACGTACGCGGTCGCCCTCGGCGGCAACGCCTGGGACCGCGCGGGACGCGTCTGGTACGACACCCTCACGAGCGGTCTCGCCGAACGCACGGACTTCGCCACCTTCGCGGCAGCCTCGATCACCGCGGCCACTTCACGCTTCGGTGCCGACTCCGAGGAGCGGACGGAACTCGAGGCGGCCTGGGCACGTGTCGGGATCGTGCCGGCCGGCTGAGCACGATGGTAGGGATCATGAGGGCGGAGTAGCATCGCGGCATGAAGGTCACGGTGACGAGGAGCGGCGGCGTCGCGGGGATGACGCGGCGCTGGGAGGTCGTCGTCGACGACCAACCCGACGTGGACACCTGGATCGTGCTCCTCGAGGGCCTGCCGTGGGACGACGCCCCACAGGGTCCACCGCTGCCCGACCGCTACGTCTACCGCATCCGATGCGCGCCCAAGGAGGCGACGCTCGGGGAACGTCAGCTCACCGGCCCCTGGCAGGAACTCGTCGAGCGGGTCCGGGCGGCGCAACCGCCTCGCGAGTGACGGCAGCGGCCCGCCGTCGGGCGGACCGCTACGTGCGTCAGTGCTGCGGGAACCGTTCCGCGAGCAGTTCGATCGTCCGTTCGCGGGCCGGTGCCGAGTTCGCGGGAGTGCCCTCCCGAGCCGATCCGACGGGCGACACCATGACCTCGTCGACGCCGAAGCGATCGGCGAGTCCCTGCAGTTCCGTCGCGGCGCGGTCGGCGTCCCCGATGATCCAGGCGGCGCGCATCTGCTCGACGAAGCCGAGCTCGAGGTCGCTCTGCTCAGCGGTCGCAGCCTCCTCCACGGTGGCGATCGGCCCGAGGGGCTTGCCCGAGCGCAGCCGGGCCATCTGCTGGAGGTTCGGCAGGGCGAGGGCCTCGGCCTCCTCCGCGGTGTCGGCCACGACGGCGTTCGCGGTGAGGAAGGTGCGCGGGGCGTCGAGCAGCGCGGAGGGCTGGAAGCTCGAACGGTAGAGCTCGAGGGCGCGAGCCGTCCCCTGGCCGGAGAAGTGGTGCGCGAAGACGTACGGCAGGCCGAGTGCTGCGGCGAGCGCCGCGGAGTAGTCGCTGGATCCGAGCAACCAGACGTCGGGCACGCTCCCCGCCTTCGGGGTGCCGCGGAGGGCGTACTCCTCGCCGGAGGTCATGCGGACACTGGCACCGTCGACCCCGAGGAGGGCGACGATGTCCTGCACGTTGTTCGGGAAACGGTCGACGTCGCTCGTGTTACCGGACTGCCGGAGGACGGCGGAGATGACCGGGTCGCTGCCCGGAGCACGTCCGAGGCCGAGGTCGATGCGGCCGGGTGCCGAGGCCTCGAGGAGCGCGAACTGCTCGGCGACCACGAGCGGCGCGTGGTTCGGGAGCATCACGCCACCGGAGCCGACGCGGATCCGCTTCGTCGCGGCGGCGAGGATGCCGATCACGACCGCGGGGTTGGTCGACGCGACGGAGGGCATGTTGTGGTGCTCCGCCACCCAATACCGGTGGTACCCCAGCTCGTCTGCGCGCTTCGCCAGGGCGATCGTCGCGGCGAGCGCCGCCGCCGTGTCCTGGTCGGTGCGGACGGGGATGAGGTCCAGTATCGAGAGTCGCATGTTCACCTTTCGTCGCGCTGCCGAACGGCGACAGGCGCTTCGGGTGTAGCGTCCGGAGGGCTCGACATATTCCGGAGGGATGCCTCCGGCGGATTCCCAGCACGGTCCAAGCCGGAACCGACATCCGCCGCGTACGCTGGACGCCCGCCACTGCGAAGGAGCACACCATGGGATTCCTCGATCGACTGCTCGGACGCCCTGAGTCCGACGAGCCGGCCAAGGCGACGGATGACCGCCGGGCAGCGTCCGCAGCGCCCCGGACGCCGGACGAGATCGCCGTCGAGCGCTACCGCTACCTCCTGCGCACCGCTCCGCCGGAGACCATCGAACAGGTCCACGAGGAGGCGTTCACAAAGCTCACCCCCGAGCAGCGGGGCATCCTGTTCCGCCAGCTGTCCGAGGACGCTCCGACGGGTGAGGCGCCCACGAACGACTCCCCGAAAGCGCTCGCACGCTCCGCCACCCGCGCGGAGATGCGCCAACCGGGCACCCTGGAGCGGAACCTCGGCCCGCAGGGCGGTGGCATGGGCTTCGGGGGAATGCTCGCCAGCTCGATGCTCGGCACCATCGCCGGGGTCGTCGTCGGTTCGGCCATCGCGCAGGCGTTCATCCCCGACACCGTCGGCACCGAGGCCGGGGCGGACGCGGTCGGCGCCGATCAGAGCGGAGGCGAGGCTGGAGCGTCCGACGGGGCGGCTGTCGACGCCGGAGCCGACCCGGCGGCCGGCGGTTGGGGTGACGGCGGGTTCTCAGACGGTGGCGGCGGCGACTTCGGTGGTGGCGACTTCGGCGGCGGAGGCGACTTCGGATTCTGAGCGCCGACGCTGATCAGCTGAAGCCGATCACCCGGAGCTGGTCAGCGTCGGCGGCCGACGCTGCCCGGCGGGAGCGCGGCTCGCAGCTCGACGGCGCGGAGTTCGAGCAGTTCGATGACCTCCTCGATCCGCCCCTCCCTCGCCTCGTCGGTGGCCCGCTCCACCCACTGCGCGAGTTCCCGCTGCGCACTGTTCGGCAGGCCGCGGAAGAACGCCAGTCGACCGGCGTCGTGGAGCGCCTGTTCGAGGTCTGGCCGCAACCGGACGACCGTCCCGGTCGCCGCGAGCGGCGCGTCTCCCACATCAGCGTGTCTGCCCATGCGGCCACGCTAGTGGCTCGGGTGCCGGCCGTCGAGGGACCGGACTCCGATCGGCTTCCGGAGTCAGGTCTCCGAGCGGCGAAGCCTCAGGCGAGTTCCCAGGCGGCCACGCCACCGCCCACGACGACGAACACGGGGTGGGGCTGGGGCCGCCAGACCCTCGCCCACCGGGCTGCGACCTCCGGGCTCCGCTCGAGGAGATGGCGGCGCAGGTTGCCCCACTCGTAATCGAGCTGGCCGTCCGTCACGACGAGCGGCTCCCGCAGGGAACCCGCGGCGACGATGCGTGAGCGGTCGAGGGCCATGCCGCGCTCCCCCGCTTCGTCGGCGACACCACCGAGATAGGCGGCGACGGCCTCGAGCGGTTCTTCGGCCTCGAGGAAGCGCTGGAGCTGCGGGTGCGAGCGGAGACTCGAGCCGGGCTCCGCCAGCACCCGCTGGGCGATCAACCCCTCGCGCCAGGACGACGTCACCGCCTGGGCGTCGAAGTACCGTGGATGGATCGACCAGAGACGCATCCCTCCATCCTGCCCGACGCCGCCGACACGATGATCGGGGCAGCCCCTGACCCGGTGCCCCCGGGTGTGCCGCGGGTCTCCCGGCGTATGCTGGCGGTCATGTCTCCGCGTCCGCACCGTCCGCTGATGCAGCGGTGACCGCGCCCGCGACCCCGGGCCGAAGCGGACTCTTCGTCGATCTGCGCCCCCTCCGGGAGAGTCCCGCCTTCGCACGACTGTGGATCGGCGGCGCGATCACCGGTATCGGCGGCCAGATGACCATCGTCGCCGTCGGCCTCCAGGTGTACGACCTCACCGCCTCGACCTTCGCCGTCTCCCTGGTCGGGGTCATCGCCCTGCTCCCGATGATCTGCTTCGGCCTGTACGGCGGCATGCTCGCCGACGCCTTCGACCGGCGCACGGTCGCCCTCTCGGCCGCGATCGTCACCTGGGTCTCGACGGCCGTCATCGCCGTGTTGGCGTGGAGCGGCTCCGAGCTCGTCTGGCCCCTGTACCTGCTCACGACGGTCAACGCCGTGTCGACCACCATCGTCGGGACGACCCGGCAGGCGATCCTCCCCCGGCTACTTCCGGCACGCCTCCTCCCCGCTGCCGCCGCCCTCTCCGGCATCGCGGCCGGCGTCATGGTCACGGTGGGCCCGGCACTGGCCGGCGTGCTCGTGGCCGGCGTGGGCTTCCAATGGACCTACACGATCGACGTCGTCCTGTTCGTCGCCGCCTTCCTCGGGATCGCGTCCCTGCCGAAGATCCTCCCCGAGGGCGGGGTCAGCCGACTTCCCGGCATCCGGAGCCTCGTCGACGGATGGACGTTCCTCAGGACCGCCCCCAACGTGCGGATGACCTTCATCGTCGACATCATCGCGATGACCTTCGGCAACCCGCGGGTGCTCTACCCCGCCGTCGGTACCCTCGTCCTCGGCGGCGGAGCGATCACCGTCGGCGTCCTCACGGCAGCCGGCGCCGTCGGCACGCTCCTGTCGAGCCTCGTGTCGGGGAGACTCGGCCGGATCGACCGGCAGGGCCGTGCGATCGAGCGGGCCATCATCGTCTACGGCCTCGCCGTCGCCGGCTTCGGAGCCGTCCTCGCGTGGGTCACCCTCTCCGGCGCGGCCACACACGAGGCCGAGGGCGCGAACCTCCCCGCCATCGTCATCGCCGCCACCGCCCTCGCCGTCGCGGGCGCTGCGGACAACATCAGCTCGATCTTCCGCATGACGATCCTGCAGGCCGCCGTGCCCGACGCCGTCCGCGGGCGACTCCAGGGCGTGTTCACCGTCGTGGTGACCGGAGGGCCACGCGTCGGCGACCTCTACATCGGCCTCGCCGCCTCGGCGTTCGCGCTCTGGATCCCGGCACTCGCCGGAGGGCTCCTCGTCGTGGCGCTCGTATGGACCGTCGTGCGCCTCCAGGGCGGCTTCCGCCGCTACGACGCCCGCACGCCGACGCCCTGAGCCGGACTCAGGCGGGCGCGGTGGCGATGGAGAAGACGTCGCGGCCGGCGAGCGAAGCACGGCCGGGGAGGCCCTCCAGCTCGAGGACGAGCCCGAGTCCGGCCACCGTGTAGCCGGCCCGCTCGATGAGGTTGACCGCCGCGCCACAGCTCCCGCCGGTCGCGAGCACGTCGTCGAGGATGAGCACACGGGTGCCGGCAGGCAGCTGCTCGGTCCGCAGCTCCAGCGCCGCGGCTCCGTACTCGAGGCCGTAGTCCTCGCGCAGGACCTCGCCCGGCAGCTTGCCCGCCTTGCGGATCGGGACCAGCCGCGTGTGCGTCGCGTAGGCGACGGCGGCGGCCAGGAGGAAGCCGCGGGCCTCGACCCCGGCGACCGCGTCGAAGCGACCGGCGAAGTGCTCGCCCAGCTCGTCGATGATCGCGCGGAAGGCGTCGGCGTCGGCGAAGACGGGCGTCAGATCGCGGAACAGGATCCCGGGCGTCGGGAAGTCGGGGATCGTCGCCGTCAGGCGGTCGACGTACTGGGTGGCGGTGGTCATCTGGTCCTCGTTCGGTCTGGCGGACATGCGACACCCCTCGTCACCGCGACCGTCGGTCGGCGGGGACGAGGGGTGGCCTGCGGATGGTTACTTGACGCCCAGGAGGTCGATCACGAAGACCAGCGTCTGGCCGGACAGCTGGTGTCCGCCACCGGCCGGACCGTACGCGAGCTCCGGCGGGACCGTGAGCTTGCGGCGGCCGCCGACCTTCATGCCGGGAATGCCGTGCTGCCATCCCTGGATGAGGTTGCGCAGCGGGAAGTTGATGGACTGTCCGCGGCTCCACGAGGAGTCGAACTCCTCGCCGGAGTCGTAGCCGACGCCGAGGTAGTGGACGTCGACGGTCGAGGAGGCCTGGGCCTCGTCGCCCTCGCCGATGAAGATGTCCTCGACGACGAGTTCGGTGGGGGCCGGGCCCGTTGGGGCGTCGACCTCGGGCTTGGTGCGTGCTGAATCGGTCATGCATCCATCCAAGCAGTTCAGCACGACCGGCACACGCGGATTTCGCTGTGCGCGTGACCTGGCACGGCTCCTCCGAGCGCCTGCGGCCTCCTGTATTCCGGGTCTTGCGCTCCGCCGCCGACGGGTGCAAGCTGATGGCACAGACCAACTCATCGCCCGGGCGACTCGCAGGCACTGCCGCAGCACCGGGCGATGAGTCTGTCCGGGCGAGATCGAGCCGCCCCGCTCGAGCCCTGACCGGCCCGGACCGCTATGGCCACAACGCCCACCGCCGACGAGGCTGCGATAGCGTAGAGGCGTGAAGTTCGCCCATTTCGTCGCCACAGACCACCAGTCGAGCACCCCCGCAGAGCCGCGGGTCAGACTCGCCGTCATCAGCGATTCCGGGGCGGTGTTCCTCGATGAGATCCTCGAGGACGCCCCGCGCGACCTCCAGGAGCTGATCGAGCGCGGTCCGGCCGAGCTCGACCGGGTGCGCAGCTTCGTCGAGACGTCCATCGCCCACGGCGTGAGCGGCGAACCGCTCGACGGCCTCGTGCATGCCTCGGCGGTCCTCCGCCCACCGACCATCCTGGCGGTCGGGCTCAACTACTCCGCCCACTCGCAGGAGCTCAACCTCAAGACGGACAACGCCCCCACGATCTTCGGCCTGTGGGCCAACTCGCTGACCGGTCACGAGGGCACGACGAGCTGGCCCGCCGAGATCAGCGAGCAGGTGGACTACGAGGCCGAGCTCGGCGTCGTCATCGGTCGCGCCGCCCGCGACGTCGCGGCAGCCGACGCCCTGGGATACGTGTTCGGGTACACCGTCGTCAACGACATCACGGCACGGAACATCCAGTACTCCGAGGCGCAGTGGTCGAGGTGCAAGTCCTTCGACGGTTTCACCCCGACCGGCCCCGTGGTCGTGACGGCCGACGAGATCACCGACCCACAGGCCCTCCACATCTCGACGGTCCTCGACGGCGTGACGCTGCAGGACTCCTCGACCAGCCACATGGTCCGCAGCGTCGCGACGCTCATCGAGCACCTCTCCGGTTCGGCGACCCTCCTGCCCGGAACCCTCATCTCCACGGGAAGCCCGGGCGGGGCCGGATACTCGCGCGACCCGCAGGTCTTCCTCACGGACGGTGCCACCGTCACGGTGTCGGTCGAGGGCGTCGGTTCACTGACGACCCATTGCCGGGTCACCGCCGCCGAATAGGCCCTCAGGCACAGCACGAAGCCGTCCGGACCGTGGGTCCGGACGGCTTCGTCGTGCGTGCGACTCAGCGACTCGGGTCGGAGTCGGCGCCCGGGATCGGGAGGTCGATGATCGGGATGGCCGACGTCACCGCTTCGATCCCCGAGAGTCGGGCGGGAGAGAGCTGCTTCGTCACTTCCTCGCGGGTCATGAGGTTCGCCTCGACGACGAGGTCGGCGACGTTCCGACCGGTGAGCAGAGCGGTCTTCGCGAGCGCCGCGGCCGACTGGTAGCCGATGAAGGGCGTGAGGGCCGTGATGACCCCGACGGAGGCGCCGACCATGACACCGAGACGCTCCTCGTTCGCCGTGATGCCGTCGATGCAGTTCACCCGCAGCGTCCGGCAGGCCTGAGCCATCCACACGATGCTCTGCAGCAGGGAGTGCGCGATGACGGGCTCGAAGGCGTTCAACTGCAGCTGCCCGGCCTCGGCGGCCATCGTCACCGTCATGTCGGCGCCGACGACGCTGAAGGCAACCTGGTTCACGACCTCCGGGATCACCGGGTTGACCTTGCCCGGCATGATACTCGAACCGGCCTGGCGGGGCGGCAGGTTGATCTCGCCGAAACCGGCCTGGGGTCCGCTCGACAGGAGCCGGAGGTCGTTGCAGATCTTCGAGAGCTTGATCGCGCTGCGCTTCAAGGTGCCGCTGAACGACATGAACCCGCCGGCGTCGCTCGTCGACTCGATGAGGTCGGGAGCGGTGGTGAGCGACAGGCCCGTGATCTGGTTGAGGTGCCGGACGACCGACTCCGCGTAGCGGGGGTCGGCGGTGATCCCCGTTCCGATGGCGGTGGCGCCCAGGTTGACCTCTGCGAGCAACCACAGGGTCTCCTGCAGGCGGTCGTAGTCCTCCGTCAGGGTGGTCGCGAACCCGTGGAACTCCTGGCCGAGCGTCATCGGAACGGCGTCCTGCAGCTGCGTGCGCCCGACCTTCAGCACATGGGAGAACTCGTCGGACTTGGCGCTGCACGAGTCGCGCAGCAGGCCGAGCTCCGTCAGGAGGAACTGCAGGGAGAACGCGAGCGCGATCTTGATCGACGTCGGGTAGACGTCGTTGGTGGACTGCGAGCGGTTGGTGTCGTCGAGCGGGTGCAGGTACTGGTACTCCCCCTTCGCGTGGCCGGCGAGTTCCAGCGCAATGTTCGTGATCACCTCGTTCGCGTTCATGTTCGTCGAGGTGCCGGCGCCGCCCTGGATCACGCCGACGAGGAACTCCTCGTGGAAGTCGCCGTCGATGATGATCTGGCAGGCGCGGTCGATGAGGTTCGCCTTCGCGGGATCGAGGACCCCGATCTCGGCGTTCGCGCGGGCCGCGGCCTGCTTCACACTCGCGATGGCGACCACGAGGTCCGGATAGACCGAGATGGGACGCTTCGTGATGGGGAAGTTCTCGAGCGCCCGCGCGGTGTGGATACCCCAGTAGGCGTCGGCCGGGATCTGCATCGAGCCGAGCGAATCCGACTCGGTCCGTGTCTCGCCCGTGCTCATGCTGTCCGCCATGTCGTCGTGTGCTCCAGGGGTGGTCGGGATGCTGCTGGTGGTGGTGCTGATCGTCACTCGTGGCTCCGTTGCCTGGTGGGTGGATGTCCCATCCAGCGTAGCCCGGTGCGCTCCTCGGTGGCGCTCGCGTGTCTCGTTCCCGAGACGGTCGGCGCCCGGCGTCACTGCTTCCGGGAGAACGCCTCGAGTCGCTCGGCGGGGCTCAGCGCGGCCATGCGCTGGACGAACGCCTCGCTGAACGTGTCGGCGGTGACGAAGTCGCCGAGCGGGACCGTCGAGTGCGTGATGCGGTCGTCGTACACGTGCACGAGGTTGAAGGACTGGCCGCCGAACATGCCGTTCACCTCCGTGGACGGGAGCGAGAGGTTCATCGAATAGCAGCTGGCACTGGCGACCTGGACCGGGATGCCGGCGAAGGTGCTCGATGTCGAGTAGTGCAGATGACCACCGAGGATGGCCCGGACGTCGCTGCCCCGGAGGACGGCTTCGAGCCGGTGCTGGTCGCGGAGCTCGAGGATGTCGAAGAAGGGGATGCTCGACGGCACCGGTGGGTGGTGCATGGCGAGGATGCTGCCGAGCGGCGCCGGCGTGCTCAACACCTGTTGCAACCACGCCAACTGCTCGTCCTCCAGCTCACCGTGGTGCCACCCCGGCACCGTCGAGTCGAGGCCGATGACCCGCAGCCCACCGAAGTCCCAGACGGCGTCGAGCGGCTGCTCACCCGCCGGCAGGTCGAGCAGCTCCGTGCGCATGACCGACCGTTCGTCGTGGTTGCCCATGAGCCAGACGATCGTGGTGCCCAACCGTTCGGCGACCGGTTCGACCCGCTCGCGGAGCCGCCGGTAGGCGTCGGCCTCACCGAGGTCGGCGAGGTCTCCCGTGAAGACCATCGCGTCGGGTCGGAGCCGCATGCGTTCGACCTGCCGGAGCGCCTGTTCGAGGTTCGCCTGCACGTCGACCGCGTCGTAGAGGCGGCGGCCGTCGGCCAGGAGGTGCGGATCGCTCAGGTGGACGATGACGCGGCTGGGCGCCGGATACTGGCCGAATCGGACGTCGGAAGTCATGCCCCGAGTCTAGGACGCACCCCCGACGAGACCGGATCGTCCGCCGCCGGGAGCGGCGGACGACGGCTCAGGACGCGACGCCGAGCAGCTGCTCGATGGGCCCGCGGGCGAAGAACACGAGGAACCCGGCCGCCACGATCCAGAGCAGCGGACTGATCTCCCGAGCCTTGCCGGACAGCGAGCGCAGCACGACCCAGGCGATGAAGCCGGCACCGATGCCGTTCGCGATCGAGTAGGTGAGCGGCATGACGACGACCGTCAGGAACACCGGGAGCGCGACGGAGAACTCCGTCCAGACGATGTCCTTGATCTGCGACATCATGAGCGTCCCGACGATGACGAGGGCGGCAGCAGCGACCTCGGACGGGACGATCTGGGTGAGCGGCGTGAAGAACATCGCCAGCAGGAAGAGCACACCCGTCACCAGGTTCGCGAGGCCCGTCCTGGCGCCCTCGCCGATCCCGGCGCCGGACTCGATGAACACGGTCGACGAGGAGGACGACGTGGCGCCACCCGCCACCGCTCCGACACCCTCGACGATCAGCGCCGACCGCAGCCGCGGGAAGTCGCCCTTCGCGTCCGCGACGCCGGCCTCCTTCGAGAGCCCGGTCATGGTGCCCATCGCGTCGAAGAAGTTCGTGAACACGAGGGTGAAGACGAGCATGAGTGCGGCGAGCACACCGATGCGCTCGAAGCCGCCGAAGCTCACCTGGCCGAGCAGGCTGAGGTCGGGCAGCCCGACGACCTGGGTGGGGAGGGTGGGCACGCTGAGGTTCCAGCCACCGGCGTTCTCGCCGCCGTTCGAGGCGCCGACCTTGAAGACGGCCTCGGCGATGATCGCGATGATCGTCGAGGCGACGATGCCGATGAGGAGGGCGCCCTTCACCTTGCGGGCCACGAGCACACCGGTGAGGAGGAGCGAGATGACGAACACGGCGGTGGGGACCGTCGCGACGGAACCCTCGATCCCGAGGCCGACCGGCGGGGATCCGGCGCCCGTGGAGCGGACGAAGCCCGCGTCGACGAAGCCGATGAAGGCGATGAACAGGCCGATGCCGACCGTGATCGCGATCTTCAGCTGGATGGGGACCGCGTTGAAGATCATCGCGCGGAGCCCGGTGGCTGCGAGGAGGACGATGATCAGACCGTTGATGACGACGAGGCCCATCGCCTCGGCCCAGGTGACCTGGCCGACGACGCTGACCGCGAGGAAGGAGTTGATCCCGAGGCCCGCCGCGAAGGCGAACGGCAGGCGTGCCACGAGACCGAAGAGGATCGTCATGACGCCGGCGGTCAAGGCGGTGACGGCTGCGACCTGCGCGAAGCCGAGTTCGCCTCCCGTGACGTCGGCCGAACCGCTCAGGATGATCGGGTTGAGGATGACGATGTAGGCCATCGCGACGAAGGTCACGAGGCCTCCGCGCACCTCGCCTCCGACGGTCGAGCCGCGCTTGCTGATCTCGAAGAAACCGTCGAGACGCTCTCGGAACGAGCGCGGAGCGGTGGGCGTCGTGGTCACTGGACCTCCTGGGTCTGCATCGAAGCAACCAGCGTACCGGCACGGCGGACCGCCCCGCGACGACCGGGATGCGAGGGTCCCGCTACGATCGGCTGGACCCCTTAACCAGCACCCTCCCCACGGAATCGAGCTCACATGGCGCTGCCCTGGACTCTGCACGGCGACGGCAAGCACGTCCCGACCCACGCGATCGTCGGCCCCGGAGAACGGCTCAGCTGGCCCCGGACGATCGGGCTCGGGATGCAGCACGTCGTCGCGATGTTCGGCGCGACCTTCCTCGTCCCCGTCCTGACCGGCTTCCCGCCCACCACGACGCTGTTCTTCTCGGGCGTCGGCACCATCCTCTTCCTCGTCATCACCAAGAACCGCGTGCCGAGCTATCTCGGCTCGTCGTTCGCGTTCATCGCCCCGATCTCGGCCGCCGTCGCGAGCCAGGGCATGGGGAGCGCGCTCTTCGGCATCCTCGCGGTGGGGCTCCTCCTGGCGCTCGTCGGTGTCGTCGTGCAGGTCACGGGCACCGGCTGGATCGACGCGCTGATGCCGCCGGTCGTCGCCGGCGCCATCGTCGCGCTCATCGGGTTCAACCTCGCCCCCGCCGCGAAGAACAACTTCGTGGAAGCTCCGGTCACCGCCCTCGTGACGCTCGCGGCCGTGATCCTCTCGACCGTGCTCTTCCGCGGCATCCTCGGCCGTCTGTCGATCGTGATCGGCGTCGTCGTCGGCTACGTCGTCGCGGCGATCCGGCAGGAGATCGACTTCTCGAAGATCGCCGACGCAGCCTGGGTCGGGCTCCCCGAGTTCCACCTCGCGGACAACCCGATCTCGAACCCGGCCGTCTGGGCCGTCCTCCCGGCGTTCCTCCCCGTCGTGCTCGTCCTCATCGCCGAGAACGTCGGCCACATCCGGGGTGTCGCGCAGATGACCGACGCCTCCGTGAACAAGCAGACCGGCCGTGCGCTCCTGTCCGACGGTCTCGCGACGATGCTGGCCGGGTTCGGTGGCGGTTCGGGTACGACCACATACGGCGAGAACATCGGTGTCATGGCCGCGACGCGCGTCTACTCGACGGCGGCCTACTGGGTCGCCGGTCTGTTCGCGGTCCTCCTCGGCCTCTCCCCCAAGGTCGGTGCGGTCATCAACACCATCCCCGCAGGTGTGCTGGGTGGTGTCACGACGGCGCTCTACGGGCTCATCGGCATCATCGGCGTGAAGATCTGGCTCGACAACAAGGTCGACTTCTCGAAGCCCGTCAACCAGTTCACCGCGGCCACGGCGCTCATCATCGGCATCGCCGACTTCACCTGGGTCGCGGGCGGCGACGTCAGCTTCAACGGGATCGCACTCGGCACGATCGCGGCGATCGTCATCTACCACCTGATGACGGTCGTCGGCCGCTGGCGCAAGACCGCCTGACCGGGGGCTCTCATCCGTCTGCCAGCGCGGGCCGCTGGCGTCGGCGCGGGTCATTGCCGCGATCCTTGGGGCGGCCAGCGCAGTGCGCTGGCGTCAACGCGGGTCACACCCGTGAGCGCGGGTCTCCGGAGGACCGCGCTCGCGCGTCTGACCCGCGGCCACGCCGCGTAGGTACGGTTCGCGTCAGCGCACCGCGCTGGCGACCCCGCACGGATCGGTGCCGGAGTGGTGGCCCGCGCTCGCGTCAGCGCGGTGCGCTGGCGAACCCGAGTGGCTTAGCCCTGGTGGAAGAACGGCACGATCAGGTAGATGCCGAAGAGCACCGCCGCCGCACAGAGCGCGAAGCAGGCGTAGGCGCCGGCCCGGGCCAGGTTCTGCTGCGCGGGGGTCAGCGGGTTCTTCCGCGCGGCCTTGGCGGCACGCTTCGCCGCCTTCGCGGCCTCCTCCGGCGTGATGACCGTGATCGCGTCGGTGAACTCGGCCGGCGCGACGACGGGGATGCGCCCGGCGGTGGTGAGCAGGCGGAGCCCGAACGAGTACAGGCTGACGACGGCGGTGGCGCCGACGAGCGACGTCGCGAACACGATGAGGAATGCGGCCCAGTCGATCACTTCTTCACCTTCTTGGGCTTGGGGTTGCGCTTGATCTTGACGGCGCGACCGGAGTCGGCGACCTCGCTGACGACGTTGCTGTGGTCGACCTGGTTGCGGCGCGAGATCAGGAAGATGGTGAGGATCACGCCGACACCGACGACGGCGTCGATGATGATGCCGAAGAGACCGAGGTGCGCGACGGCGGCGGCCAGTGCGCCGACGATGCCCGCGGCGGGCAGGGTCATGAGCCAACCGAGGGCGATGCGGCCGGCCGTCCCCCACCGGACCTTCGAGCCACGGCGTCCGAGACCGGAACCGATGACGGACCCGGAGGCGACCTGCGTGGTCGAGAGCGCGAAGCCCAGGTGACTCGACGCGAGGATCGTCGCGGCGGTGCTCGTCTCCGCGGCGAAGCCCTGCGCCGGCTTCACGTCGGTGAGTCCCGTGCCGATCGTCTTGATGATGCGCCAGCCGCCCATGTAGGTGCCGAGGGCGATGGCGAGCGCGCAGACGACGATGACCCAGAGTTCGGGGCCGGTGCCGACGGCCTGCACCCCGACCGCGATGAAGGTGAGCGTGATGACGCCCATCGTCTTCTGCGCGTCGTTGGTGCCGTGTGCGAGGGCGACGAGGGAGGAGGAGAAGATCTGCGCGTACCGGAAGCCGTCGCGGCCGTCGGGTTTGCCGTCGTAGCGTCGCGTGATGCGGTACGCCAGCTTCGTGGCCGAGTACGCGACGAGGCCGGCGGTGACCGGGGCGATGAGTGCCGGGAGGATGACCTTCGAGAGGACGACACCGAAGTCGATGGAGCCGAGGCCGGCACCGACGATCGCCGCGCCGATGAGCCCACCGAAGAGGGCGTGGCTCGAGGAGGACGGGAGCCCGAGGAGCCACGTCAGCATGTTCCAGACGATCGCGCCGATCAGGCCGGCGAAGATGAGCTCCGGCCCGATCCGGATACCGCCCTCACCCTCGCGGATGAGTCCGCCGGAGATGGTCTTCGCCACCTCGGTCGAGAGGAACGCTCCGACCAGGTTGAGGATCGCGGCGAGCAGGACGGCGGTCTTCGGTTTCAGCGCACCCGTGGCGATCGGCGTCGCCATGGCGTTCGCCGTGTCGTGGAACCCGTTCGTGAAGTCGAAGAACAGGGCCAGTGCGATGACCAGCACGACAGTCAGGGTAACGAGTTCCACTGGTGTCTTTCTCGAGGCGGAGCGAATACGGACACAGTGCTCCCCGACGAGGTGGGTGGGGGGAATTCACGTGCTGGATACCGGCGGTTCACCCGCCGTACATGATCCTTACACCCTGCCCGGTCGAGGTCAACTCGACACCGATCACCGTCCGCCGCCCCCGCCTCCGCCGCCGCCGCCACCCGCGAAGCCGCCACCCGTCGAGCCGCCGGAGGAGCTCGCGCCTCCACTCGTCGACCACGACGCGGACGTGCTCGACGCCGATCCGGAGAAGCCGGAGAAGGCGTTCGCGAACATCGCCGCCTGGAACGGCGTGTTCGAGGCGTACCAGGACGGCGCGCTGCCGGCTTGCTCGTAGCGGACACCGAGTTCCTTCGCCCACTCGCGCTCCACGCCCCAGAGCACGGCGAAAGGTAGGAGCCGTTCGGTGAGCCGGACGAGCTGGCCGGGGTCGCCGAGGTCCACCCGTTCCGCACCGTCCGGGCTCTGCAGCATGCGGAACCGGTCCTGCTCCGCGAGCTCGAGGTAGTCGCGGAGGCCGAGCAACTCGTCCCGCGCCTCGGCGCCGGAGGCGGTGAGCGGTTTCGGCGCGATCGCCAGCCCGATCCCCGCGAGGAGCGCGGTCCCGGTCACGAACATCGCGGCGACCGACCAGCCGTTGTCCGCCCGTTGGGCGTAGGCGACCCCGAAGAAGACGATCCCAGCGACGCCGAGCACAGCGAGCGCGCCCACGATGATCCAGGCCCGCCCTGACGAGACCGAGCGTCGCAGGCCGCGGTCGAGCGCGGTCCGTTTGGCGGCCGCCAGCTCCGCCGTGACCGCCTTGCCGAGCGCCGGATCGACCTGCTTCATCTCCCGTGGCTGGTTCCGGTCGGGGAAGAGCGCGGCCAGTACGCGCCGTTCCTGCTCGTCAGTCACGCTGTCGTCGAGGTACTGCAGGGAGTAGTCCTTCTTGCCTGGTCCGTCCACGATCCGGAGCTTGCCGCGGACGGCGAGGCTGACGATCTGGGCGGCCATCGACGAGGCGGCACGACCGGCGAGGTCACCTGCCAGGAGGAGGTTCATCTGCTTCGGGACGGAGTACTGGGGCACGATGACGCCGCGACCGGGGTGGTCCCGCCAGAACCGCAGTCGGATCCAGAGGAGCGCGCCGAGCCCCGCGGCCGACAGCGCCCCGAGGACGATCGGGACGATGGAGAAGACGGGCGCCTCACCCGGTCGGGCCGGCTGGACGAAGGTGCCCGGCTCGAAACCGATGGCGACCGTGAGCGTCTGCCGCGCCTGGAGCGGGACCGAAGCGGTCGTGAAGACGTCTGCGTCCGCGTCCTCCGCCTGAGCGAGGTCGCACGGTGAGCTGTCCTCGGGATCGCCCCGGTAGCAGGCGCCTTCTCCGGTGAGCGCATCGGCGATGTCGGCGTCGACCCGCACCGTCATCTGCGCGTCCACGAACGGCTGGTCCCAGCCGGTGCCCGGCGCGTCCCAGTAGAACTCGTCCGCACGCGTGTCGCGATAGGCCCCGACCACCCCGCGCTGGGTGTACGTGATGACGTAGCTCTGCGTGCCGCGGACGTAGTCGTCCGTGCCGAGCGACAGCTCGAGGAAGTCGCCGTCGCGGTCGGCCTCCCATTCCACAGGCGCACCGTCGGCGTCGGTGACCGACACGATCTCCGTGTGCAGTGGTGCCCGGTCGAACTCGTCCGGGATCGCACGGATGATGCCCTTGTTCTGGTCGGACTCCGGGAACTCGGCGACGAAGGTCTCCACCGCCCGGAGCTCGGCCTGGCCGTCATCGCCCCGGGAGAGGGTGTACTCGCCGTCGAACGACGAGAAGGTGAAGTCGGACACGTCCGCGCGGGTCGCGGCGGCAACCGGTTCCGCCGTCGCCGTCATCACGACGAGCGGCGCGAGGACCGTCAGGAGCAGCGCGACCACGACGGGTCGTGATGCTCGCGGCTGGATCTGGGGCTGGCTGCGACGTCGGGGCTTCACCCCGCCAAGTCTAGGAGGAGGGTCCGCCGGGTGCGTGGCCGCACCCGCCGACGCTCACATCTCCTCGTGCGTGTTCGGGTCGCCGTCGAAGAGCCGACCGTCTGCACGACCGAGCGCGGTGATCGCCTGGACCTCCGCATCGCTCAGCTCGAACCCGAAGATGTCGAGGTTGGTCCGCTGCCGTTCCGCGGACGCGGACTTCGGGATCGGGAGGACGCCGCGCTGGTGGTGCCAGCGGAGCACGACCTGTGCCGGCGAGACGTCATGGGATGCCGCGGCAGTCGCGACGGGCTCCTCGGCGAACGGCGCCTGCGCCTTGCCGAGCGGGCTCCAGGCTTCCGTCAGGATGCCGTGCTCGCGGTGGAACGCGAGGAGGTCCTCCTGCGGGAAGTGCGGGTGCAGCTCGACCTGGTTGACGGCCGGCAGGACACCGGTCTCGTCGGCGAGCCGAGTCAGGAACTCCTCCGTGAAGTTCGAGACACCGATGCTCCGGACGAGACCCTCCCGCTGCAGCTGGATCATGGCCTTCCACGATTCGACGAAGCGGCCCACGGAGGGGTTCGGCCAGTGGATGAGGTACAGGTCGATGCGGTCGAGGCCGAGCGACTCCAGGGAACCGCGGCACGAGGTGATCGTCTCCTCGAAGCCGTGGTCGCGGCCCGGGAGCTTCGTCGCCACGACCAGCTCGTCACGGGGGACGTCGGTCTCGCGGACGGCGGCTCCGACCGCGTCCTCGTTCCGGTAGTTGACGGCGGTGTCGAGGAGCCGATAGCCGGCGTCGATCGCGGAGAGCGTGGCGTCGGTGCCCTCGCGCCCTCGCAGGGGGTAGGTGCCGAAGCCGATCGCGGGGACGCTCGAACCGTCGTTGAGGTCGAAGGTGGGGATGGTCGTCATCCCCCAACGCTAGACCCGTCGGCCCGCGGATGGCTCCGAGCGGGCTGGGAGGGTGCCGCCTCGACTAGCGTTGGACCATGGCGAAGCTCTCTGCCCCACGTGCCCAGACCCGACCGACCGAACGCACCCATCACGGTGACACCGTGGTGGACCCGTACGAATGGCTCCGCGAGAAGGACTCGCCGGAGGTGATCGAACATCTTGAGGCCGAGAACGCCTTCACAGCGCAGGAGACGGACCACCTCGCCGGCCTGCGGGAGCGCATCTTCCAGGAGATCAAGGGGCGCACCCTCGAGACCGACCTGTCCGTCCCGACCCGTGCGGGCGACTGGTGGTACTACGGACGGAGCGTTGAGGGCCGTCAGTACGGCATCCAGTGTCGGGTACCCGTCGCGGACGCCGACGACTGGACCCCTCCGACGCTGCCCGAGAGCGGTGCGGCGCCCGGCGAGCAGATCATCCTGGACGCGAACGTCGAGGCGGAGGGGCACGAGTTCTTCTCCCTCGGCAGCTTCGACGTCTCCGACGACGGCACCAGGCTCCTCTACGGGGTCGACGTCGAGGGCGACGAACGGTACACCGTCCGGGTCCGCGACCTCGCGACCGGCACCGACCTCGACGACGAGCTCCTCGGTACGGCCGGTGGCGCCGAGTTCTCGCCCGACGCGTCGGCGATCGTCTACACGACGGTCGACGAGAGCTGGCGGCCCGACACCGTGCACCTCCACCGGGTCGGCACGGCCCAGTCCGCCGACGTCGTCCTCTTCCACGAGCCGGACGAGCGGTTCTGGGTGGGTGCGGGCTTCACGCGCAGTCGCGCCCTGCTCCTCATCGAGGCGGGGTCGTCGGTCACGAGCGAGACCCGGCTCGTCTCCGCCGATGCGCTGACCGACGAGGCTCGGATCGTCTGGCCGCGGACCGAGGGCGTCGAGTACAGCGTCGAGCACCGCATCGCCGACGGCGACGACCGCCTGCTCATCCTCCACAACCGCGACGCCCCCGACTTCGAACTCGTCGAGGTGCCACTGGACGATCCACTGCAGGAACCGCGCGTCGTGGTCCCCCACAGCAGTGAGCGCCGACTCGAGGACGTCGAGGCGTTCGCCACCGTGACCACCGTCGCCTACCGACGCGACGGCCTGACGCGCATCGGCCTCCTCGACGCCACGACCGGCGACATCGACGAACTCGGCTTCGACGAACCCCTTTCGAGCGTCGGCTGGCACGGGAACGGCGAATGGACGCAACCGATGCTGCGATTCGGCTACGGCTCGCTCGTCACGCCGTCGACCGTGCTCGAACTCGACCTCCGCTCGGGCGAGCGGTTCGTCCGCAAGCAGCAGCCCGTCCTCGGCGACTACGACCCGGCGCGGTACGAGCAGTTCCGGGAGTGGGCGACCGCCACCGACGGGACGCGGGTGCCCGTCTCGATCGTGCGTCGGCGCGACCTCGAGGGCCCCGGGCCGCTCCACCTCTACGGCTACGGCTCCTACGAGGCGAGCATGGACCCGTCGTTCTCCATCGCCAGGCTGTCGATGCTCGACCGGGGCGTCACCTTCGCGATCGCGCACGTCCGCGGCGGTGGCGAGCTCGGCCGGCACTGGTACGAGGACGGCAAGAAGCTGCACAAGCAGAACAGCTTCAGCGACTTCGTCGACGTGGCCGACCACCTCATCGCCGACGGCTGGTCGACCGCCGGACAATTGGTCGCCGAGGGCGGCAGCGCGGGCGGCCTCCTCATGGGTGCGGTCGCGAACCGTGCGCCGGACCGGTTCGCGGGCATCCTCGCCGGCGTCCCGTTCGTCGACGCGCTGACGAGCATCCTCGACCCGTCGCTCCCGCTCACCGTCATCGAGTGGGACGAGTGGGGTGATCCGCTGCACGACCCCGAGGTCTACGCCTACATGAAGGCGTACAGCCCGTACGAGAACGTCGATCCGGCGAAGCAGTACCCGCGCATCCTCGCGACGACGAGCCTCAACGACACGCGCGTGCTCTACGTGGAGCCCGCGAAGTGGGTGGCCAGACTCCGCGACGCCGGTGCGCCCGCACTCCTCAAGATCGAGATGAGCGCCGGCCACGGCGGCGTGAGCGGGCGGTACAACGCCTGGAAGGAGCGCGCGGAGGAACTCGCGTGGCTGCTCGACGTGCTCGGCCTCGCCGAGACCGACGCCGCGTAGGCGGACGTGACGACGCCTCCACCCCGACCGGGGTGGAGGCGTCGTTCGTTCGTCGGGCGCCTAGCCGAAGAGGATGGCGGCCTCGTCGTAGCGCTCCTGCGGAACCGTCTTGAGCTTGCCGAGGGCCTCCTCGAAGCGGCAGTTGACGAGCTCGGTGCCGCGGAGGGCGATCATCGTGCCCCAGTCGCCGGCCATGACCGAGTCGATCGCCGCCATGCCGAGGCGGGTGGCGAGGACGCGGTCGTACGCGCTCGGCACGCCGCCGCGCTGCAGGTGGCCGAGCACCGTCGCGCGGGACTCGATGCCCGTGCGACGTTCGATCTCCGGTGCGAGGACGTCGGCGATCCCGCCGAGCCGGGGGCGGTTGAACGCGTCGAGCCCCTTCTCGGAGTGCGCGGACTCCATCGTGTCGAGGGTGAAGCCCTCGGATACGACGATGATCGGCGCGCGCCCGCGCTGGTAGACGCTGTCGGCCCACTCGCAGATCTGCTCGATGGACTGCGGCTGCTCCGGGATGAGGATGGCGTGCGCGCCGGCGGCCATGCCGGCGTGCAGGGCGATCCACCCCACGTGACGGCCCATGACCTCGATCACCATGCAGCGCTTGTGCGATTCGCCGGTGGTGCGCAGGCGGTCGATGGCCTCGGTCGCGATCTCGACGGCGGTGTCGAAGCCGAAGGAGTAGTCGGTGGCGTCGAGGTCGTTGTCGATGGTCTTCGGGACGCCGACGATCTTCAGTCCGGCGTCGGTGAGCCGCTTCGCCGCAGCGAGCGTGCCCTCGCCGCCGATCGCGATGAGGGCGTCGATCCCGAGGCGGTCCATGGTGTGCTGCACGTTCTCCGGGCCGCCGTGCGGGCCCTCGAACGGGTTCGTCCGGCTGGTGCCGAGGATGGTGCCGCCCTGCTTGGCGAGCCCCCGCACACTGTGGCGGTCGAGTGGCATGGTCAGCCCCTCGACCACACCTCGCCACCCGTCGCGGATGCCGATGAACTCCTGGTTGTGGATCTTGGTGCCCTTGAGCACCGCACCTCGGATGACCGCGTTCAGGCCGGGGCAGTCGCCGCCGCTCGTGAGCACACCAATTCTCATATCAACAGTCCTCATGGGGATCGGGGCACCGCCGGTGCCGGAAGTCATCCCTGACAATACCGTCTCGCCGCCGGTGGTTCATCCGGCCAGGGGCGGTGCCCCGGCGAGCCGGGGTTAGGCTGCTGGGATGAGTGCCGACGACTACCTTCCCGCCGATGGCGGCATCACCATGTTCTCCACCACCTGGTGCGGATACTGCGCCCGGCTGAAGCACCAGCTGTCGGCCGCAGGGATCCCCTTCACCGAGATCGACATCGAGCAGGTGCCGGGGACGGCCGAGCTCGTCGCCTCGCTCAACGGCGGCAACCAGACGGTCCCGACCGTCATCTACCCCGATCGTTCCACCGCGACGAACCCGTCGCTCGCGCAGGTGAAGACCGCACTCGGCGTCTGAGCACTGCGAGCTCCCACCGGGTGGCGAGGATCGCCGCCCGGTCGGACACACCGGGTGTCAGCCGCCCAGGGCCTCGCGCAACAGGTGGACGAGGGCGTTCAGCTGCACGGAGTCGACCGAGGCCACATCCTGATCGCTGCCGTCGAGCGCCCGGGCAGCGAGCCCCTGCTTGCTGTCGATGAGTTCGGCGACCTTGGAGTCGATCGTGTGGGCCGCGATGATGCGCCACGCCGTGACCGGCTCCTCCTGACCGATGCGGTGCACACGGTCGATCGCCTGCGTCTGCTCCGCCGCCGTCCACGACAGCTCGGCGAGCACGACGTTCGACGCGGCCTGGAGGTTGACGCCGACGCCTGCCGCCGTGAGCGAGCAGACCGCCACCGCGACCTCGGGATCGGTGTTGAAGGCGTCGATCGCGGCCTGGCGCGCCTGCGTCGTCTGGTCGCCGCGGAGCGACACGGTCTTCAAACCTCGACCGGCGAACAACTGCTCGGCGGCGTTCATGACGTCGATGTGCTTCGCGAAGAACACGACCTTGCCGACGGAGCGCGCGAGCTGGGCCGTGTAGTCGGCCGCAAGGACCGCCTTGGCCTGACCGATCTTCCGGATCATGGTGAACACGTTCTCCGTGCCACCGGCGGCCTTCGACTCGTCGAGTTCCGCCTGGGCGACCATGCGCATGAGCTCGGTGTTCGGGTCGTGCAAGGCGTCGACGCGTTCGCCACGGGACTCCAGGACACGCACGTAGCGCGACTTGAGACGCTGCCCGAGCTCGGCTTCGGCGTCGCGGATCGACCGGATCGCCTCGTCGTCGAGCTCGACCGGCAGGTCCGCGACCCGCTTCGCGGGGAGGTCCTTCGCCACGTCGAGCTTCTTGCGACGCACGATGCCCATGTCGATGACCGCGGAACGGGCTGCGGCGTAGAAGGCGTGCTCGGCCGGCGTGAGGCCGGTGTCCTCGAGCCGCTCCATGAGTTCGGCGGTGGGCTTGCCGTCCTTGATCCAGCCGAGGAACTGCCAGATGGCGTTGAAGTCCTCGACGTCGTTGATGAGCGGCGTGCCCGTCAGCGCGAGCAGCAGCGGGTCCTGGCCGGGGGTCGCCTTCCGGATCCGGTTCGCGAGGGACAGCACGTGCTGGGACCGCTGGGAGTGGAGGTTCTTGATGAAGTGGGCCTCGTCGACCACCATGCCGCGGAAGCCGAGGGTCCCGAGCCAGGCGAGGTGGCGGTCGAGGACCTCGTAGTTCACGATGATGACGTCGGCGAAGGCGTCGAGGGCCTGGCCGTCGCCGTGGATGACCGTGGCCCGGCGGTGCGGCGTCCACCGCTCGACCTCGCGAGCCCAGTTCATCTTCACGACGTTCGGGACGATGACGAGCAGCGGGTAGGCCTCCGCCACGGAGGCGGCGAGGACGGACTGCGCCGTCTTCCCGAGACCGGGCTCGTCGGCGAGCAGGAAGGAACGGTGCCCCTCCTTGACGCTCTCCACGAACCGCGCCTGGTGCTTCATGACCTCGAGGCCACGGGGCGACAACCGGTCGAGTTTCGGCGCGTCTGGGAGGTCCATCGAGGCTGCTCCCCCGCCGGAACCGAGCTCGAACGCCTTGTAGAGGGGGCCCATGAGCTCCCAGCTGTCGAGGCGACGGCGCACGGTCGGCTGCGGTGCCGCCTGGCTGAAGTCCGGGGCGAGGAAGGGATTGGCCAGCTGACGGGCCTTCACCGACTGCGGGATGACCTGCTTCTCGGCGAGCTCGGCCGGGACGACCGATTCCACAACGGGCTTCTCGACCGTGATGATGAGCTCGTCGGCGCTGAGTTCAGCGCCCGACTCGAGCAGCCAGTCACGACGGAGCCGCTGTGCGACCGGGCTCGTCGCGGCGTCCGCCTCGAGGAGCTGGATGAGCGAGGTGTCGCGCGCCGCGGTCTTCGCGAGGATGGTCGCGACGCCGTCGAGGCGCTTGAGGAGCTCGGCTCGGGTGGCGTCGCTGTAGCTCGTGTCGGCCTTGACCCGAGCGCGCTCCTCGCGGACCAGGAACGCGATGACCTGGTACTTGGTCCGGTTGGTGGGACCGACCTTGCCCTTCTGCGCCTTCGCCTCGACCTCGCGCACCTTGCGGGCGAGGATCGGGATGATGGGCGCGTCGTCGTCGTGGCGCGACGAGGACCCTCTGGGGTTCGAGCGGCCAGATGAACGGGTGCTGGAACGCCCCTGGGAACGGCGTTGCTGGCCGGTGTGCGGCATGCTCCTCCTGAGCAGTCGAGAATGCCTCATCGGCCGAGGGGCCGGAAGAGACGGGCGTCGGGCCCGACTGGTCGTCGTGGAGCAACAGAGCGTTGCACGAGACCGACACGGGCGCCCGACGGGCATGTGCCCAGTCTACGCCATCGGCCGCATCGCTCGCGAGCGCTCAGTCGGCGGCGTCCTCGAGGAGTCCGAAGCGCTCGAGCTCGGCGTCGTCGAGCATGCGCGAACGGATGAGGAAGCGCTGACCCGTGGGCGCCTCGACGCTGAACCCGCTCCCCCGGCCCCGGACCACGTCGATCGTGAGGTGCGTGAACTTCCAGTACTCGAACTGGGAGCGCGACATGTACACCTCGACGGGGGCGTCGAGTCCGGCGACGTCGAGGGTGTCGAGCAGGACGTCGACCGCCCCGGTGCGGAACATCCCGACGGGGTAGCACATGGGCGAGCTGCCGTCACAGCACCCGCCCGACTGGTGGAACATGAGCGGGCCGTGGACCGCGGTCATCTCGCGCAGGAGCGCGGCAGCCGTCTCGGTGACGTCGACCCGTCCGGTCATGGTGTCCTCCGTCGTCTCATCAAGGAATCTCCGAGCGGCCGTGCCGGTCCCCGGGGTCTGGTCCACGGGTGGCGCGACCCGAACGCGCGCCACCCGTGGACCCGTCGATCAGAAGAAGCCCATCGGGCCCTCTGCGTAGCTGACCAGCAGGTTCTTCGTCTGCTGGTAGTGGTCGAGCATCATCTTGTGGTTCTCGCGGCCGATACCCGACTGCTTGTACCCGCCGAACGCCGCGTGCGCCGGGTACTGGTGGTAGGTGTTCGACCACACCCGACCGGCCTCGATCGCCCGGCCCGCGCGGTAGAGCGTCGTCGCCTCCCGACTCCAGACACCGGCACCCAGGCCGTAGAGCGTGTCGTTCGCGATCGAGATCGCCTCGTCGTAGTCGGCGAAACTCGTCAGCGCGAGCACCGGGCCGAAGATCTCCTCCTGGAAGATCCGCATGTCGTTGGTGCCCTCGAACACGGTCGGCTGCACGTAGAACCCGCCGCTCAGTTCGCCGCCGAGATCGGCGCGCTCGCCACCGATCAACAGCTTCGCCCCACCCTGCTTGCCGATGTCCATGTACGACAGGATCTTCTCGAGCTGGTCGTTCGACGCCTGGGCACCGATCATCGTGTCTGTGTCGAGGGGGTTGCCCTGCTTGATCTTGCCGATGCGGACCAGCGCATCGCCCACGAAGCCGTCGTAGATCGACCGCTGCACGAGCGCCCGGCTCGGGCAGGTGCAGACCTCGCCCTGGTTGAGGGCGAACATGCTGAAGCCCTCCTGCGCCTTCTCGTAGTACTGGTCGTGCTCGCGCGCGACGTCCTCGAAGAACACGTTCGGGCTCTTGCCCCCGAGTTCGAGCGTGACCGGGATGAGGTTCTCGCTCGCGTACTGCATGATCAGGCGGCCGGTCGTGGTCTCGCCGGTGAAGGCGATCTTCCGGATCCGCGGGTGGGACGCCAGCGGCGCACCCGCCTCGATACCGAAGCCGTTGACGACGTTGAGGACGCCGGCGGGCAGCAGGTCCTTCACGAGGTCGACGATCAGGTGGATGGAGGCCGGGGTCTGCTCCGCCGGCTTCAACACGACGCAGTTGCCGGCGGCGAGCGCCGGCGCGAGCTTCCACACCGCCATGAGGATCGGGAAGTTCCAGGGGATGATCTGCCCGACGACGCCGAGCGGTTCGTGGAAGTGGTAAGCGACGGTGTCGTGGTCGAGTTCGGAGATGCCGCCCTCCTGAGCGCGGATGGCACCCGCGAAGTAGCGGAAATGGTCGATCGCGAGCGGGATGTCGGCGGCGAGGGTCTCGCGGACCGGTTTGCCGTTCTCCCAGCTCTCGGCGACCGCGATCTCCTCGAGGTGCTCCTCCATGCGGTCGGCGATCCGGTTGAGGATGACGGCACGCTCGGCGACGCTCGTCTTCGACCAGGCGGGGAACGCCTTCCACCCCGCCTCGACGGCGCGGTCCACGTCCGCCGCGGTCCCCCGGGCGATCTCGGTGAACACGGCGCCGGTGACGGGCGTCGGGTTCTCGAAATACTGTCCGTTCGCCGGCGGCACGTACTCGCCCCCGATGAAGTGGTCGTAGCGCGGTGCATAGTTGAACACGGCACCTTCGGTACCCGGATTGGCGTAGACGGTCATGGCACTCCTTGTCGACGACGTTGTCGGTGGCCGCACCGCTCAGGTGCGTGCGGCCGACGCTACCGGCGGGCAGGTTGCATGAAGTTGCACCACGGCTCGACCCGGATCGACGGTCAGCTCGCCGCGAGATCGGCTTCGAGTGCCTCCACCCGGGCGACGATCCCCGCCCGCTTCGGCGAGCGCGGCGGGAGTGCTCGCAGGCAGGTGTGGAGGACCTCGAGGTCGTCGGGGGCGGCGGCGCTCCCGAGGTAGTCGTACAAGAGGTCCGCCGACGCGTCGGTCAGCATCGCCTCGCGGAGCCTGGTCGACACCAGTTCGCGCAGCTCGACGATGCCGGGCGCGGTGGAGTCGGGGAGCAGCGGGCCCGGGTACGCGGCGAGCGCAGCGCGGTGGGCGCCGCGGTCGAGCAGGGACAGCACCTGGTGGGCGTCGAGCTGGAGGGGTGCGGTGAGACGATACGGGCGAGAGGCGGGGACGAGTGACGGCGCGGACGCGGTCAGCACCCTCCGGAGTCGCACGAGCTCGGCCCGCAGGGTGACCGCCGCCTCGTCGGCGTCGTAGAGCCGGTCGGCGAGCGCTTCGGCATTGAGACCCTGACGATGCCAGGACAACAGCGTCAGGATCTCGGCGTGACGGCGGCTGAGTTCGGTCGGCAGGTCCGACCCGTGCCCGACGAGCAGCCCGGTGTCGCGGCCGAGCACCTGCAGTCCCGCCCGGACCACGGTCGGACGGGGCGTCTCCCGACGTCGGCCGCGTCCGGTCGAGGAACGATCGGCGAGCGCCCGCAGGCGTTGCACCATGATCTCGGACTCCACGGCTGCCGCGGTCGCCTCCATGAGCGGCAGTGCGTGGGAGGCGACGGCCTGCGGTCCCCCGGTGATGTCGATCACCCCGATGATCCGCCTCGTCTCCGGATCGTGGACGGGCACGGCCGTACAGCTCCACGGGTGCACGAGCCGGTTGAAGTGCTCGGCCGCGTGGATCTGGATCCCGTGGTCGAGCTCGAGCGCGGTGCCCGGCGCGCTCGTGCCGACCTCGCGCTCCGACCAGCCGGCGCCTTCGACGAACAACATGCCCTCCGCCTGACGACGCAGGTGGCGGTCGCCGTCGACCCAGAGCAATCTGCCCATGGCGTCGCCGACCGCGACGAGCATGCCGGAGTCGTCGTCGGCGTCGTCGACGAGCAGCCTCGTGATCACCGGCAGGACGCCGGCGAGTGGATGACCGAGCCGGTGGTCGCGCAACTCGTCCTCGTCGAAGGCGAGCTCGGGCATGAGGTTGTCCGGGTCGAGGTGGCGGTCCATCGACCGCTCCCACGACTCGCGGACGAGCCGCCTCACGAGTCCGCGCTGCGCGTCGGCACGCGCCGGGGCCGCCAGCCAGGGACTGGTCACCTCACCACCACCCATCCACGTCGACCGGTTCTGCGGACAGTGTAACCGTCGCAGCCCGGCAGGTGGCGGATGTCCTCAGGCGGCCGGACGGAACCGCCGGAGGCGCAGGCTGTTGAGCACGACGAACACGCTCGAGAACGCCATCGCCGCTCCCGCGATCATCGGGTTGAGGAGCCCGAGCGCCGCGAGCGGGATCGCCGCGACGTTGTAGGCGAACGCCCAGAAGAGGTTGCCCCGGATGATGCGGAGGGTCCGTCTCGACAGCCGGACCGCGTCGATGGCCGTGGCGAGCGAACCGGAGACGATGCTGAGGTCGGCGGCGCTCTTGGCCGCGTCGGTCCCCGTCCCCATGGCGACACCGAGGTCGGCGGTCGCGATCGCGGCTGCGTCGTTCACCCCGTCGCCGATCATCGCGACGCGGTGACCGTCCGCCTGCAGGCGTTCGACGGCGGCGACCTTGTCCATCGGGCTCGCGTCGGCGATCACCTCGGTGATCCCGACCTCGGCCGCGACGCGCGCGGCGACGGCCGCGTTGTCACCGGTGAGCAGCACCGGCGTCATCCCGAGCGACACGGCACGCCGGACGGCGGCCCGCGCCTCCGGCTTGACGGTGTCCGCGACCTCGACGATCCCGCGGACCTCGCCGTCCCAGGCGACGACCACGACGGTGCTCGCGCGTTCCGCTGCGGCCCCGAGCGCTGCCGTGGCCGCAGGTCCGGTCCGGAAGCCCCGGTCCTCGGCGAACGCGGGGCGTCCGACGAGGACGGTCCCTCCACGAACGGTCCCGGTGACCCCGAGACCCTCGAAGCTCGCGAAGTCCGAGACCGCCGGAGGCGTTCCGCCACGACGTGCGGACTCCTCGACGATCGCCTCGGCGATGGGGTGCTCGGAGTCGGCTTCGAGCGCTGCCGCGAGGTCGAGCGCCGCGTCGGCGGCACCCTCCGCCCACACCTCGGTCACGCTCATCCGCCCCGAGGTGATGGTGCCGGTCTTGTCGAGCAGGACACGGTCGATGCCGCTCGCGCGTTCGAGGGCCTCCGGCCCGGCGATCAGGATGCCGAGCTGCGCTCCTCGACCGGTGCCGACGAGCAGGGCGACCGGGGTGGCGAGGCCGAGCGCACAGGGGCAGGCGATGATCAACACGGCGACGGCAGCAGTGAAGACGGCCTGCACCGACGAGCCCGCGGCGATCCACACGATCGCGGTCGCGACCGCCGTGACGAGCACGACGGGCACGAACACACCGGAGATGCGGTCCGCGAGGCGTTGGATGCGACTCTTCCCGAGCTGAGCGGCCTCGACCGCCTGTGCCATCCGCGCGAGCCTCGTCTGGGTCCCGACGGCGGTGGCACGGACCACGAGCGATCCGCCGCGCGCGATCGTGCCGCCGGTGACCGGCGAACCCGCCGTCTTCTCCGCGGGGACCGACTCCCCCGTCATCAAGCTCTCGTCGACGCTCGCGGCGCCCTCGACGACCACGCCGTCGGTCGCGACCGACTCGCCCGGCCGCACGAGGAACAGGTCGCCCACGAGGAGGCGGTCGACGGGGACACGCTCCTCCTGGCGGGTCGCCGCCATCAGGTCGCTCGGATCGGCGGCCCGTTCTCGGAGGATCGACACCTCGGAGGCACCGGCCGTCATCAGATCGCGGAGCGCCGCCCCGGCACTCCGCTTCGACCGTTGCTCGATGAGCCGCCCGGCGAGGAGGAACACGGTGACCCCGGCCGCCACCTCGAGGTAGAGGGCACCCGACGGGTCGGCGTCAGGAGCGAAGAAGGTGAACTCGTGGCGCATGCCGGTCATCCCGGCCATGCCGAAGAAGAGCGCCCAGAGCGACCACAGGTACGCGGCCCCAGTCCCGAGGGTGATGAGCGTGTCCATCGTCACCGAGCCGTGACGCAGTGTGGCGAACGTCGCGCGGTGGAACGGGTAGCCGCCCCAGAACACCACAGGGGTCGCCAGCGTGAGCGACAGCCACTGCCAGTGGTCGAACTGCCACGCAGGGACCATCGCGAGCAGGATGACCGGGAGGGCCAGCACCGTGCTGACGACGAGTCGGGTGCGGAGGGTCGTCACCGTCGCCGAAGGGTCGGACGCCGGCCCCGGCGTCGGAGCGTCCTCGCGGCCCGTTCCGGCGCGATCGTCCGCACCGGGACGCACCGTCGCCGTGTACCCGGCCTTCGCGACCGCTGCGACCAGCTCGTCAGCGGTGACGGCGGCCGGCGCCGTGACCGTCGCGCGCTCGGTGGCGAGGTTCACCTGCGCCTCGACACCGTCGAGCGCCGTGAGCCGCTTCTCGACCCTGGCCACGCAACTCGCGCACGTCATGCCCTCGATGTCGAGATCGAGGGTCTGCAGCGGCGCGCCCATCAGCGACGACCGACGAGGGTGTAGCCGGCCTCCTGGACGCCAGCGCCGACGGCCGCCTCGTCGGACGACGACGGACCGGCGACCGTGACCGTCCCCGCCTCGAGGTCCACGGCGACGTCGTCGACGCCGGACAACGCGGACAGCTCGGCCGTGACCGCGGACACGCAGTGCGCGCAGGTCATGCCGTCGACCCGGTAGGTGGTGGTTGCGGTGGTTTCGGACATGCGTCCTCCTCAGGATCTCGGAGCCACCACTATACCCCCAGGGGGTACCCCCTGCAACCGTTCGGCCGACGTCTCAGCAGGGTCAACCGAGGAGGCCGAGCTCCCGCACGGCGGACCGCTCCTCCTCCAGTTCCGCCACCGAGGTGTCGATGCGCTGCTGCCAGACGGGCGCGATCTCGAGCCCCTCGACCACCTGCCACCGACCGTCGACCGATCGCGCCGGGAACGAGCTGACCAGGCCCTCCGGCACGCCGTACCAGCCCTCCGAGGGCAGCGCCACGGACGTCCAGCGATCCGGCCGCTCCGGTGTGGCCGTGCCGCAGACCCAGTCGTGGACGTGGTCGATGGCGGCCGCCGCAGCCGAGGCTGCGGAGGACGAGCCGCGGACGGCGATGATCTCCGCGCCGCGCTTCGCCACCCGGGGGATGAACTCCTCCGCGATCCAGGCATCGTCGACCAGCTCGAGCGCCGGGCGACCTCCGACCGTCGCGTGGGAGAGGTCGGGGACCTGCGTCGCCGAGTGGTTCCCCCAGATGACGACGCCGTCGATGTCGGACACCGGCGCGCCGGTCCTGGCCGCCAACTGCGCGACGGCACGGTTGTGGTCGAGGCGAGTCAGGGCGGTGAACCGTTCCGGCGGCACCCCGGTCGCGGCTGCCTGCGCGATGAGGGCGTTCGTGTTGGCCGGGTTCCCGACCACCAGCACCCGGACGTCGTCGGCCGCGCCAGCGCCGATCGCGGCGCCCTGGGGCGCGAAGATGCCGCCGTTCGCCGCCAGCAGGTCGCCACGCTCCATCCCAGGACCACGCGGCCGGGCGCCCACGAGCAGGGCGATGTTCGCGCCGTCGAAGGCACGTGCCGCGTCCGTCGTCGCCTCGACGCCGGCGAGCAGGGGGAAGGCGCCGTCCTGCAGCTCCAGGGCAGTGCCCTCGGCCGCGCCGAGGCCCTGCGGGATCTCCAGCAGTCGCAGGACGACGGGACGTTCAGGCCCGAGCAGCTGCCCTGAAGCGATGCGGAACAGGAGGGAGTAGCCGATCTGGCCGCCCGCTCCCGTGACGGTGACGACGGTGGGTTCGCTCATACGACCACGCTACTCCGCGACCTCCGGTGCCGGCCTCGACGCCTGCAGCTCGGCCTCCGCGGAGTCGACGGCCTCGTGCTCCTCCGGCGAGACCGGGGACACCCGGTTCTTCCGCTGAGCGGAACGCTCCGAGGGCAGCGCGACGGCCGCCTCGGTGATCCGGTTGGCCATCCCGTTGAAGATGATCCCGTGGAACGGCAGGATCGCGAACCAGTACAGCCGGCCGCCGAGGCCCTTCGGGAAGAAGACCGCACGCTGCCGGTAGACCGAGCCGTCGCCGACCGGGGTCGCGCTCATCTCCAGCCACGCCAGACCAGGCACTCGCATCTCAGCACGCAGGCGCAGCATGCGGCCACGCTCCAGGTACTCGACGCGCCAGAAGTCGAGGGCGTCGCCGACACTCAGTCGCTGGGGATCGTCGCGGCCGCGACGGAGCCCGACGCCGCCGACGAGCTTGTCCATCCAGCCGCGGACCGCCCACGCCAGGGGGAACGAGTACCACCCGTTCTCGCCGCCGATCGACTCGATCACGGAGAAGAGCCGATCCGCGTCCGCGGACGTCTTGCGCTCCTTGAGGTCGATGTAGACGACGTGCCCCGCCCAGTCCGGGTCGCTCGGCAACGGGTCGCTCGGCGCGCCGGCGACCGTCGCGTTCCGCCAGGAGGTCTCCACCTCGCCGTCCTTCATCCGCTGCAGCGCGAGTCGGACCGCCCGACGATAGCCGGTCAGCCCGCCCTCCGGCGGCGGGATCACCGCGTCGATGTCGTGGTCCCCCATGACGCAGTCGACCAGGAGGGATTCGATGATGGGCGACGCCAGACGACGCGGGATCGGCGTGACGAGGTTGACCCACTGCGAGGCCAACCACGGGGTGAGCACCGGCAACGGGGCGATCGGGCGCTGCGGGAGACCGGCCTCCACCGCGTATCCGTTCATCATCTGGCCGTACCGGAGGACGTCCGGCCCGCCGATGTCGAACGCGCGGTTCACGTCGCGGTCCACCTCGGCGCCCGCCAGCAGGTAGTGCAGGACGTCCCGTACCGCGATCGGCTGGATGAAGTTCCGGACCCAGCGGGGTGCCGGCATGTACGGGAGGATGTCCGTCAGATGCCGGATCATCTCGAACGAGGTCGATCCGGAACCGATGACCACGCCGGCCTGCAGCACGAGCGTCGGCACACCGGATTCGAGGAGGATCCGTCCGACCTCGGTGCGAGACCGCAGGTGCTTCGACAGCTCGACACCGTCCGGGTGCAGGCCGCCCAGGTACACGATGCGGGAGACGCCGGCCGCCGCAGCCGCAGCCGCGACGTGCTCCGCGGCGTCGTACTCCGTCTGCTCGAAGTCGCCCTTCCCGCCCATCGAGTGCACGAGGTAGTAGACGACGTCCACGTCCACGCAGGCCGCCTTGACCGCGGCCGCGTCGCCGAGGTCACCCTCGACGACCTCCACGTCGTCCCGCCACGGCACGTCGGTCAGCTTCTGCGGCGAGCGCACGAGCACCCGCACCACGTACCCGGCCTCCAACAGGCGCGGGACGAGCCGCCCGCCGATGTAGCCGGTGGCACCCGTGACGAGCACGCGCTTCGGAGTCGATGATTCGGTCATGGACGCAACGTTACGGCCCCACGACGACAGCGTCGCCCGGCTGTACAGCCGGGCGACGCTGTGCAAGCACCACGGGGGTGCTGCTTCGGACTACAGGAGGGCCTTCGTGTGCCAGACGGTCTTCACCTCGGTGAACGCGGTGATGCGGTCGAGGCTCGCCGGGACGGCCCCGGTGGCACCGCTCGGACGGACGACGCGCTTCAGCGTCTCCGCTGCAAGGACTTCGAGCTCGATCCAGTCGAGCGCCCCTGCGCCCGCGAGGTCGATCGCGTTGACGTCCGCGTGTGACGCGAGCCACGGTGCCATCTCGGCGGGCGAGCCCGTGAGCACGTTGACCACGCCACCGGGGACGTCGCTCGTCGCCAGCACCTCCGCCAGGCTGATCGAGGACAGCGGGAACCGCTCGCTCGCGATGACGACCACCGTGTTCCCGGCGACGAGCGCCGGGGCGACGACGCTCACGAACCCGAGGAGCGACGACTCCTGCGGCGCGATGAGCGCGACGACGCCCGTCGGTTCCGGCACCGAGAGGTTGAAGTACGGACCCGAGACGGGGTTCGCTCCCCCGACGACCTGGACGTACTTGTCCGCCCACCCCGCGTACCAGACCCAGAGGTCGATGGCCTCGTCGACCTGGGCCGCGGCGGCTGCCTGCGACACGCCCTCCGCCCGGACGATCTCATCCACGAACTGGGCGCGACGCCCCTCGAGGAGTTCGGCGATGCGGTAGAGCACCTGGCCGCGGTTGTACGCGGTGGCGCCGGACCATCCGCCGAGCGCGGAGCGCGCGGCGACGACCGCGTCACGGGCGTCCTTCCGCGATGCGAGCGACGCGTTCGCCAGGAACCCGCCTGTCGAGTCGGTCACCTCGTACGTCCTTCCGGATTCACTGCGGGGGAACTTGCCGCCGATGGCGAGCTTGTAGGTCTTGGGGACGGTGAGGCGGCTCATCGCTGCTCCTCCTTCGTGGTGCTCGTGGCCGGTGCGGAGGCTGCGGTGACGCTCGATCCGGCCGGCGCGAGGTACGCACCGAGACCGTGTCGTCCGCCTTCGCGGCCGTACCCGGACTCCTGGTAGCCGCCGAAGGGGCTGGCCGGGTCGAAGCGGTTGAAGGTGTTCGCCCAGATGACGCCGGCGCGCAGCTTGTCGGCCACGGCGAGGATCCGGCTGCCCTTGTCGCTCCAGATGCCGGCCGACAGCCCGTACGGGGTGTTGTTCGCCTTGGCGATGGCCTCGGCGGGGGTCCGGAAGGACATGACCGACAGGACCGGCCCGAAGATCTCCTCGCGCGCGATCCGGTGGCTGGTCGACACGTTCGTGAAGATCGTGGGCGCGAACCAGAAGCCGTTCTCAGGCAGCTCGCACGCCGGGCTCCAGCGCTCCGCGCCCTCGAGCTCGCCGATGTCGGAGAGCTCGCGGATGCGGGCCAGCTGCTCGGCCGAGTTGATCGCGCCGACGTCGGTGTTCTTGTCGAGCGGGTCGCCGACGCGCAGCGTCTGCAGTCGCTGCTTCAAGCGGTCGACGACCTCGTCGTGGATGCTCTCCTGGACGAGGAGCCGCGAACCCGCGCAGCAGACGTGCCCCTGGTTGAAGAAGATGCCGTTGACGATGCCCTCGATCGCCTGGTCGATGGGCGCGTCGTCGAACACGATGTTGGCAGCCTTGCCGCCGAGCTCGAGCGTCAGCCGCTTGTCCGAACCCGCGATGGTCTTCGCGATCTCCCGGCCGACGGCCGTCGAGCCGGTGAAGGCGACCTTGTTGACATCCGGGTGGCGGACGATCGCCGCGCCCGTCGCGCCGGCACCGGTGACGATGTTGACGACACCCGCGGGGAGTTCCGCCTGCTGGAGGATCTCGGCGAAGATGAGCGCGGTCAGCGGCGTGGTCTCCGCGGGCTTGATGACGACGGTGTTCCCCGCGGCGAGCGCCGGGGCGACCTTCCAGGCGAGCATCAGCAGAGGGAAGTTCCACGGGATGACCTGGCCGGCGACGCCCAGGGCGCGAGGGTTCGCGCCGAGACCGGCGTAGTCGAGCTTGTCGGCCCAACCCGCGTAGTAGAAGAACCAGGCGGCGACGAGCGGGACGTCCACGTCGCGGGACTCCTTGATGGGCTTGCCGTTGTCGAGGCTCTCGGCGACCGCCAGTTCGCGGGCGCGTTCCTGGACGAGCCGCGCGATCCGGAAGAGGTACTTGCCGCGATCGGCGCCCGACAGCTTCGACCACACGCGGTCGTAGGCACGCCTGGCCGCGACGACCGCGCGGTCGACGTCGGCGTCGCTCGCGGCGGAGATCGTCGCGATCGGCTGCTCCGTGCTCGGCGAGATCGTCTGGAAGGAGCCGCCGGTCCCCTCCGTGAACTCACCGTCGATGAAGAGGCCGTACTCGGAGCGGAGGTGGAGGACCGAGGTCGACTCCGGGGCTGGTGCGTATTCGAGGAAGCTCATGATGTCCTAGTCGATCGTGACGTAGTCGGGGCCGGAGTAGTGGCCGGTGGTGAGTTTCTGCCGCTGCAGGAGCACGTCGTTGAGGAGGCTCGAGGCGCCGAACCGGAAGAGGTGCGGCTGGAGCCAGTCTTCTCCGACCGTCTCGGCCACGGTCACGAGGTACTTGATGGCGTCCTTCGACGAGCGGATGCCGCCGGCGGGCTTGACGCCGATCTGCTCACCCGTGAGACGGTGCCAGTCGCGGACGACCTCGAGCATGAGCACCGTCACCGGGAGGGTGGCGGCCGGCGCGACCTTGCCGGTGGAGGTCTTGATGAAATCGCCACCGGCCAGGATGGCGAGCCAGGAGGCGCGCTTCACGTTGTCGTAGGTGTTCAGCTCACCCGTCTCGAGGATGACCTTCAGATGCGCCGAGGTGCCGTCGCTCCGACGGCACGCCTCCTTGACGGCGACGATCTCGTCGAAGACCTGACCGTACCGACCGGAGAGGAAGGCACCGCGGTCGATGACCATGTCGATCTCGTCCGCCCCGGCGTCGACGGCGTCGGCCGTGTCGGCGAGCTTCACGGCGAGCGAGGCGCGGCCGCTCGGAAAGGCGGTGGCGACCGCCGCGACGTTGATGCCCGCCGCGTCGTGCCCCGCACCGGGCTGCGTGTGCGCCGAGCCGAGCGCTTCGACGGCGTAGGGCACCATGTCGCCGTAGACGCACACCGCGGCCACGCGAGGCGTGGACGGGTCGCCGGCGTCCGGCGTGATGGCCTTGGCGACGAGGGAGCGCACCTTGCCGGGGGTGTCGGCACCCTCGAGCGTGGTGAGGTCGATGAGTTCGATGATCCGGTCGAGGGCCCAGGCCTTCGAGGTCGTCTTGATCGAGCGGCTGCCGAGGTCGGTCGCCCGCTGTTCGAGCCCGACGGCGTCGACGCCGGCCAGGCCGTCGAGGTAGCGTCTGAGGCTGGCGTCGGTGACGGGGCCGTCGACGAGTTCGAGCGCCGTGGGCTTCGCCACGAGGTCTCCTGGTGGGGTGGTCATGGTGCGTTCCTTCCGAGCAGTTCGTGCTCCGGGGTGTGCTGCTGAACAGGTGATGGTTCGAGGTCGCTGAGCAGCGTCGTCGCGGTCGCCTCGTCGGTGACGAGGACGGTGCAGAGTCCGCTGCTCACGACGGCCCGCGCGACGGCGTGCTTCGGTGCGCCGGCGATGACCGCGATGCTGCGAGCTGCCCCGCGCAGGGCCTCCAGGCCGAGACCGACGGTGCGCTCGTCGAGCGTCGGGTCGACGATCATGCCCTCGGCGTCGATGTACCGTCCGACGACGTCGCCGACGGCACCGCGGGCGACGAGGACATCGACGTCGGCGGCCGTCAGGTAGCCGCTGTGCACGAGGGCGGAGTCGGGACCGGCGACGCCTGCGCCGTAGAGGTAGGTGTCCGCAGCCGCCGCCGTGCGGAGGACCTCCGCGACCGTGCGGTCGGACTCGATGCTGAGTTTGGTCTCGAGGCGCTCGAAGATCGCCGGGCTGGGGAGCAGGGTGACGTCGCCGCGCCCCTTCTCCGCGATCCTGGCCGCCGTTGCGGCTGCGGTACCGACACGCTGGTTGAGACTCACGCCGCCGTTGATCTGCACGACGGACAGTCCGGTCGCCCAGCCGTCTGGCAGGTGGTCGGCGAGGTCGCGGAGCGTCCGGCCCCAGCTCACGCCGAGCGTCCGCGGTACGGGCCGCATGGCGCCGAGGTAGTCCGCAGCCGCTCGCGCCACGCGCTCGTGGAGCTCCGCGCTGTCGCTCGGGCTCGGGACGACGACCGCGTCGACGAGACCGAACCGCTCCCGGAGCGCCCGCTCGAGCGGGAGCCGGCGCGCACGCGGGTGCACGATCTCGATGCGGATGTAGCCGAGCTCCCGGGCCTGGGCGAGGAGACGGCCGACCTTCCAGCGGGTGATCCCGAGCAGTGCCCCGATCTCGTCCTGGGTCTTCGTCTCGTCGTAGTACAGCTCCGCGGCACGCACCGCGAGCAGTTCATCGCGTTCGATCACCTCGGGCCTCCTCCGACTCCCCCAGCCTAGGACGGCGCACCGGGTCGGACAACGACCGTTGGTCGTTCTGCTCACATGAGCAGGGCGCGGTGCGCATCCGCGCATCGGGTACCGCGACTGCGAACGCTCAGGCTCGCCCGTGTCTCCGGGCGGCGAGGTCCGCCTCGATCGTCGTTGGGCGTCCCGTGATCCGACCCGCGATGGCGCACAGCGCACCCGTCGCCAGCAGGAGCAGCAGCGGCACGGTCCACGACCCCGTCACCGCATGGAGCAGGCTCACGACCAGCGGGCCCAGGGCACCGAGGGTGTAGCCGACGCTCTGGACGAACCCGCTGAGGGCGACCGCACCGTCGTGACTCGCGGTTCGGAGGTTGATGAGGACGAGGGCCAGCGGGAACAGCAGGGGGCCGAGCCCCGCGAGCAGGACCCACAACCAGGTCAGGGTCGCCGGCCACAAGAGCAAGCCGAGATAGCCGAGCACGAAGCAGGCGCTCGCGACGTACACGAGGACCGCCACGTTCCGCAGCCGGGCGACGAGCATCGGGACGATGAGACTCGCCGGCACCCCCATCGCGGAGAAGAGCGAGAGCAGGAGACCGCCCTGCGCGGCCGTGACGCCCGCCACGTCGGTGACGATGGTGGGCAGCCAGGTGAACATCGCGTAGGCGTTCAGCGAGGACGTGGCGAACACGGCCGCGATCGCCCAGGCGATCGGCGACCGGTGGACGAGGACCCGCCCGCGCGGCTCCTCGATCTCCGGGTCGGTCACCGCCGCGGCGCGGGCGTCCCGACGCTCCCTGACGATGAGCTCGATCCACGGCACCACGGCGAGCATCGCGACGATGGACCACACGCCGAGCGACACGTGCCAACCCGCCACGTCGGCCACCGGCACGGCGATGAGCGGCGGCAGGAAGGTGCTCACCGACAGGACCGTCGCGTAGAGCGAGGTCACGAGGCCGACCCGATCGGGGAAGTACTTCTTGACGAGCGGCGGGAGGACGACGTTGCCGATGCCGATTCCGGCGAAACAGAGTGCGCTGCCGATCGCGAGGACGGCGAAGTTCGGCGCGAGGGACCGCACCAGGTGCCCGGCCACGATCGACCCGAGGGCGAGCAGGAGCACGGGCTCGAGGTGCAGCCGTCGCACGAGGCGCGGCGTGAAGACGCCGAACAGGGCGAAGCACAGGGGCGGCAGCATGCCGAGCAGTCCCAGGCCGACCGAGCCGACGCCGATGTCGCCGTCGATCTCGGCGAAGATCGGCGACAGCGACGTGACGGCCGTCCGCAGGTTCGCCGCGACGAGGACGATGCCGACGAGCGCGAGGACCCTTCCCCGCCAGAGGGGACGCGGCCCCACTAGGACAGCATCCGGCGTGCGCGCTCGACGTCGTCGGTCATCTGCACGATCAGCGGTTCGATCCCGGTGAACGCGACCATGCCGCGGATCCGCTCCACGAACCGCACCTCGACCTCGTCGTCGTACAGGTCGAGGTCGGTCTCGTCGAGCACGTACGCCTCGACCTGCTTCTGCGGCACCCCGTCGAAGGTCGGGTTGTTCCCGACGGAGATCGCCGCCGGGTAGGAGCGCCCTCGCCACCGCAGCCAGCCGGCGTACACGCCGTCGGCGGGGATGAGCCCCTGCGAATCGGGAGACAGGTTGGCGGTCGGGAACCCGAGTTCGCGGCCGCGCTTCGCCCCGTGCACGACGATGCCGCGCACCTCCGGCGGACGACCGAGGAGCCGCGAGGCCTCACGGACGTCGCCCTCCTCCAGCAGTTCCCGGATCCAGGTGGACGACACGCGCCGGCCACCCTCCGGACGCACGTCGTCGACGACGTGCACCGAGAAGCCGTAGACCTCACCGAAGGACTCCAGGGTGGCGACGGTGCCGAGGCCCCGGTGCCCGAAGCGGAAGTCCTCGCCGACCAGTACCCGCTTGGCGTGGAGCGCGCCGACGAGGATCGACGTGACGAACTCCTCGGGCGTCAACTGGGCAAGGGTCTCGTCGAAGCGGAGCAGGAGGGCGGCATCGACGCCCGCGGACGCCAGCAGTCCGAGCTTCTGCTCGTTGCTGACGAGTGAGGCCGGGCAACGGTCGGGGTTGATGAGGCTCAACGGGTTGCGGTCGAAGGTGACCGCGACCGAGTTGAGCCCGTCGGCCGCGGCCGCTTCGAGCAGGGCGGCGATGACGGCGCGGTGGCCGCTGTGGACGCCGTCGAACTTGCCGATGGTGACGGCTGAGGGCCCGAAGCCGTCTGGGACCTCATCGAGCTCGGTGAAGGTGATCATTTCGTGGTGCGCCGATGTCCGGCCAGCCACCACAGTCCGAGGACCGGGAGGACGAGCGGGATGAAGACGTACCCGCGACCGAAGACGGACCACACGGTGTCGTGCGGGAAGAGTTCCGGATCGAACAGGCTCAGCAAGCCCACGATCAACACCCCGGCGAGTTCGAACGAGATCGTGCCCCACGCGATCCGCCGCCATGCGGCTCCCGGCGCCACGAGTGACGCGGTCGCGAGGATGTACACCACGGCCGCGAGGGCGGAGAGCAGGTAGGCCAGCGGCGCCTCGTCGAACTTGGTCGTGATCTGCACGACCGAGCGGCCGGTGGCGGCCAGCGCGAGGATCCCGTAGACGGCGACGAGCACGACCCCGACACCACGGACGCGTGGACGGGACGGAGCGGTGGTGGGGAGAGCCATGACCCATCGATTCTATGTGATCCGGACCGGCGGCCCGGCCCTTCGGAGCCTCGACGGCGGCACGGACCGCTCAGGCGAGCTGCACGCTCCAGATCTGCTCCATGCGGTAGAGCATCACGGCGACGGCGAGACACACGACCCCGAGGACGACCGTCGACCACCGGCCCCGCTCGACGAGTGCCCAGAACCCGCCGGCGATCGGCAGAATCATGGCGGAGATGAGGTAGGTGAAGAACTCGGGCACGCTCCCGGTGGCCGTGTTCCCGAAGGCCGGCGCGGCGATGGAGACGACGAGCTGCGCGACGAGGAGCACCTCGACGAGCGCCGTCGCCCCCATCGTCAGGTCGCTCGGCGGTCGACCGATGAGCCCGAACACGACGCAGAGGAGCCCTGCCACCACAGCGACCCCGATCTGGACGAGGGTGAACCACTCGATCATGCCGACTCCTCGGCCGGGAAGTTCACGACCGACTTCAGGGAACCGCCGCGGCGTTCGACGAGCCCCACCAACCGGCCGTCTGGCGCGATGGCCGCGATCGGTCCGGAGTGCCCTGCCGGCAGCTCGCGGTCGAGACGCTTCCCGTGGCCGAGGTCGACGGACTCCTGCTCCGTCAGCTCGAGGGCGCCGAACAACTGCCGGGCCACGTCGGCGGGGCGCAGCAGCGCGCGCTCGACGTCGAGCTCGTCGATGGTCGAGGCCGCGTGGACGTCGAACGGTCCGATCCTCGTCCGACGCAGGGCGGTCAGATGCCCGCCGACGCCGAGCGACGCACCGAGGTCGCGGGCGAGCGCGCGAATGTAGGTACCGGACGAGCAGACCACCCGGACGTCGACGTCGATGACGGCGCCCGTTCGGCGGATGTCGGTCACGTCGAACGCACTGACGGTGACCGCGCGGGACTTCAGCTCGACCTCGATCCCCTCGCGGGCGAGGGCGTAGGCGCGCTTCCCGCCCACCTTGATGGCACTGACGGTGCTCGGGACCTGCTCGATGTCGCCCGTCAGCGGACGGATCGCCGCGATGATCGCCTCGTCGTCCACGGCTGACACCGCGGCCTGGTCGGCGCGCTCGGTGACGTCACCCTCAGCGTCGTCGGTGGACGTGGCCTCACCGAGCCGGACGGTCGCCGTGTACTCCTTGTCGAGACCGACGATGAAGGTCAACAGTCTCGTCGACGACCGGATGCCGAGGACGAGCAGGCCGGTGGCCATCGGGTCGAGCGTGCCGGCGTGGCCGACCTTGCGCGTGCCCGCGAGGCGTCGCACCCGCGCGACCGCATCGTGCGAGGTGTGCCCCTGCGGTTTGTCGATGAGGAGGACACCGGGCTGCGCAGCCGCGGATCCGGGTGCTGCTGCGTTGTTCTCGACCACGCTGCAACGCTACCAGCGGCCGTCGGCACCCACGTCCGAGCGCCGGACCGAGCGGCCGTGCGCTGCTCAGCAGAAGTCGGCGAAGATCCGACGAGGATGACGTTCGTCGGTGTTGTCGACGATCGCGGTCGCCCGGGCGGTGGGGTCGTCGTCCTTCCGGTAGAGCGCCTGTCCGCCGACGTAGCGTGCGTTCGACGGCGCCGCGGGGTCGGCGTCGACACCGAGGGTGTCGTGCAGCCGCGCGTAGGCCACGTCCAGCGGGACCTCGACCCAAACGGATGCGTGCCAAAGTCCGCGGAGCTCGGGACGGTTGAGGAACACGCCGTCCACGATCAGGACCGCGTCCTGCGGCCCGGTCGTCCACCGCAGTGGCGCGCCGACGTCGCGTTCCTCGTCGAACCCCACCAGCTGGAACCCGGTGCTGCCCGCCAGGCGGAACGGCTCGACCAGCACCCGTCGGAACAGCGAGTAGTCGAAGGAGTCGTTCCAGAACCCCTCCGCGGAGTCACGGCCGCGCGCGTAGCGTTCCTCCCGCGGTCGGTGGAAGTCGTCGATCGACGCCCGGAACACGGCGCGCCCGCCCTCGTCGAACACCTCGGCGAGACCATCGGCGAACGCGGCCGTGCCGGAACCTCCGATCCCGTCGACCGCGATCATCGTGCGGCCGCGCGGGTAGTCCCGTTGGAACTGGTCTCGCAGCTGCCGCAGCAGCTCGATCCGTGGCGTCGTGACGAGCTTCATGGCGCCGAGCCTACCCGGGCGGATCGTAGGCTGGTGCGGTGCCGCCCGCCCCTTGCGACCTCGCCCCCCTCGTCACGGACTGGTTCCGCGCCAACGCCCGCGACCTGCCGTGGCGACGTCCCGGGTTCCCGGCGTGGGGCACCCTCGTGTCGGAGTTCATGCTGCAGCAGACCCAGGTCAGCCGGGTGATCCCGCGCCTCGAGGAGTGGCTCGGGCGCTGGCCGGCTCCCGCCGATCTCGCGGCGGAACCGCCCGCCGAAGCCGTCCGTGCCTGGGGTCGACTCGGCTATCCGCGTCGGGCGCTCTGGTTGCACGCCGCCGCCACGCAGATCACCGAGCGACACGGCGGGATCGTCCCGTCGGACGTCGACCAGCTCCTCGCGCTCACCGGCATCGGTGACTACACGGCGCGCGCCGTCGCGGTCTTCGCCTACGGCGACCGGCACCCGGTGGTCGACACGAACACCCGCCGCGTGATCGCCCGCGCCGTCGGCGGTCAGGCGGAGCCAGGACCACCGAACGCGAAGGTCGACCTCCCGGCGATGGAGGGCCTGCTGCCCGAGGACCGAGCCGAGGCGGCGGTGTTCAACGCGGGCATGATGGAGATCGGTGCGATCGTGTGCACGGCGAGGTCTCCCCGGTGCGAGGACTGCCCGCTCCGCGAGGCGTGCGCCTGGCGCGCGGCCGGGTACCCGGCCTACGACGGGCCGGTCAAGACGAAGCAGAAGCAGTTCGCGGGCAGCGACCGACAGGTCCGAGGCATCATCATGGCGGAGCTGCGCTCGACCCACCGATCACTGACGGAGGAGGAACTCCGCAGTCGGTGGCCCGATGGCGCACAGTTCGACCGCGCGCTGGCAGGGCTCGTCGCCGACCGCCTCGCGGTCCGCATCGACGGAGGCTACGCGCTCCCCCACGAGTGAACGCCGACAGGCCCAGCGACCGGCCCCCGAAGGGCGGTCCCTGAGCCTGTCGAAGGGCGGGTCTTAGTCCTCGGCGTCGACGTCGCGCGGCTTGACGTACGGATCCTCGTCGCCGGCGTACGCCGCACCGGCGGCCAGGCCGGCCACCTCGGTGTCGCGGTTCTTCGCTTCGCGGAGCAGATCCTCGATGTGCTGTGCGTTCTCGGGGATCGCGTCCAGGAAGAAGTCGAGACTCGGGGTGAGCCGGGTGTTGATGTTGCGGCCGATCTCGGCACGCAACAGCCCCTTCGCGGACTCGAGCGCCGCCGAGGTGTCGGCACGCTCCTCGTCTGAGCCGTACACCGTGTAGAACACGTTCGCGTGCTGGAGGTCACCGGTCACCTGGACGTCGGTGATCGTCACGAAACCGAGCCGCGGATCGCGGATGCCCTTGTCCAGCCGCTTGGCGATGACTTCCTTGATCCGGTCCGCCAACTTGCGGGCCCTGGGGTTCTCTGCCATCTCGTCCTCCTCTGATGACCGCCTGGCGGACGACCGCCCGGCGGGTGATGCACTCAATATAAGCAGGAATCCCCGCCGCCCTCCGTGAGGAGGACGACGGGGACCGGCCGAGCGGACTAGCCGCGCGGCTTCTCCTTCATTTCGATCGTCTCGATCTCGTCACCGATCTGGATGTCGTTGAACTTCCCGAGACCGATACCGGCCTCGAAGTCCGTACGGACCTCGGTGACGTCGTCCTTGAAGCGACGCAGCGATTCGATCGCCAGGCTGTCGCCGACCACGACGCCGTCGCGGATGACCCGTGCCTTGGCGTTCCTCGTGATCGTTCCGGAGCGGACGATGACACCCGCGATGTTGCCGAACTTCGAAGAACGGAACACCTCGCGGATCTCGGCGACACCGGACTGGACCTCTTCGTACTCGGGCTTGAGCATGCCGGTGAGGCTCTGCTCGACGTCCTCGAGGGCGTTGTAGATGACCGAGTAGAAGCGGACGTCCACACCCTCGCGCGCCGCACGTTCGCGGGCCTTCGGGTCGGGGCGCACGTTGAATCCGATGATGATCGCGTTGTCGATCGTCGCCAGGTTGACGTCGGACTCGGTGACCGCACCGACACCGCGGTGGATGATCCGCAGCTGGACGCTGTCGTCGACGTCGATCTTGAGCAGCGACTCCTCGAGTGCCTCGACGGCACCGGAGACGTCACCCTTGATGATGAGGTTGAGCGACTCGACCTTGCCCTCTTCGAGTGCACGGGTGAAGTCCTCGAGCGAGATGCGCTTGCGAGCCTTGGCCAGAGCGGCGTTGCGCTCCGCAGCCTCACGCTTCTCGGCGATCTGACGAGCGGTGCGGTCCTCCTCGGTGACGAGGAAGGTGTCGCCGGCCCGAGGAACGCTCGAGAGGCCCTGCACCTGGACGGGACGCGAGGGGCCCGCCTCGGCGACGGTGTCGCCGTTCTCGTCGACCATGGCACGCACACGGCCGTACGCCGTACCGGCGACGATCGCGTCGCCGACCCGGAGCGTACCCGACTGGATGAGCACGGTCGCGACGGAGCCGCGGCCCTTGTCGAGCTTGGCCTCGATGGCCACACCGCGGGCGTCCTTGTTCGGGTTCGCACGCAGGTCGAGACCGGCGTCGGCGGTGAGCAGGACGGCGTCGAGGAGGTCCTTGATGCCGGTGCCGGCACGGGCCGAGACGTCGACGAACATGACGTCTCCGCCGTACTCCTCGGCGACGAGGCCGTACTCGGTCAGCTGCTGGCGCACCTTGGCCGGGTTGGCGTCGGGCTTGTCCACCTTGTTGACCGCGACCACGATCGGCACGTTGGCCGCCTGGGCGTGGTTCAACGCCTCGACGGTCTGCGGCATGATGCCGTCATCGGCCGCGACCACGAGGATCGCGATGTCGGTGACCTGCGCACCACGAGCACGCATGGCGGTGAACGCCTCGTGACCCGGGGTGTCGATGAAGGTGATCGGACGTTCGAGACCTTCGTGCTCGGCGACGACCTGGTACGCACCGATGTGCTGCGTGATGCCACCGGCTTCGCCGGCCACCACGTTCGCGTTCCGGATGGCGTCGAGCAGGCGCGTCTTACCGTGGTCGACGTGACCCATGACGGTGACCACGGGAGGACGGATGGCGAGGTCCTCGTCGGATTCGTCCTCCAGCTCCTGGTCGAGGTCGATGTCGAAGCCTTCGAGCAGCTCCCGGTCCTCGTCCTCGGGCGAGACCATCTGGATCTTGTAGCCGAGCTCGGAACCGAGGACGTCGAACGTGGCCTCGTCGAGGGACTCCGTCGCCGTCGCCATCTCACCGAGGTGGAAGAGCACGGTGACGAGGTTGCCGGGGCTGGCGTCGATCTTGTCGGCGAAGTCCGAGATGGACGCGCCGCGACGCAGACGGACGATGGTGCTGCCGTCGCCGCGGGGAACGCTCACGCCGCCGAGCGACGGGGCTTCCCGCAGCTCGAATTCGGCCCTCTTCGTCCGCTTCGACTTGCGTGCCTTGCTCTTGCCGCCACCGCGACCGAAGGCACCTGCGGTACCACCGCCGGGTCCGCGACCACGACCGCCGCCGCCACCGGGGCGACCGGCGAAGCCGCCTGCGGGGGCTCCACCAGGAGCGCCACCGGGACGGAACCCGCCACCCGCACCGGCACCGCCGGGACGGAAGCCGCCGGCGCCGCCGGGACGACCTGCGCCACCCGGACGACCCGGACCGCCGGGACGCTGGCCCTGGCCGACGCCCGGACGGGGCGAGCCGGGGCGAGGAGCCTGCGGACGGGGGATGTTGCTGGGGTTCGGACGCTGACCCATGCCCTGTGCCGCGGCGAACGGGTTGTTGCCCGGACGCGGCGTGCCGGTCGGGCGCTGACCCATGCCCTGCGAGGAAGCGAAGGGGTTGTTGCCGGGCCGCGGTGCGCCCGGACGGGGACCGCCGGGCTTCGCGGCGTCGCCGGACGGGGCGTCACCGGCGGCCGGGGCGGCAGCCGGAGTCGCGGGAGCAGCCGGGGCGGCGGCCTCGGGCGTCTCCGCCACGGGGGCGGGAGCTGCCGGGGCCTTCGGGCCCGGTGCAGCCTGCTTCGGTCCGGGAGCAGCCGGAGCCGCAGCCTTGGGAGCGGGCGCAGCGGGGGCCGGAGCCTTCGGCGCGGCGGGACCCGGGGTCGGGGCGCCGGGGGTGGCCGGACGCTTGGCCGGGGCGGCGGGGGCCGCAGCGGCCTTGGCGCCCTCTGCCTCGAGGGCGGCGCGCAGCTTGCGGGCCACCGGGGGTTCGATACTGGAAGACGGTCCCTTGACGAACTCGCCCAATTCCTTGAGCTTCGCCATGGCGATCTTGCTGTCTACTCCGAGTTCGGATGCGATCTCGTGTACACGTGGTTTTGCAGCCACAATTCTCCTGTCTGAGCTTGCACCCAGGCAGGGGCAAGCGTTAGTGGTGGACGGTGCTCATTTCGAGCCGCTCATGAGTTGTCCATTAGCCGTTCAGCCTGTTCTCTCGGAATGCCGGGCCGGGTGGCACGGCAGCAGGATGTCGGCCCGGGATCCGGGCCTCGTACCTGCGGTGGGAAGCACGGTGTGCGCCGAAGCGCTCTCGCGTGCAATGTCCATCGTACACCCCGAGCCTGGGTGCAGGCTCACCGCCCGGCCGATCCGCGCGGATCGGCTCAGTCCGCAGCCGGCGCGTCCGTGGCGATCGTCGCGACCGCGGCGAGGACCGCGTCCGCCCCGGGTCCCGCACTCAACCGCAACGCCCGGGTGAACGCACGCCGGTGCACCGCCTGCTCGACGCAGGCGGTGGTCGGGTGCACCCAGGAACCGCGGCCCGGCAGGCGCTGAGCCACGTCGGGGACGAGCTCGCCCTCGACCGCCACCACGCGGAGCAGGGCCCAGCGCGGCTCGCGACGACGACAGCCGACGCAGGTCCGCACCGGTTCCATCCGGATCAGTCCGCTTCGAGGATCGAGTCCGGCTGGATGTCGATCTTCGCGCCGGTGAGCTTCGCGGCCAGACGGGCGTTCTGGCCCTCCTTGCCGATCGCGAGCGACAGCTGGTAGTCCGGGACGAGCGCGCGGACGGCCTTGAGGGACTGGTCGATCACGTACGAGCTCGTGACCTTGGCCGGCGAGAGCGCATTCGCGACGAAGGTCGGCAGGTCCGGCGAGTAGTCCACGATGTCGATCTTCTCGGCCCCGAGCTCGTCGGTGACGGCACGGACACGACGCCCGAGCTCACCGATGCAGGCGCCCTTGGCGTTGATGCTCGGGTCGTTCGCCTTCACCGCGATCTTCGTGCGGTGACCGGCCTCGCGGGCGAGCGACACGATCTCGACGATGCCGGAGGCGATCTCCGGGACCTCGAGCGCGAACAGCTTGCGGACGAGCCCCGGGTGCGTCCGTGACACGGTGATCTGCGGACCCTTCAGGCCCTTCGACACGCTCGTGACGTAGACCCGGATGCGCGCTCCGTGCGGGTACTCCTCACCCGCGACCTGCTCCTCGGGCGGCAGCATCGCCTCGATCGTGCCGAGGTCGACGTGGATCATGCGCGGGTTGGGGCCCTGCTGGATGACGCCGGCGATGATGTCGCCCTCGCGTCCCTTGAACTCGCCGAGCACCGCGTCGTCCTGGATGTCGCGGAGGCGCTGGAAGATGACTTGCTTGGCGGCGAAGGCGGCGATGCGACCGAAGTCGTCCGGCGTGCTCTCGGCCTCGCCGATGAGGACGCCCTCGTCGTCGAACTCGGGGACGAAGACGCCGACGTGGCCGGTCTTGCGGTCGAGCTGGACCCGAGCTGCCGGCACCTCGGTGCGAGCCGCGGGCTCCGCACCCTCCGTGCTCTTCAGGTACGCGCTCAGGATGGCCTGCTCGATGATCACGACGAGCTCCTCGAAGGGGATCTCCTTCTCGCGTTCGATCGACTTCAACAAACCGAGATCGATGTCCATCGATGGCCTCCTCTATTCAACTGATGGTGCCGCGGCAGGACGTGCAGCGGCACGACGGGCATGCTGCTGCCGTGCTGCCGAACCCGTCTGTCTACGGTACCGGATGCCGACGGGTACGTCATCCACCCAGCTGGGAAGCGGCCGCGCGTCGAGGACGCCCGCTCCCCCGGCTCGACCGCCGCTCCGAGCGGGTGACATGATTGCCCCATGGTCTTTGGCGAGCTGCGGAACGTCATGCGGAGCACGAGGGTGCGGATCCTCGTCGCGATCCTGCTCGCGACGACGCTCGCAATGACGCTCGTCGGTGTGTCGACCTACACGCTCGGACGCCAGCAGACCCTGGCGACGATCGACGCCCGGCTGGAGCACAGCGCCGAACTCATCGCCTTCATGGTCGTCGGGTCCGGGAACTCGGCCGACGCCCCCGCGACCAGCGACGCGGCCGTCGACGCGGTCATGCGCCGCTGGATCTTCGCCGAGGACGAGACCGCCGTCGGCGTCCGCGCGGACGGTTCGACGGTCCCGCCGAGTGCGCCCTCCGCCTTCCGCCTCGACGACGACCCGGCACTGCTCGACGCCATCACCGCGCGTGCGTCGCGCGGCGTGGTGACGGGCGAGGCCGACGGCCAGCGCACCGTGCGGTACGCGATCATCCCGGTGCAGGTCGTCGGCGACCCGAACCTGGCCCACGTCGTCATCGCCACCGACGTCCACGCCGCCCTCGCCGAATCGCGCGGGGTGCTCGCGGTCGAGATCGTCGTCGCCGTCGTCTGCCTCCTCCTGCTGGGGCTCGTCGGGTGGCAGCTCGCCGGCGGACTCCTCCATCCCATCAGGCTGCTCCGGGACGCCGCGGCGCGCATCACGGAGTCCGACCTCGACGAACGGATCCCGGTCGTCGGTCGTGACGACGTCTCCGAACTCACCAGGACGGTGAACGGGATGTTGGACCGCCTCGACGAGGCCTTCACGAGCCAACGTCAGCTGCTCGACGACGTCGGTCACGAGCTGAAGACGCCGCTGACCATCGTTCGCGGGCACCTCGAACTCCTCGACCCGTCCGACCCGGCGGACGTGGCGGCCACCCGCGACCTCGCGCTCGACGAACTCGACCGTATGAGCTCCCTGGTCGCCGACATCACGGAGCTCTCGACCGCCGGCCTGGCGTCCACCCTCGATCGCGAGCCGGTCGACGTCGCGTCGTTCACCGCCTCCGTCCACGACAAGGCGACGGCGATCTCGACCGACCACACCTGGGTCCTCGGCGACCAGGCCGAGCTCACCGCCGACGTCGACTCCGGCCGACTCGCCCAGGCTTGGCTGCAGCTCGCCGACAACGCGGCGAAGTACTCGCCGTCCGGCTCGACGATCGTCGTCTCGAGCCGGTTCGACGAGTCGGACGACCCGGCGCTCGTCCTCTCGGTCTCCGACGAGGGTCCAGGCGTTCCAGAGGCACTCCGCGAGCGCATCTTCGACCGGTTCACACGCGTCAGCGGCGGGCGCGGGGTCGCAGGCTCCGGCCTCGGGCTGTCGATCGTGCAGGCCATCGCCGCCGCGCACGGTGGGTGGGCCGAGGTCGAGGACGGCGACGGGCCAGGCTCCGTCTTCAGCATCCGGTTGCCGCTCGCGGTCGCCGACGACGACGAGGACGCCGACACGGCCGTCGAGCTCGATCCCGACGAGACCGCGGCGATCCCCCGGGACGCGATGGCGCAGGCGATCGCCCTCCGTGAGGCTCAGGCGGCCATGGAGGAGCAGGCAGCCCCGGAGGCCACGGCGCCACCGACGGAGTCGTCGTCAGTGCACGAGGATCCGGTGGACGACTTCCCCGACCTCGTCGACACCTCGGCACGTCGTCGCTCGGCGGAGGACGGCGCATGAGCCGGATCCTGGTCGCCGAGGACGAGACGCGCATCTCCGCGTTCGTCAGCAAGGGCCTCCGGGCCGCCGGACACACGGCCGACGTGACCGTCGACGGTTCGCAGGTCGTCGAGCTCGCCGAGAGCGGGGACTTCGACCTGCTCGTCCTCGACATCGGGCTGCCGGGCGTGGACGGGTTCGAGGTGCTCAAACGGCTGCGTGACGACGGCAGCGAACTGCCCGTCATCATCCTCACCGCCCGCGACTCCGCCCGCGACCTCGTCGCGGGTCTCGACGGGGGCGCGAACGACTACATGTCCAAGCCGTTCCGGTTCGAGGAGCTGCTCGCCCGCATCCGCCGCCGACTGGCCGAGCGAGGGGCGACCGCCCCCGCCGCGGTCGAAGAGCGTCTGTCCGTCGGCCGACTCGAGCTGGAACTCCGCGAGCGCCGGGTGCTCGTCGACGGCGTCCCCGTGGAACTCTCCACTCGGGAGTTCGCCCTCGCCGAGGAGTTCTTCCGTCACCCCGACCAGGTGCTCAGCCGCGAGGAACTCCTCAGCCGCGTGTGGGGCTACGACTTCGACCCCGGCTCCAACGTCGTCGACGTCTACGTGCGGTACCTGCGGAACAAGATCGGCAAGGACGCCATCGCCACCGTCCGTGGAGCGGGATACCGGCTCAGCACCGGCCGGTGACGGCCGCCACCCGACGAGGATGACGGCCGTCGACGTGCTGGTCCCGGCTAGAGCGACAGCTCGCTGATCGCGACGCGTTCCTTCGTCCCCGCGGCGCGGTCCCAGAGCTCGACGAAGCCCTCGGTGGCCTCGCGGCCGACGACGACGACCACCGGGACACCGATCAGCTCGGCGTCGCCGAACTTGACGCCGGGAGACACCTTGCCGGTGCGGTCGTCGTACAGGACGTCCTTGCCGGTCGCCTCGAGCGAGGCGACGAGGGACTCGGCCACCTCGAAGATGGCCGCGTCGCGACCGGCGGCGACCACGTGGACGTCGAACGGTGCCACGGCCTTCGGCCAGATGAGTCCGCGCTCGTCGTTGTTGCCCTCGGCGATGATCGCGAGGATGCGGGTGATGCCGATGCCGTAGGAGCCCATCGTCACCGTCACGAGCTTGCCGTTCTCGTCGAGCACCTTGAGACCGAGGGCCTCCGCGTACTTGCGTCCGAGTTGGAAGACGTGACCGATCTCCATGCCGCGTGCGAGTTCGACCGGACCCGAGCCGTCGGGTGCGGGGTCGCCGGCGCGGACCTCCGCGGCCTCGACGAAGCCGTCGGCCGTGAAGTCGCGCCCGGCGACGAGTCCCATGACGTGCTGCTGGTCGACGTTCGCCCCCGTGATCCACTGGGTGCCGTCGACGACGCGCGGGTCGAGCAGATACCGGATGTCCGTGGCCGACTCCTCGCCGAGGACGGGGCCCTGGGGGGACCACGGGCCGATGTAGCCCTTGACCAGGCCGGAGTGCTTCGCGAAGTCGGCGTCGGTGGCTGGTTCGACCTCGGCCGGGCTGAAGGCGACCTCGACCCGCTTGAGGTCGACGTCGCGGTCGCCGGGGAGCCCGATGACGACGAGCTCGCGCGTGCCGTCGAGGTGGGTGAGCGCCAGGACGACGTTCTTCAGCGTGTCGGCAGCCGTCCACGGGCGGCCGTCGTCGCGCGGGTGGCGGTCGTTGGCGAGGTCGACGAGGGTCGCGATCGTCGGGGTGTCCGGCGAGTCGAACACGGTCGCCGGGGCGAGTCCGTCGACGGGACGGGCCTCGGGGACCTCGGTGGTGTACGCCTCGACGTTCGCGGCGTACCCGCCGGCGGAACGGACGAAGGTGTCCTCACCGACCACGGTGGGGTGCAGGAACTCCTCGCTCCGCGAACCGCCCATGGCTCCGGCATCCGCCTGGACGATCACGTACTCGAGACCGAGGCGGGTGAAGATGCGCTCGTAGGCGTTCCGCTGCGCCTGGTAGCTCGCATCGAGCCCGGCGTCCGAGACGTCGAAGGAGTAGGCGTCCTTCATCGTGAACTCGCGGCCTCGGAGCAGGCCGGCCCGGGGCCGAGCCTCGTCGCGGTACTTGTCCTGGATCTGGAAGATCGACAGCGGCAGGTCCTTGTAGGACGAGTAGAGGTCCTTCACCAGGAGGGTGAAGACCTCCTCGTGCGTCGGCGCGAGCAGGTAGTCGGCCCCCTTGCGGTCCTGGAGCCGGAACAGTGCGTCGCCATACTCCTCCCACCGCCCGGTGACCTCGTAGGGCTCGCGGGGCAGCAGCGCGGGGAAGTGCACCTCGAACGCGCCCGCGTTCGCCATCTCCTCGCGGACGATGGCCTCGATCTTGTTCTTGACCCGCAGCCCGAGCGGCAGCCAGGCGAAGACACCCGGTGCCTGGCGGCGGATGTACCCCGCCCGCACCAGCAGGCGGTGACTCGTCACCTCCGCATCGGAGGGGTCTTCACGGAGCGTACGGAGGAAGAAGTTCGAAAGGCGCGTAACCACCTGTCCATGCTAGTCCGTCGGGGCACGGACGCTCCTGACCCCTACCAGGGACGCTCGGCGAAGTTGCCGTTGTCGTTGTTCCGTCCGCGGTTCCTCGCGTCCTCGGTGGACTTGTCCTGCTGCGCGTCCTGGCCGGCGTCCTTCAGCCGGTCGACCTTGCCGTCGACCTCGCTGTCGCCCGTGCCGCTCGATCCGCCCGAGTCGCCGTCACCCTGGCCGGAGTCCGAGGGATCCTGCTGGTCCTGCCCGCCGGAGCGGTCACGCTGGTCCGCGGCATCCTCGCGCTTCCGGTCGATGCGGTCGCCCGTGTCCTTGAGGTTCTCGCCGGGCGTGCCCTTGGGGTCGATGGCGTCGGGCTGCTGCCCGGCTCCACCTTGATCACCCTGGCCGCCCTGGTCACCTTGGTCGCCCTGACCACCCTGGTCGCCCTGGTCGCCCTGGTCGCCTTGACCGCCCTGGTCGCCCTGGTCGCCTTGACCGCCCTGGTCGCCCTGACCGCCCTGGTCGCCCTGGTCGCCTTGACCACCCTGGTCGCCCTGGTCACCTTGGTCGCCCTGGTCGCCCTGGTCACCTTGGTCGCCCTGGTCACCTTGGTCGCCCTGGTCACCCTGATCACCCTGGTCACCCTGGTCGCCCTGGTCGCCCTGACCACCTTGGTCGCCCTGCTCGTCCTGCCCACCCTGATCACCCTGGTCGCCCTGGCCACCGGCGTCCTGCTGATCCTCCTGGTCTTGCTGATCCTGCTCCTCCGACCCGCCCTCGAAGCAGTCCTCACCCTCGTCGACGATGCGCTTCGCGGTGTCGTACAGGTTGATGGCGCCCTGGAAGAACCGACCCTTCACGTACTCGTCGGCCTGCGTCTCGTACGCTCGCGCCAGGTTGACCCGGACGATGCACGAGGTCTCCTCGGTGGGCGCGAGTTCGAGTGCTTTCGCGAGGTCGTCGGTCCCCTGCACCCAGTCCTGCCCGACGGCGGCGGCAGTACCGCGGTCGAACCAGGCGATCCACGGCTCGACGACGTTCGCCGTTTGGAGGTGCGCAGCACTCAACTGCGCCCCGGAGTAGTCCTCGGCGCGGTACCCGGAGATCGCCGCCTGGGCCACGACCGGCAGGCTGACGAGCTTGACGCCGACGGTGAGCGCGACGAGGACGAGCGGCAGCGACCACCAGAAGAGGCGACGTCGCAAGCGGACCACCTCGCGCGGAGCCAACGGTCGACGCCGCGGTTCCTCGATCAGGGGCCGTGGCTCCGGATTGCGCGGTTCGGCCTCGGCCTGGTCGGACCGCACACGATCGTCGAAGAGCGTCATGCCCGACTCCCCTTCGTCCGTCGCAGTTCACCGAGCGCCGCCACGATCGCCGGGATCTCCGTGAGGAGCAAGGCACCGAACGCGAGGGCGAACACCCAGTACAGCTCATCGGTGCGCCGGATGTCCACCTCGTCCTGCACCGTCACGCCGCCGACGGCGAGGCCGTCGACGACGTCGTCGAGCGCAGCACCCGGCGTCCTGATCTCCGCTTTCACTCCGAGCTGTGACGCGATCGTCTCGAGCGCCCCGGGGTCGAGACGTGACACCGCGGGTTCCCCGGTCGAGTAGTCCTGGATGTAGCGCACGCTGCCGTCCTGGTACCCCGAGAACTCGCGCATCGTGCCGCCGGCCTCGGTCCCGTAGCCGAGCACGCCTCCTCCGCCGATGAGCGGCGCGATCGATTCGAACGACTCGGGTTGGGTGCCGCTCGTCTGCTCGCCGTCGCCCAGATAGAAGACGATCCGGTTCCGGCCGGGCTCCTGCTCCTCGGCTTTGGTCAACAGGGTGGTCAGGTACTCGACCGGTTCGTCGATGCTGCTCCCCCGGGAGTAGGTGGTGACCTCCTGCGTCATGGCCTCCGTCGCCGAGCGCAGCGCGGTCGCATCGGTCGTCAGCGGCATGCGCTGGACGGTGACGGCGTCGAAGGTCACGAGCGCGTAGCGGGCGCCCGCCAGTCGGTCGGCGATGCCCGTGATGTCGGCCTTCGCGCCGTCGAGCCGGGTGGGCGGTTGCGGTGCACCGTTCTCGTCGGTGTCAGGCAGGGTCTCGTCCGTCCAGTCCTCGGCCGCCATGGAACTCGTGGTGTCCACCACGAAGTAGACGTCGAGGTCGCCCATCGCCGACGGCGGACGGTGGTTGCCCGGGATGGTCGGACGGAGCGCGATGACGACGAGGACGAGGACCATCGCCAGGCGGGCGAGCCAATGCCAGGCACCGGGCCGCCGGATGCCGGCGAGGAATTGCCAGCCGGCGAAGGCCGCGAGGACCGCTCCGAACACGGCGAGTGCCCAGATCGGGAGGACGGGGTTGATCGTCATCGGCGCAGCCTCCAGGCGAGCAGCATGAGCAGCGCGAGGCCGCCGAACGCCGCGAGGACGAAGACCAGGGGCTCGTCGACCTGGACGAGCTGCTTCGCACCCTTCAGGGTCTTCGTCTGCTCCGCCGTGATCTGCTGGACGATCCCGCCGACCGCGGCAGGGTCGGCGAGCGCGTAGTAGTCGCCGCCGGTTGACGTCACCACCTCGTCCATCTCCGCGGCCAGGTCGTCGAGGTAGTCCTTGCTGCTGACGTCCCCGGGGTTGATCCCGTAGACGGTGACGTCCTGGGCCTTCGCGTACTCGCCGGCCTCCTTGAGGGTGAGGATCGGTTCGCCGGCGACGTAGTTGTCGGTCGCGAGGACGATCGACCGCGACCGCTGCTCTCCGACCTGGTCGAACCGCATGACGCACGACCCGAGGCCGTCGCCGATGAGCGAGGAACCGTTGCCGAGGTCCGTCCCGTTCCAGTACTCGTAATCGCTCTCGGGCGAGGTGAGGTCTTCGACGAGGTGGTCGAGTTGGGTGGTCACGTAGTCGTAGTCGCTGGTGAGCGGGAAGTAGGTCGTCGCGGACGCGTTGAACAGCACGAGGGCGATCCGTTCACCGTCGAAGCGTTGCACCAAGGACTCGAACACCCCCACCAGGGCGGCGTCGTATTCGGTCATCGAGCCGGAGACGTCGAGGCACAGCACGATATCGCGGTTCCGGAGCTCGGGCTGGAAGACCGTGGTGCTCACCACGCGTGATCCGAGCGCCGTGCCGGCGAGCAGCAGCACCGCGACCGCGGCGATGGTCGCGACGACCAGCCGGCGGTACCGCGTCAGCGCCCGGCGATAGCCCGGAAGTGCGGTGAGGCGCTCCGAGTGCGCGACCCACAGCGGTTCCTGGTTCGCCTTCCGACGACGACCGGCGCGCGTCGCGAGCACGGCGACGGCGACCACGGCGGCGACGGCGAGGAGCCAGACGAGCGGCATCCACCAGTAGATCAGCTCCATGTGGTCACCACCTGTCGCGCGAGCGCGGCGGCGTCCGGGACGCTCCCCGTCTCCGCCTCACGGAACTCGACCGGGTAGTACGCGGACACGGCACGACTGAGCGGTGCGAGCCCCGCGCGGTCGAGATCGGCGAGGGTCATGACCTGGGCACGGACGCCACTCGACTCGTGGGCGTACATCCGGAGGATCGCGCCGAGCCGTTGATGGGCTCGTCGGGTGCTCAACCCGCCCTCGGCATGCTCCTGCTCGATCTCGCCGATGAGCGCCAGATAGCGGTCCCGCAGCACGGTGGGCGACGGCGCAGGCGCCGGACGCGGCGCGCTGCCGCGAGCACGTCGACGCACATGGGCGAGCATCCAGACGTACCACGCGATCACCAGGGCGATGAGCACGAGTCCGAGGACCGGCCAGAGGAGCGTGTACTGGACCGGCGCGTAGTAGCCGTTATCGCCGGGCATGACGGTGGGCCTCGAGGAGATGGAAAAGGACGGGGATGACGTCGTCGGCCCCGGTCACGCGCTGACCGCTGATGCCGAGCGCTTCGAGCTGGTCGAGATGGCGGGCCGTGGCGTTCCGGACGGCGTCGGCGAACTCCCGGCGGAGCGCGTCGTCCGACCGGACGAAGGCCGGCAGGGACCGTTCGTCGGCGACGTCGACCATCGACCGGCTGGTGTAGTCGGCGCGCATGAGGTCGGCGTCGCCGACGGAGATCCACAACACCTCGTGCTGCGCGTGCAGGCGGCGGAGGATCGCCGAGCGCCGCGGGGTGATCTCCTCGTCGTCGGAGACGATCACCAGCAGGCAGCGCTGCGTGACGGAGCGCGCCGCGAACCCGAGGAGTTCGTCGAGGTCACTCTGCGGCGCTTCGAGGGATGCACGCCGGTCGATGTGCTGCAGGAGGCGCTCGAGCGCGGACTCGGTGCCCGCGGGACGCACGAGCTCCGGTGCCGCGGCGTCTCCGGCGACGAGACCGACGAGGTCGCCGTGCCGGATCGCGAGGTACCCGAGGATGCCGACCGCGAGGATCGCGACCTCGCGTTTGGTGCTGCCGCCCTCGGCGAGCGCCGCCAGGTCGCGCCCGGTGTCGACGGCGAACAGCACGTGGTGCTTCCGGCTCGCAATGTAGCGCTTGACGAGCGGCGTGCCGTGCCTGGCGGTCGCCTTCCAGTCGATGTCCTTGATCTCGTCGCCTGGCGTGTACTCGCGGAGGTCGTCGAAGTCGAGGCTCCTGCCCTGGAACACCGATCGGTACTCGCCGTCGAGCATCCCCCGCACGCGACGGTGGGCGTGGATGAAGAGTTTCGACTTCACCCGGTGGAGCAACGGAGCGGACATGGTCCTACGGCGCCTGGACCGCACCGAAGACGGCGTCGATGATGGTCTCCACCGAGACGTCGTCGGCCGCGGCCTCGAAGTTGAGGATGATGCGGTGTCGGAGCACCTGGTGCCGGTAGCTCTTGACGTCCTCCGGGATGACGTGGTCGCGGCCGGCGAGGATGGCGAGCGCGCGGGCGACGGTGCTGAACGCGATGCTGGCACGCGGGCTGGCCCCGTAGTCGATGTAGCTCGCCAGCTTGGGCGGGAGGTAGTCACGCGCGTGGCGGGTCACGTAGACCGTCTGCACGATGTAGTTGAGGATCGACGCGTCGAGGTACACCCGCTTCGCGAGCGACTGCAGGAACAGCACGTCCTCGAGGCTCACACCCTCGTGGTGCTGGTCCGTCTCGTACAGACCGGAGTTCACGCGGCGGACGATCTCGGCCTCCTCGCCGATCGTCGGGTAGTCGAGGACCTCCTTCAGGAGGAAGCGGTCGAGCTGGGCCTCGGGCAGCTGATACGTACCCTCCTGCTCGATCGGATTCTGCGTGGCCAGCACGAAGAACGGCTTCGGCAAGGGGTAGTGCGTCCCGCCGATCGAGGTCTGTCGCTCCTGCATCGCCTCGAGCATCGCGCTCTGGGTCTTCGCGCTCGACCGGTTGACCTCGTCGAGCAGGACGAAGTTGGCGTGCACCGGACCGAGCTGGGTCTGGAACGCACCGGTCCTGGCGTCGTAGATCTGCGTGCCGATGATGTCGCTCGGCAAGAGGTCCGGCGTGCACTGGATGCGCTTGAAGGACGCGTTCACCGCTTCGGCGATGGACTCCGCCGCCGTCGTCTTGGCGAGGCCGGGGACGCTCTCGAGCAGCACGTGCCCGCCCGAGACCAGCGCGGCGAGGAGCGTGGTCCGCAGCCCCTGCTGCCCGACGACCTTGGCGTCGTACGCGCCGACGATCTCGGAGAGGATGCTGCGCGCCCGTTGCAGCTCGGCGGGCGCGATGGGGGTGCTCGGTGTGAGGGTCACTGGTCTCCCTGGCGAAGCGGGCGGTCCGGCCGGATGACCGTCGAACGCGGTGCGCCGGGCGGAACCCGGCGGTCCGGACAGTCTACGTGGCCCGATGCGCCGGACGGGTGCATCGGCAACCGGATGGTCACCCCGGCGTCGGACGCCGTTCGCCCGGTGTCCCCCTCCCGGCCACCGCGGATTCCTACCGTGGATCGATGACACACGCAGCGAACGCTCAGCTCCACACGGGCGACGGGGCGACGGCGATCGTCCCGGTCCGGGGCGGTTCGAAGGGGATCCACCGCAAGAACCTGCGGACGGTCCGCGGCACCACCCTGATCGCCCGCTCGGTCGAAGGACTCCTGCGTTCTGCTGGTGTCTCGCGGGTGGTGGTCACGACCGACCACCCGGACCTCGCAGCCGCCGCCGTCGCCGCCGGTGCCGAGGTGATCGACCGTCCCGCCGAACTCGCCGAGGACAGCACCTCCTCCGAAGCCGCACTGCTCCACGCGCTCGGCGTCCTCGCCCGACGTGGCGAGCTGAGCCCGGTGACGGTGTTCGCGCAGGCGACGTCGCCCTTCCTGGACGTCGAAGCACTCGACGACGCCATCGCCTCGGTCGCCTCCGGGCGGGCGGACTCCGTCTTCGCGGCGGTGCTCGACCACGGCTTCCTCTGGACGGAGAAGGCGAAGGGTGCTCGAGGGATCGGTCACGACCATCGCGAGCGTCCGCGGCGGCAGGACCGTGCCCCGCAGTATCGCGAGACCGGGTCGTTCTACGTCTTCGACACGGACGGCTTCCTCGACGCCGGTCACCGCTTCTTCGGCCGGATCGCTCCGGCCGTCACGCGGTCCTTCGCCGCGCTCGACATCGACGAACCGGAGGACCTCCTCGTCGCGGAGGCGATCGCCGGACTCGCCGAACGCCAGCTGGGGATCCCGTCGGGCTCGGAGCACTCGGAGCACCACCTCGACGTCGACGCCGTCGTCACCGACTTCGACGGGGTGCACACCGACGACCGCGCCAGCCTCGACGCCGACGGTGTCGAACGGGTGAGCGTCCATCGCGGCGACGGCCTCGGCGTGCGCCTGCTGCGCGAGGCCGGGCTGCCGTTCCTCATCCTGTCGACCGAACGGGTCCCGATCGTCGCCGCGCGCGCGGCCAAACTCGGCGTCGACGTCGTGTACGGGTCCGCCGACAAGGCGAGCGCGCTCCGCGACTGGGCCGCGGCGAACGGTGTCCCGCTCGAGCGCATCGCCTACCTCGGCAACGACGTCAACGACATCCCGGCCCTCGAGATCGTCGGCTGGCCCGTCGTCGTCTCCGATGCGCATCCGGCCGCCAGGGCCGTCTCCAGGCTCGTCCTGGAACGCCGCGGCGGCGACGGCGCCGTCCGTGAACTCGCCGACCTCGTCCTCGCCGCTCGCGCGGTCACCCACCCAGAACAGCTGTCCCCGCCGCAACCGAACGGAGCATGACCATGAGCATCCACCAGGACTCGAACGACCGGACCGCCGTCGACGGCGGTGTCACGCCGGCCCCCGTGCGGATCGACGGCATCCCCGTCGGTGGCGACGCCCCCGCCTACGTCATCGGCGAGATCGGCCTCAACCACAACGGCGACGTCGAGCTCGCCAAGCGACTCATCGACGTCGCTGCGGACGCCGGCGCCCAGGCCGTCAAGTTCCAGAAGCGCACACCGGAGATCTCGACCCCGGCGCACATGCGCGACGTCCCGCGGCAGACGCCCTGGGGCGAGATGAGCTACCTCGAGTACCGCTACCGCGTCGAGTTCGACCGTGAGCAGTACATCGAGATCGGCGACCACGCCACCCTCCGGGGTCTCAGCTGGTTCGCCTCCCCCTGGGACGAGCCGTCCGTCGACTTCCTCGAGGACCTCGGTGTCAGTGCCCACAAGGTCGCGTCGGCCTCGGTGACCGACTCAGGGCTGCTGACCCGTCTCGCTGCCACGGGCAAGCCGATCATCCTCTCCACCGGGATGTCGACGCTCGAGCAGATCGACCGCGCCGTCGAGCTCCTCACGGGCTCCCCGCTCGTGATCCTCCACGCGACCTCGACCTACCCCCTGCCTCCCGAGGAGGCCAACCTCCGCATGATCGACAGCCTGGCGGCCCGGTACCCCGGCGTCCCCGTCGGGTACTCCGGGCACGAGACCGGCCTGCAGATCTCCCTCGCCGCGGTCGCGCTCGGCGCGAAGGTCGTCGAACGACACATCACGCTCGACCGCGCCATGTGGGGGTCCGACCACGCCGCTTCGCTCGAACCGCACGGGTTCTCGAACCTCGTCCGCGACATCCGCGTCATCGAGACGGCGATGGGCGACGGCGTCAAGCGCATCTTCCCCGGCGAACTCGCACCGTTGGCGAAACTGCGCAGGGTCGATGCCTGATCACGGACCCCGCCGGCGGGTGATCGGGGTGGTGGACTCCGACTCCTTCGTGAAGTGGGGTGCCGCCACCCTGTCCCGAGCGTCCGACTGGGACGTCGACCTCGTCCTGATCGAGAGCGACGTGTCGGCGACCGACCGTCAGGTGGACATCGCGTTGCTGCACACGGCGTTCGAGGGACGCACCGTCCGTCGGTTGACGCTGCGTCAGCTGATCGCCTTCGTCGGGTCCGAGCGTCCCGACGGCGTCTTCGTCTCGACCAGGGGGCCGGTCGCGGAGGTCGTCATCTCCGAGCTGCTCGCGCTGGGGCGCACCACCCGCCCGGTCCTCCTCACGGGGCTGCCGGGCATCTCCATCCCCGCGAAGTGGAAGGGGATCTTCCTCCGCGCCCAGGCGGACGTCTTCATCCTCCACAGCCACCGCGAGGTCGCGGCCTACCGGGAACTCGCCGCGGAGCACGGGGTCGAGCCGGCGTTCGCGCTCGCCACCCTGCCGTTCCTCGCCGTCGCCCCGGCCCAGCCGCCCGCCGAGGACGTCGATCCGGCACCACGGACCCGGGTCCTGTTCGCGGCGCAGGCGACCGTCCCGGCCGATCGCGGCGACCGGCTGCGGATCATCTCCTGGCTGCGGACCCTCGCCAACCGGCATCGCGACCTCGACGTCGTCATCAAGGTACGAGGCCTCGCCGGTGACCCCCAGACGCACCACGAGCACTACCCCTTCGACACCCTCCTCACCGGCCCGATCCCGACGAACCTCAGGGTCGCCACCGGTTCGATGGCCGTGCACCTCGGCCACGCGGCCGGTCTCGTCACCGTGAGCTCCACCGCGGCGATCGAGGCCATAGCGGCCGGGGTCCCGGTCATCGTGCTCGACGACTTCGGCGTCGATCCGGCGCTCATCAACAGCGTGTTCGAGGGCAGTGGCCTGCTGGCGTCCAAAGAGGAACTCATGGCCGCGCGGTTCCGCCACCCGAACGAGGACTGGCTCCAGCAGAACTACTTCCACCCCGAAGAGGAGGACGACTGGATCGAGCGGTCCGAGGTCGCCTTCGCCGCCCGCGACCGCGGTGTCCTGCCGATCCGTCCACGGGCACGACAGAGCCGGGGCGGCATGCTGCGCACAGGCTGGGAGCGACGCCGGGCGTTCGGTCGAGCCGACACGAGCGTCCTCGGGACGGTCGCGTTCGTCATCGGTCGCCCGATCCAGATCGCCCGCCGCCTGGTGCGCCGCGCCCGCGGGATCCGACCAGCCGAGCGACGACCGATCCCGTCACGCCGGCTGGAGCCGATCGAACCGGAGACGACCATGCGGGCTCCGCGCGGCGCCCGGCACCGGACGGCTCGCTGACGACCGCGACGGTGGTGCCGCCCGATCAGGCGGCGTCATCGTCGACGGGAGCCGAGCGACCCGGTCAGTTGGCGCCGACGGTGACCACGGGTGCGCCCGTGGAGGTGTCGTCGGCCGGCATCTCTGCGGCGAGGCGGTTGGCCTCCTGGATGAGCGTCGCGACGATCTCGGACTCCGGGACCGTCTTGATCACCTCACCCTTCACGAAGATCTGCCCCTTGCCATTGCCGCTGGCGACACCGAGGTCGGCCTCGCGGGCCTCCCCCGGACCGTTCACGACACACCCCATGACGGCGACGCGGAGCGGGACGCTCATCCCCTCCAGGCCGTCGGTGACGTCGTTCGCGAGCTTGTAGACGTCGACCTGGGCGCGCCCGCAGCTCGGGCAGGAGACGATTTCGAGCTTCCGCTCGCGGAGGTTCAGCGACTGCAGGATCTGCAGGCCCACCTTGATCTCCTCCGCCGGCGGGGCAGAGAGCGACACGCGGATGGTGTCGCCGATCCCTTCGGAGAGCAGGATGCCGAAAGCGGTCGCGCTCTTGATGGTGCCCTGGAACGACGGACCAGCCTCGGTCACGCCGAGGTGCAGGGGCCAGTCACCACGTTCCGCGAGGAGCCGGTACGCCTTCACCATGACGACCGGGTCGTTGTGCTTGACCGAGATCTTGAAGTCGTGGAAGTCGTGCTCCTCGAAGAGGCTCGCTTCCCAGACGGCGCTCTCGACGAGGGCCTCCGGCGTGGCCTTGCCGTACTTCTGCAGCAGTCGTGGATCGAGGGAGCCCGCGTTGACGCCGATGCGGAGGGAGACACCGGCCGCCTTCGCGCGACGGGCGATCTCGCCGACCTGGTCGTCGAACTTCCGGATGTTGCCGGGATTGACCCTGACCGCCGCGCACCCCGCGTCGATCGCGGCGTACACGTAGGCGGGCTGGAAGTGGATGTCCGCGATGACCGGGATCTGACTCTTCTTCGCGATGATCGGCAGCACCTCGGCGTCGTCTCGCGTCGGGACGGCGACGCGGACGATGTCGCAGCCCGAGGCCGTCAGCTCAGCGATCTGCTGCAGGGTCGCGTTGATGTTCGTCGTCTGGGTCGTCGTCATCGACTGGACGCTCACCGGTGCGTCACCGCCGACGAGGACCTTGCCGACCTTGATCTGTCGCGACTTGCGTCGCGGGCTGAGCGTCTCGGGAACCGACGGAAGACCCAGATTGATAGCTACCACGAGCCTCAGCTTACGCGCGCGACGCCCCGCAGGCTCCCCGTGGGCTGAATGCCGGCTGGGACGTCGCGATCCGCGGTCAGCGGGTGGGCGGGGCCTCCCGATTCGCTCGCAGGACGCCGAGCCGTTCCCGGTACTCGGCCTCGTCCACCTCCCCCTGGGCGAACCGCTCGGCGAGCACCTGCTCGGCGCTCCGGGTGCCGTCCTGACGCCAGGCCCATGGCGGCCCCTGGCGACCGTCCGGAGACGATCCAGCCCAGGCGCGGCGACGCCACCGTCGTCCGACGAGGGCGACGATGAGGGCGATCACGGCGACCCAGAACACGGGGATGAGGGCGAGCCACAGGAGGTGGAACCCCGGCCCGTTCCAGCCCGGGTGCATGGCGGTCGTGGCGAGCATGGTCAGCGAGGTGGACACGATGGACTCCGTTCGTCGGGCGGGCGACGACGACCGTCGTCCGCATCACGACATCGAGCCTCCTCCGGCGGCCGGCCGCGCGCATCCGACGACGGGACCGATCGCGGGACTCCCCCGGGAGTAGGCGGTGCTCCGCTCAGGACCCGGGGCTGACGAGCCCGGTCTCGTACGCGATGACGACGAGTCGGACCCGGTCCCGCGCGGCCAGCTTCGACATGATGCGCGACACGTGGGTCTTCGCCGTCAACGGACTGAGGAACAGTGCGCCGCCGATCTCGTCGTTGGTGAGGCCACGCCCGACGAGCGCCAGCACCTCGCGTTCGCGGTCCGTGAGGCCCGCGATCGCGCCATCGTCAAGCGGCGCCGCGATCGCACCGGCGACCTGCGTCAGGAGGCGTCTCGTGACCCCCGGAGACAGGAGCGCGTCGCCCGAGGCCACCACCCGGACCGCACGGATGAGTTCGGCGGGCTCCGTGTCCTTCACCAGGAACCCGCTCGCGCCGGCCCGGATCGCCTGGGCGACGTACTCGTCGAGCTCGAAGGTGGTCACGACGATGATGCGGGTCGACCCCAGCGCCGGGTCGGCGACGATCGCCTCGGTCGCGGCGAGACCGTCACCACCCGGCATCCTGATGTCCATGAGCACGACGTCCGGGTGTCCGCGACGGACCAGCTCGAGCGCCGCCTCGCCGGTCGCCGCCTCGCCGACGACCTCGATGTCGGGCTCGGCGTCGAGCAGGGCGCGGAACCCACCACGGATGAGCGCCTGGTCGTCGGCGACGACCACGCGGATCATGCGACACCTCGCACCGGGACGCGCGCCTCGACCCGGAACCCGCCGAGCGGGCTGCGTCCCGTCTCGAGCGTGCCGCCCAGGAGTTCGGCGCGCTCGGTCATCCCGAGCAGCCCGTTCCCGCGCTCCGCAGGACCCGCCGGCGCCCCGACCCCGTCGTCGGTCACGCACAGGCGGTACACGCCGTCCGCCTCCACGAGTTCGATGACGACCCGCCGTGCACGCGCATGCCGAAGGATGTTCGTGACGCTCTCCTGGGCGATGCGGTACAGCGCCGACTGCACGGCCACGCCGGGCTGCGTGGTGAGGTGCTGCTCCAGCACCGCCTCGACACCCTGCTCTCGGAGGGCCTCGGCGAGGAGCGGCAACGCGGTCAGATCCGGCCCCGGTCGGGTCGGCGCGCCGGTCGCCGGATCGGCCGCGCCGTCGGAGCCCCGGAGGACGTCGAGGAGTCCGCGCACCTCGTCGAGCGAGGTCGTGCTCGCCATCCTGATGTTCGTGAGCGCCTCCCTCGCACGTTCCGGCTGGGAGTCCATGAGGTGGAGCCCCATCCCGGCCTGCACGGCGATCTGCGCGAGTGAGTGCGCGATGACGTCGTGCAGGTCACGCGCGATCCGGACGCGCTCCTCCTGCGCGGCCGAGGCGCGGCGCTCCCCCTGGCGGATCCGGAACGCCCGGAGCTGCTCGCGCCTCGCGCGGAGGCCTTCGGCAAGGAGGACGGCGATGACGACGACGACCGTCGTGACCCCGATCCGGAAGCCGGACAGCCCCCAGCCGACGGCGAGGGCAGCGGCGAGCGGGAGCACCCAGGCGAGCCCCAGCGAGAGATAGGCCCAGCCGCGCGCGCCGCGGACGATCCCCGAACCGGCGGCGAACGCGAGGGCGACGGCCGGTGGCCCCCACACCGGGCCCGTGAGCATCGACGCGCTGGAGAGGACGGCCACGACGGCGACCGTCGGGCCCGGCGATCGTCGGGCGGCGAGGAGGGCCAGGACGGCACCGAGCACCGTCAGCACGGCCGAGAGACGGGACCACGCCGAAGCGTCGGCTCCTGCGGCGAGCGAGCCGTGGAGCGCGAGTGCGGCGGTCGCCGGAACCTGGACGACGAAGGAGACGACCACGGGAGCCCACAGCCGCCAGACGGGTCGGCCCGGTCGGATCAGCGGATCGCCGAAGCGGCCGTCGCCGGGGCGCCCCTGCGCCGCGTTCGTCTCGACCGATGGCATCCCTGCATGGTACCCGCGGGCCTCGCCGGTGGCGTCGGCTCCGCGGTGCACCGTCCGTACTCCCCCGGGAGTGCGGACGCGCCCGGAGCACCGGGACGTCGGGTGCGCCGCGACTATCCGAAGAGGTTGACCGGCTTGACGATGTCCGCGTAGACGAGGAGGGCGCTCATGCCGCCAAGGACGATGACCACGCCGAAGGTCAGCGGGATCAGCTTCGCCGCGTCGACCGGGCCGGGATCGCGGCGTCGGAAGACCTTCGCGACACCGCGCCGGAGCGCCTCCCACAGGGCTGCGGCGACGTGACCGCCGTCGAGGGGCAGCAGGGGGATGAGGTTGAAGACGAACAGCGCGACGTTGAGCGAGCCGAGGATGCCGAACACCGTGGCCGCCTTCGACGCGACGGGGATCTGATCGAGGCTGACGACCTCGCCGACGACCCGTCCGACGCCCACGACGCTCATCGGCCCGTTCGGATCGCGCTCCCCAGGACCGAATGCGGCCTGCCCGACGTCGATGAGGCGCTGCGGCAGGTTCAGGATGATGTTCGCGGTGCGGGCGATGGTGTCGCCGACCGTCGGCAGGATGGCGGTGACCGGCTGGGCGACCATCTGCTGCTGCGGGGTGATCCCCACGAAGCCGACCTCGTGGGTCTTGGGTGAGCCGTCGGCATTGGTGACGATCTTGCCGGTGTCGGCGTCCACGACGTCCCGTTCGAGGAGCAGCGGAGTCAGGGTGAGGTCCAGTCGTTCCTCACCGCGGGCGACCTCGAGGGCGAGCGGCTCGCCGGGCGAGCGCTGCACTGCAGCGGACACCTCCGCGAAGGTGGAGACCGGGGTGCCCTGGATCGACAGGATCGTGTCGCCCGGCTTCAGGCCGGCTGCGGCGGCCGGACTCTCCGGATCGCCGGCCGCGCAGCTCTGCCGTTCGCTCGTCGACGGCAGGACGCATTCGTAGACGGAGGTCAGGGTGCTGCTCTGCTGCGGGACACCGAACCCCGACACCGCGATGCCGATGAACAGGACGGCGAGGACGAGGTTCATCGTCGGACCGCCGAGCATCACGACGATCCGCTTCCAGACGGGCAGACGGTAGAAGGTGCGCTCCTCGTCGCCGGCGCCGATGGTGTCGGCACTCGCCTCACGTGCATCCTGGACGAGGGTGTCGAAGAAGCCGGTGCTCGCGTTCCGCGCAGCCTCGCCGGGCTGCTTCGGGGGGAACATGCCGATCATGGAGATGTACCCGCCGAGCGGGATCATCTTCACGCCGTACTCCGTCTCACCCTTCCGGCGCGACCAGATGGTGCGCCCGAAGCCGATCATGTACTGGGTGACACGCACGCCGAACAGCTTCGCCGGCACGAGGTGCCCGACCTCGTGCAGCCCGATGGACACGATGAGGCCCACGAGCACGATGACGATGCCGAGGATGTAGAGGAGGACGGTTTCCACGGCGCAACCTTACTCGCGCCGGGACGGCCCCGACTGCGCGCCGGCTGTGCGGACGCCCTGAGGGTCTGGACAGGCGCCGAGGAGTGTCAACCGATCCGCTGCTGCGCGCGCGCCCTCGCCCAACGTTCCGCCTCGGCGAGCGCCTCCCTGGTGAGTTCGCCCTCGGGCGCCTCGTGGTCGTCGACGACCGCGCGCACGGTGTCGAGGATGCCGAGGTAGCCGAGTCGCCCGGCGTGGAACGCCTCGACGGCCTCCTCGTTCGCGGCGTTGAACACCGCCGGGTAGGTCCGGCCCTGTCCGCCGACGAGCTTCGCGAGGCGCACCGCAGGGAACGCCTCATGGTCGAGCGGTTCGAAGGTCCACTGCTGCGGCGAGGTCCAGTCGAGCGGGACACCGACTCCGCCGACCCGGTTCGGCCAGTCCAGGCCGAGCGAGATGGGCAACCGCATGTCGGGCGGGGAGGCCTGCGCGATCGTCGACCCGTCGACGAACTCGACCATCGAGTGGACGATCGACTGCGGGTGGACGGTGACCTCGATGCGGTCGTACGGGACGTCGAACAGCAGGTGCGCCTCGATCACCTCGAGGCCCTTGTTGACGAGGGTCGAGGAGTTGGTGGTCACGACGAGGCCCATGTCCCAGGTGGGGTGCGCGAGGGCCTCGGCCGGGGTGACATCGGCCAGCGAGGCACGGTCCCGACCACGGAAGGGACCGCCGGAGGCAGTCAGCACGAGCCGACGGACCTCCGCCGGGGTGCCGGAGCGGAGCGCCTGGGCGATCGCCGAATGTTCGGAGTCGACCGGCACGATCTGGCCGGGAGCCGCGATGCGCCGGACGAGGTCGCCGCCGACGATGAGCGACTCCTTGTTCGCGAGGGCGAGCGTCCTGCCCGTCTCGAGGGCCGCGAGGGTCGGCCCGAGCCCGATGGAACCGGTGATGCCGTTGAGCACCACGTCGGCGTCGACGCTCCGGATCAGCCGTTCGGCGTCGGCGGCACCGAGAGCGGTGTCGTCGACGTGGAACGCGGCGGCCTGTTCGGCGAGCAACTCGGCATTGGAGCCGGCGGTCAGGCCGACCACCTCGAAGCGGTCGCGGTCGCCACGGATGACGTCCAACGCTTGCGTACCGATCGAGCCGGTGGATCCGAGGATGATGACGCGTCTCACGCCGGTCAGTCTACGGCGGAGGGCGGCGGAACGGTCAGCCTGCTGCCGGCGCGGTGGTGCTGCTCGCGTCGAGGATGTCGATCACGAACACGATCGTGTCGTCGGCCTCGATGCCGGCCTGGCTGTTGCCACCCGCGGGCCCGTACCCGAGGGCGGGCGGGATGACCGCGACGACCTGTGAGCCGATGTGCTGTCCGGCGATCGCGCTCGAGAAGCCCTGCACCACGGCGGACAACTGGAAGTTCGTCGGCCCGTTGCCCCAGCTCTCGTCGAAGACCTCACCCGTCCGCCAGTTCACCCCCTGGTAGTTGATGATGACCTCGGCGTCCGGCTGCACCACGGCGCCGTCGCCCTGCTTGAGGACCGCGACCTGCAGCTCGGCCGGAGCCGCCGCCTCGGGGATCGTCACCGTCGGGCGGCCGGCCGAGTCGAGTTCGACCGCCGGCATCCCGGCGACGGGCTCCTGCGGAACGCCGTCCGCCTTCGCGTCGCTGTGCACCGTGCTGAGCACGTCGGCCACCACGACGAGGGGCTGGTCGGCCTGGACCGTGCCGTCGCTCGAACCCGCCGAACCGAACCCGTCACCGGCGGTCACGAAGGCCGCGACCCGCGTCCCGACCGTCGTGCACTCGACCGCGCGGACGAGGCCCTTCAGGTACTTCTGGTCGTTGACCACGATCGCCGTCGCCGGGCTCGCCCCGTAGGCGGTCTGCGCGACGACGGAGCCTGTGACGGCGTTGTAGATCGACATCTCGACGAACGTGGTGTCGCCTGGCTCCACGCGCTCGCCGTCGCCCTTCGCCACGATGGAGCGCTCCGTCGTCTCCGCCGAGAGGGCGCCCTTCGCGAAGGTGACCTCGGGGATCCGACCGAAGTCGCCGGTCACCGAGATCGCCTTGGAGGCGGTGCCCGCGCTCGTGTCGGCGCACTCCCCCGGACCGGCGAGCGCCTGCGACTGCGACGTCGCCGAACTGCAGGCCGTCAGCGACACGAGGGACGCGATGACGGCCAGGAGGGAGAGGCTCTTGCGCACAGGGGAACTTTCGGTCGTTGCTGAGGGGTCGGTCCAGTCTCACCCACGAGGCTCCATGCTGGCTGACAGCGCGCCGAGCATCCTCGGTGCTCCGCCGCTCGCCCAGTATGCCGAACCGCGTATGCGTCCGCGAGTACAGTCGTCCGCATGGCCGATGAGGAGCAGACGCAGCGACGCGCCCGGGAATCGTCGCAGGGGCGACCAGCCGTCACCCCGGAACCGACCTCGAAGCCCGGACTCGTCTACTACGTCGGGCGGGCGGTGTTGAACACCACGGCGAAACTGCTCTACCGACCGAAGATCATCGGCCGGAAGAACGTGCCGAAGCGCGGCCCGGTCATCCTCGCGAGCAACCACCTCTCGTTCATCGACAGCATCGCGATCCCCATCAGCGCGCCTCGACGCGTGCAATTCCTCGCGAAGTCCGACTACTTCACCGGACGCGGGCTGAAGGGGTGGGTGTCGCGCACCTTCTTCACCTCGATCGGGGCCGTGGGTGTCGAACGCGGCGTCGGGCAGGCGGCCCAGGAGGCCCTCGACCAGGGACGGCGGATCCTCGAGGGCGGCGACGCCTTCGCGATCTACCCGGAGGGCACGCGCTCGCTCGACGGGCGTCTGTACCGCGGCAGGACCGGGGTCGCCTGGCTGGCGCTCACGACCGGCGCGACCGTGGTGCCCGTCGGCCTCATCGGCACCGACGAGCTCATGCCCGTCGGCACGACGATCCCGAAGTTCAAGCCCGTCACCGTGATCTTCGGAGAGCCGCTCGATCTGAGCCACCATGGTGCCGCGGAGTCCGGACGCGCACGCCGGAAGGCGACCGACGAGATCATGTCCGCGATCCACGCGCTCACCGGGCAGGAGCTCGCGAACGCCTACAACGAGTCGCCGCCGGCCGACGCCGTCGAGCGGATCAAGCGAGCCCTGCGCCCCGAACGACTCTGAGTCGCGGCATTCGACCGGTCGGTACCCGGGAGGCCCGCGGCGGCCGTCCGGTCAGGCTGCCTCGTCGGATCCCGCGACCACGATCGTCGGCTCGTGTCGTACCGGGAAGTTCACCGAGTTGGCGATGAAGCACAGCTCGTTCGCCCTGGTGTGCCCGGCCCTCGCGGCATCGACCATCGAGGGGTCCGCGACGGTGACGCGCGGGCGGAGGACGACTTCGGTGAAGGCACCGCTGCCGGCACCGTCCTCGACCATCGTGCCGACCGCGTCGTCCGTGTAGGCCGTCACGACGACACCGAGGGTCACCGCGACATGCAGGTACGACAGGAGGTGGCACTGGGCGAGGGACGCGAGGAGCAGCTCCTCCGGATTCCACCGGCTCGGGTCGCCGCGGAACGGGCGGTCGGCGGAACCCTCGAGGTCGTGTTTGCCGGCCGCGGTGACGGTGAGCTCCCTGGAGTAGTCGCGGTATCCGCTCGTACCCGTCCCGAGGTCGCCGTCCCAGCGGACGCCGATGGTGTAGTCGTGGTGGCCGGAGATCATGCCACCAGTATCCCACTGGCCTGCCCACCGCAGGCCTGCCCAGCGGCACCGGTGTCAGGAGGTCGCGCTACGCTGGAGGACTATGACTGACACGATCGACACCACGAACCAGACGTCCGCCTCCGCCCCCAGCGTGACGCAGGAGCGTCGGATCGTGACGGCCGTTCCGGGGCCCCGCTCGCAGGCGCTCCACGCCCGCCGGACCGCTGTCGTGTCCGACGGCGTGTCGAGCGTCCTCCCCGTCTACATCGAGCGCGCCCACGGCGCCATCGTGGTCGACGTCGACGGCAACCAGTTCATCGACCTCGGCGCCGGCATCGGCGTCACCACGATCGGGCACACGGAGTCCTCCGTCGTCGGCGCCGTCCAGGACCAGGCGGCCGACGTCCTCCACACCCTCTTCACGATCACGCCCTACGAGGAGTACGTGCGGGTCGCCGAGCTCCTCGCCGAGCACACCCCCGGTGACTTCGCGAAGAAGTCCGTGCTCGTCAACTCCGGAGCCGAAGCCGTCGAGAACGGCGTCAAGATCGCTCGGAAGTACACCGGTCGTCGTGCCGTCGCGGTGCTCGACCACGGCTACCACGGGCGCACCAACCTGACGATGGCGATGAACTACAAGGCGGCCCCGTACGCCACCGGCTACGGCCCGTTCGCCGGCGACGTCTACCACGCACCCAACTCCTACCCGTACCACGACGGCCTCAGCGGCGCAGCAGCGGCGGCGCGCACCATCGCCTACCTCGAGAAGCGCGTCGGCGCGACGGACCTCGCCTGCCTGGTCGTCGAGCCGATCCAGGGCGAGGGCGGTTTCGTCGTGCCAGCGGACGGCTTCCTGCCCGCCCTGCAGGAGTGGTGCACCGCCAACGGCGTCGTCTTCATCGCCGATGAGATCCAGAGCGGTATGGCCCGCACCGGCGAGTACTTCGCGAGCTCGCACTTCGGCCTCGTCCCGGACCTCGTGCTGAGCGCCAAGGGCATCGCCGGCGGCCTCCCCCTCGCAGCGGTGACCGGGCGCGCGGAGATCATGGACGCGAGCCAGCCCGGCGGACTCGGCGGGACGTTCGGCGGCAACCCCGTCGCGTGCGCCGCCTCGGTCGCGGTCTTCGAATCGATCGAGTCCCGCGGCCTGCTCGCCGAGGCCGACCGCATCGGTGCCACCCTCACGGCCGCCCTGCTCGAGCTGCAGCGGAAGTACGACATCATCGGTGACGTCCGCGGCATCGGCGCGATGATCGCCATGGAGCTCGTCCAGCCCGGCACCGGCGACACCACGAAGGAGCCCAACGCGGCAGCGGTCAGTGCCATCGCGGCCGCCGCTGCCCAGCAGGGTGTGCTCGTCCTCACGGCCGGCACCTACGGCAACGTCCTCCGCTTCCTCCCGAGCCTCGCCGTGTCCGACGAGCTCATCGCCGACGCGATGACCGTCATCGACCAGGCGCTCGCGGCGCTGTGAGCACGGCCGCCCCGCAGACCTTCGCCGTCGAGGACGCCGTCGAACTCGCCGTCGTCGAACGGAGCGGGTTCGTCGAGTCGAGGCATGCCGGTTCGGCGATCGTCCTCGGGCCGGAAGGCGAGGTCCTCGCAAGTCTCGGTACGCCGAGCGCGCCGGTCTTCCCGCGCTCCTGCCTGAAGCCATTCCAGGCGATCACGATCATGAACGCGGGCGTCTCGCTCGAGGGCGCGCAGGCCGTGCTCGCCACCGCGAGCCATGCCGGCACGCGCAAGCACGTCCAGATCGTGCGGAGCATGCTCGGACGTGCTCGCATCGAGGACTCGGCGCTGCAGTGTCCGGCCGACTGGCCGGGCGACCGCTCCTCGCGCGACGAGCTCGTCCGCGACGGACTCGGCACGAGTCCGCTGTACATGAACTGTTCCGGGAAGCACGCGGCCATGCTGCTCGCCTGTGCGCAGAACGGCTGGGATCAGGCGACGTACCTCGATCCCGAGCATCCTCTGCAGCTCGCCATCCGCGACACCATCGAACGGTTCACCGGCGAGAAGCCGGCCGCGAGCGGCGTCGACGGTTGTGGTGCCCCGGTGCACGCGATCTCCCTCACCGGGCTCGCGCGCGGCATCGGGCGCGTGGTCAACTCCTCGCCGACCTCACCGTTCGCCCTGTACCGGAACGCCGGACTGCTCACTGCGGCGGTCCTCGCCGACGGCTGGGCACTCGACGGTCCTGGCCGGGCGAACACCCTCGTCATCGAACGGCTCGGCGTGTTCGCCAAGCTCGGCGCCGAAGGCGTCATGGTCATGTCGGTCCCGGGTGGCGCGACCGTCGCGCTCAAGGTGCTCGACGGTTCGCTCCGTGTCTCGACGATCGTGGCGCTCCGACTGCTCGTCTCGGTCGGCGCGCTCGACGCGGCGGCCGTCGACGCACTCGAACCCGAGCTCGACCTCGCCGTCCACGGCGGCGCAGCCGTCGTCGGGCGCATCACCGTCACGGCCGTCTGATCACTTCCGGGGCCGGTCTGCTCGGCACGTGATTCAGTCATCGAGCAGATCCACCCGCCGGGTCGGTTCGCCGGCGCGCCACCACCAGGCCCGACCACTCGCGTAGCCGAGCAGCGGCGGCAGTTCCCGGCTCCGCGTGACCTGCCGGAAGTCCGCGGCCGAGCAGGCGTGGATCACGAGGTCCGCCCGCGCCACCCTGGGCGGCAGGTCGCGCCCGACGACCAGCCGACCCGACGACCAGGTCTCCGGGTCGACGACGACGATCAGGGCCGCCGGATCGTCGTGCCGGGGATCTTCGGTCCGGCGCACGGCGGCCATCGGAGGCGTGAAGGGTTCTGCCGCCGGTTCGATCACCCGCACCTCGGCATGCGAGGTGTCGCGCTGCTGCAGCGCCGAACGCAGCACACCCGGTGCGCGGGTCACGACGACCGTGGTGCTGCCGGGACTCGGCCGCCACCGGTGGGCGTCGATCGTGGGGACCCGGTGCGGCAGCGGCGACGTCATGGCGATCTGCACCTCTGCGTCCTGCCAGTGCGCCCGTCCGGCCGGGCGTCGCGGGTCGAAACAGCTCGCCGGCGCGCCGGCGACGAGATGATCCTGGCGATCCGCGAGCCGCAGCACCACGGTGCTGTCCAGATGTGCTGAGAAGCGATGGACCACGCCGCCGACCCGCGAGGCCACCAGGACGACGCTGACCCCGCGACGTCCGCCATCGCGGAGGAGGCTCAGGATCGCCTCGCGGAGCGCGGCTCCGTGCTCGTCACCGGCGGTCGCCAGCAGCGACTCGACGTCATCGATGAGCAGCAGCGTCCTCTCGGGCGGGCGGAGCGGTTCGGACAGCGCCATGATGACGTCCCAGCCCTGTTCGGCATCGTGCGCCACGCGTTCGACCCGCCATCGCCCGCGGGCCGCCGCTTGCACCGTGTCCAGGAAGGACGTCCGGCCGGAACGTCCGGCGCCGAGGACCAGCAGTGATCCGTCGGTCGACGGCCGCCAGATCGCCGGGCGCTGTGCCTGCTCTTCGGGGAGGTCGGCGAGTCCGAAGACGATGCCCTCGCCATCCGTCGGGTCGACGGTGGCCGGCTCGCCGTCGGTCGGGCCGGAATCGAGTTCGAGGACGGCGTGCAGCGGGAGGGTGTGTGGGAGCGGATCCAACCAGGGACGGCGAGGCCGGGGCGCGTCACGCCAGCGTTCGCGCACCGCGGCGAGATCGCCGGGACTCGTGACGGCGGCTTGGAAGACGATCCGCCCCTCGCCGTCCCAGGCGATGCATCGGCCAGGTGTCCCTGCGGGCAGGGCGGCGGCGTCCGGCACGCCGAGGACCGCCGTACTGTCCTGTCGGGAGGTGACCCTGAGCGAGAGGCGCAGGGTGCAGTTGGCGAGGATGGCGTCGGCTGCGACGGCGGCCGGACGCTGGCTGCAGAGGATCAGATGGAGTCCGAGCGATCGGCCGCGGGCAGCGAGGTCGGCGAACACCTGATGCAGGTGCGGGCTGGCGTCCAGGAGCGCTTGGAACTCGTCCACCACCACCACGAGCCGCGCCGGTCGATCGTCAGGCGCGAGGGCGCTGTCCAGGAGATGCCGAGCCCCGAAGCGGGCGAGGATCCGCTCCCGGTGGCGGAGTTCCGCGCGCAGGCTGGACACGACCCGTTCCGCGGCACCCGGCTCGAGGTCGGTCACCATCCCGACGACGTGCGGCAGGGATTCGACGGCGCCGAATGAGGCGCCGCCCTTGCAGTCGACCAGCAGGAGCGAGAGCTCCCGTGGCGAGGACCGAGCGGCGAGCGCCGTGATCCAGGTGATCAACAGCTCGCTCTTCCCGCTCCCCGTCGTGCCGCCGACCAGGGCATGCGGTCCGTCCGCCGCGAGGTCGAGGGTCACCTCGCCGTCCGTTCCGAGCCCGATGGGGACACGGAGTGCGTCGGCTGCCCAGTCGGCTGCATCCGGCGGGCGCCGCCCCCGGACCGGACCAAGCTCCGCGAACGGGACACTCGACGGCAGGCTCGAGAGCATCGGGGACTCCCCGGTCGTCAGCGCGGCCGCGGCGAGCGCTCCGACGAGGTGCTGTGCCTCGGCCTCGGCAAGCAGCGTGGGCGCAACGGCGACGGACGGCGACGCTCCGGTGCCGTCGGCCAGCGTCGTCCGACCGTCTGCGTCGAGGACGAGGAGGTGACGGCACCTCGTCGGGATGAGTTCGACCGTGTCGGACAACGCGACGAGGACGCCGCCGGCCGGAGGGCGCCCCGTCTGACGGGCCGGGGCGACGGTCTCCGTCTGCCACCGTTCGGCGACCGACACCCTGACGGACTCGAGCTCGCGCCCGCTGTGGAGCGGGTCGACAGCGGTCGCCGCCGACCGGTGCGGGAGCTCGTCGAGGAAGGCCCATGGTGAGGCCTCGATGTCGGAGCCGGGGGCGGCGTCGCGGGTGAACTCGGCCGTGTGCGGGGGCAGCTGACGGCCGAGCTGGATCAGGATACTGCGAGCCACTGCCCGGGCCAGCACCCTCCCGCCGACGATGCCGATCCCCTCGGCCGCGTCGACGACGACGGGCGCGTCCGGGAGCCGCGCAGCCCACGCCCACCGCTCGTCGTCGCCTGCGGCGTCCACTCGGACCGAGCTGGCGGTCTCGCCGCGGCCGATGCTCACCAGGGTTCGCCGGTGGTCGGGGACCCGCCACCGGGCGCGGTCCGGCCCGTCGAGGAGGTCGAGCGACCGCCCCGCCGGATGCAGGGTGCGCAGTTCCTCGCGTTCCACGGCATGGGCTCGCTCGATGTCGCGCTCCAGTTCTTCCGACGCGACGCGATAGGCGGCTCGCGCCCGTCGTCCGCGCCGACGGCGCGTCCAGCGTGCGTCGACGAACCCGGCGACGGCGATGAGGGGACCGAGCGCGGCGAAGACGAGCGTGACCGGTGATCGGGTGATGGCGAACAGGGCGAGCGACCCGACGACGGGCGCGATGCTCGCGAGGATCGGGAGAGAACCGGACGCCGCCTCCTCCGGCTTGCGCGGCGCGTGCAGCCGGGCCGGGCGCGCGGTGTTCCGGTGCGATGCGATCGCCGAAGCGGTGACGTCCGTGGGGCTCATGGTCCCAGTGCAGCACGGCGTCGGGACCCGCCGACGCCGGGGACCGGTCGCGTGGAACGGCCCGGCGGACGACGGAGGCTGTGGAGCAGGCTCAGGAGCCCGGCTGCTCCTCGGGCGCGTCCGCCGTGTCGTCGAGCTCGGCGATGTCGAGCACCACGACCGAGACGTTGTCACGACCGCCGTTGTCGAGCGCGGCACGCAAGAGGAGTTCAGCGGCGTCGACGGGCGTGCTCCCCTCGGTGAGGAAGTACCAGATCCCGTGGTCGGTGAGCTCCTTGGTGAGCCCGTCGGAGCACACGAGCCATCGGGCGCCACCCTGGACCGGGAAGAGTTCGACGTCCGGCACCGGGTCGTCGGACGGGCCGACGGCCCGGGTGATCATGTTGCTGTTGGGGTGGAACTCGGCCTCTTCCGGGCTGATCGCTCCGGCACGGATGAGTTCCTGCACGATCGAGTGGTCTTCGGTCATCTGGACGAGCTCGCCGTCCTGCAGACGGTACACGCGGGAGTCGCCGATGTTGAACACCGCGACCCTGCCCTCGCCCTCATCGGCCGTCAGCACGACGCCGGTGACGGTCGTGCCCATACCGAGCTCGCCCTCCTCGGCGGTGTCGATCATGTCGGCCACGGCCATGCGCAGCGCGTCGACGAGGCCGTCAACGGTGAGGATCTCGGCACCCTCGGTCGCGAGGGTCAGACGATGGGCGACCGCGGCGCTCGCGACCTCGCCGGCCGAGTGGCCCCCCATGCCGTCGGCGACGGCGAAGACTGGTGGCAGTGCCACGAAGGCGTCCTCGTTCAACTCGCGCCGCTTGCCGACATCCGTCATCCCGGCCCAAGCCAGGGAGAGCCGACGACCGCCGGGCAGCGTGACGATCCGTTGCCCGTGCTCGGTCACGTCTGCTCCTCTAATACGGCTGGCGGTGGCTGATGCACCATCGACGATAGTACGGTACCGATGCGCCACCCGACCGCCCCACGCCGCTCCCCTGATTCCAGGACGAGGATCGGTCATGGGAGTGACGGTTCCGGAGGCCTCGGTCGCCCCACCCTGCGGATCCGCTTGCCGCACGTGGGACCCGCTGACATGATCGACGCATGACACGAGCGAGCTCCGACCCGCATCCGAAGGCGGCACAGCCCGATGACACCTCGAAGGCGATCATCGAGCAGCTCCAGACCGATGGACGGCGTTCCTACGCCGAGATCGGGAAGGCGGTCGGGTTGAGCGAGGCGGCCGTCCGGCAGCGCGTGCAGAAACTCACCGAGTCCGGGGTCATCCAGATCGTCGCGGTCACCGACCCCATGCAGCTCGGCTTCACGCGCCAGGCGATGATCGGTGTGCGGGTGGCAGGTGACACCCGGGTCGTCGCGGACCGCCTGGCGGGCCTTGCCGCCGTGGACTACGTGGTGCTCACCGCCGGATCCTTCGACCTCCTGGTCGAGGTCGTCTGCGAGGACGACGAGGAGCTCATCGCGCTCCTGAACGACGACATCCGCACGATCGACGGCGTCGCGGGAACCGAGACCTTCGTCTATCTGCGCCTGCACAAGCAGCTCTACGACTGGGGTACCCGCTAGGTCCCGAGGGCGCACTCCGCACTCGGCACCGACGTGCGCGTTGCGCACCGCGTACCCCCCGATCGCGGTACTCTCAACCCATGCCCGCGAAGCCGACCGGAGAACGGACGCCCCCGTCCGACGAGTCACGGTCGGGCGTCGCCGACGGGTCGACGGGCGGTGGCGACACCGGCCCGGTGAGGACCGGCCCGCACGCCGTCGAAGTCCCCCGACGCGTCGGGCGGATGACCGGGTACAGCGCTTTCCCACAGCTCCTCTTCGGACTGGCCGTCGTCGCCATCCTGTTCGCGACGCTGTTGTTCCAGGGCGTCGAAGACAACTCCGTCCTGTTCTACGTCGGCGTCATCCTCGCGTTCATCGCGACGGCGCTCGCTCCGATCGTGCCGTGGCATCAGGTGCCGCGGCTCCTCATCGCGCTCCCCATCCTCGACATCGTCGCCATCGCGTTCATCCGGCAGGGCGAACCTGTGATCGGTGCGGGACTCCTCTGGGTCTTCCCGACCATCTGGATGGCGACGGCCTTCGGGCTCTCGGGCGCCGTCACCGCCATCGTCCTCGTCTGTGCGTCGACCTGGTCGACACTGGCCATGACCCCAGGGCAGATCACCCTCGCCAACCTCCCCGGTCTCGTCATCCTTCCGATGGTGCTCGGATTCGTCGCGGTGTCGACAGCGATGACGGCGAAACGCACGGAAGCCCAGCGCGTGCTCCTCAACAAGCAGGCCGGCCAGCTGGAGACCGCCCTCTGGCGAGCCCAGGATCAGGAGAGCCGCCTCGCGGAGATCCTGAACGCGGTCAACTTCGGCGTGGTCCGCTTCGACCGCATCGGCGCCAGGGCGATGGTGAACCGCTTCCAGACCCGCCTGCAGGACGAGGTCGGCGAACTGTCCGACGTCAACCCCGACCTCCCGGTGTGGGCGGAGGACGGGCTGACCCCGCTCGAACCGCAGGACAAGCCGTACATCCGAGCGCGTCGTGGCGAGGAGTTCGAGAACCTGACGGTCTGGCTCGGAGCCCCGGGCACCGAGCGGGTCGCCCTCGCTCTCACCTCCCGGCGGCTCTACGACCACGAGGGCGGGTACGACGGCACGGTCCTCGTCTCGCGAAACGTCACGACGGAGATCAACGCGATCCGGGCGAGGGACGACCTCGTCGCGTCCGTGTCGCACGAGCTCCGGACGCCGCTCACCTCCATCCTCGGCTACCTCGACCTCGCGCTCGACGACCCCGAGCTGCCGCCCCGAGTCGCGAAGCAACTGACGATCGCACAGACCAACGGCGACCGGCTCCTGGAACTCATCGCCGACATCCTCGCCGCCTCCCGCGACGTGAACCGGACGATGGCGCTCAAGCGGTCCGACTGCGAGCTCCGCGAGATCGTCGACGTCGCGGTCGAGTCGCTCGCGCATCTCGCCGCCGAGCGGAACATCACCATCGTCCGCCACGACGAGGAAGCGGTGCCGCTCTTCGCCGACCCGTTCCGGCTCCGCCAGGTCGTCGACAACCTGTTGTCGAACGGCATCAAGTACAACCGTGACGGCGGTGAACTGAGCGTCGGTGTCACGGCCGAAGGCGACACCGCCTGGGTGATCGTGCGCGACACGGGCATCGGCATCTCGGAGAAGGACCAGCCGAAACTCTTCGAGCGGTTCTTCCGTTCGGACCTCGTCCGCAATTCGACCGTGCACGGCAGCGGGCTCGGCCTCGCCATCAGTCGCGACATCGTCAGACTCCACGGCGGGGACCTGACGCTCCACAGCGTCCTGGGCGAGGGCACCACCGCGGTCGTCCGCATTCCGAGAGGCCGGACCGAATGACCCTCGACACGCAGACCGTCGCCGTGATCAACGCGCTCGTGATCTTCGTCTGCGGTGCGACGTTCATCGTCAACACGTTCATGCGGAAGGACGACGAGAGCGGGCGGGTGTGGTCCGTGTCGTACATGGCGGGGATGTTCACGAGCTTCTCCTATGTGGTCGGTGCACTCAGCCCCGACGCCTGGTGGGCCACCGCGGCGGGCAACGGCGGTTACGTCCTGAGCATCGCCGCGCTGTGGTCCGGCGCGCGACTGTTCAACGGTCGGACGAATCTGCTGTGGATCTCCCTCGTCGGCGCGGCGGTCACCGTCGTGGCGGCCCTCTCCGCCGGACCGTCCGGCGGACCCTGGGCGGGTTCCGCCGTCACGTTCGGTTGCATCGCGCTGTTCGCCGGGCTCGGGACGGTCGAGACCCTCACCGGCGCGATGCGCGACAACCCGAGCACGCGCGGGTTCACCGTCGTGCTCGGTATCGCCGCCGCGTTCTTCGCGGTGCGGTTCGTCGTCTTCCTCGTCGAGGGCCCGTCAGGCAGGTTCTTCACCACGTTCTTCGGGACGGTCGCCTCCTCGCTCCTCCTCATCGCGCTCCTGATCGTGGCGACCGTGGTGCTGTCCGTGCTCCGCGCCGAACGGGCCGCCCCGGCGAGCCGTCGGCACGGCAGCATCGTCGCGTACACCGGTGACGACGTGCTCCTCCACGAGTCCTTCATCAGGATCGCCGAAGACTGGCTGGAGCGGGCCAACTTCCACGACGAACAGCTCGCGATCCTGCACATCCGGCTCGACGACCTCGACGAGATGACGACGGCGTTCGGCTCGAACTTCAGCAGCGAGGTCGTCGAGGCGTTCATCTCCTCGATCCGTCGGTACGGACCGACGCTCTCCGACATCGGCGAGGACGGCGCGGGGAGTCTCCTCGTCGCCACGCCCGCGGCGGACGTCGACGTGGCGCTGCAGGCGGCCGCCGGCATCCAGGACGGGCTGCTCGACCACCCGGTCGAGACGAGCCCCCGACTGCGACCGACTGCGAGCATCGGCATCGCCCTCACCGACTACCTCGGGTACGACGTCGGCGTGCTCACCCGAGCGGCCAGGGACGCCAGTCTCCGGGCGGCCGACGCCGGAGGCAACCGGACCGTCCTCGCCGCGTCATCGGCGACGGGCGCCTGAGGACCTCGCCGATCGAGCGAGGTCCCGCGATCACTCCGGTTGGGCGATCGCGATGGTCAGCGTGTCCACCGCGGTCTGCTTCGCGTACTCGGCCGACGTCGGGGTCGCCTGGACGAGCAGCTCGTAGGTGATCGTCAGCGTGACACCGGTCGCGGCGCTGTCCACCTCGGGGAGCACGAAGGTCTGGCTGTAGCTGTACGGCGCCTTGATCAGGTACCCGGGTGCCACCGTCGACTGGTCCGTGAACGGAGCCGGCGACTCCAGCTGCCCAGAGGGCCCGTGGACGGTCGTCGTGAGCGTCACCCGCGACAGGTAGAGCGCCTGGAGGTCGTCGGGGGTGAGGATGCCGCTCAGTGAGAAGCTCACGGGCTTGTTGACGTCGGCCGTCCAGGCGTCCATCGAGAGCGTCGACCAGTAGTCGACCGAGAGGGTCGCCGACCCCGCCGTCAGGGAGTGCTTCGCGCTCCCGCTCGCCAGTTCGTTCGTGATGGCACTGACCGTCGGCTTCGGTGTCTTCGAGGTCCGCGGCGACGCCGTCGGCACCGCACCAGGCTCCTCCCACGGAGGCGTTCCACAGGCACTCAGTCCGAGGACGAGGAGCGCTGCGGTCGCGAGCTGCGCGGCGTGGACGAGGCGCCGGTTCCGCACCGGGCTGGGCTGCTGGGACATGGGACTCCTGGCGGGGTTCGGAGGGGCGGTCGGGCGATGCTCAGGACGTCGCGCGACCCCCTGAACTGGGGGCACAGCGAATCTTGAGGAAATCCTGAGCCGACGCTATCGCATTCGCGCGCCAAACCAGCACCCGGCGCGGCAGAGTTGGCTCTACAGCGCGACCCGCTGTATCCGGCCCCTTCAGAACAGGACCTCTGATGTCAGAACTCGAAGCGCGACCCGACAACGCTCGGCCCAACGCACAGCAGGCTGACCCTCGGTACATTCAGACCCAGCCGCTTCTCGCGCCCGAACTTGAAGCGTATGCGAACGAATTCATCGACTCGGTCAACTCGCTTCCCGAGTACCGCGCCACCATCGGCTGCATCATCCCCGCCTACAACGAGGAGGAGTCACTGCCGGCCGTCCTGGCCTCCCTGCTCGAGCAGACGCGGATGCCTGACGTGATCCACGTGGTCATCAACAACACCACCGACCGCTCGGTCGACGTCGCAGCGCCCTACGCCGGCCCGCACTCGAAGGTCGACGAGCACGGGTACGAGCAGTTCACCGAGGTCTTCATCCACGACATCGGCAAGAACCCCGACAAGAAGGTCGGCGCGCTGAACTACGGTTTCACGCTCGTCGAGGGGTACGACTACCTTCTCGGCGTCGACGGCGACACGGTCGCCGACCCGACGGCCATCGAGTCCCTCGAAGCGGAGATCGTCTCGGACACCCGCATCGGCGGTATCTCCGCGATCTTCTCGATCGACGACGAGCCGTTCAAGAAGCAGATCATCCCGGCCTTCCTCATCGCCGGCCAGCGCACGCAGTTCGCGGCGTTCAACATGCAGAACATGCTGCGAGGCCGCAACATGGCCGTGCTCGGCGGGCAGTACTCCATCTTCTCCGTCCAGGCGCTGCGCGACGCCATGGAGCAGAACCACCAGTCCACCCCCTGGGTGAAGGACTCCGAGGTCGAGGACTCGCTCCTCTCCCTGCAGATCAAGAGCGCCGGGTACCTCACGAAGATCAGCGCCCGCGCCCGGGCCGACGTCGGCGGTATGACGACGGTCCGCTCCCTCGATGCGCAGCAGGTCAAGTGGAACTACGGCGCCATCGAGCTCATGTGGCCCGGCCAGCGCGGCGACACCAAGGGGCAGCCGTTCCACCCGAACCTCCGACTGCGGTGGCTCGAGAACGCGGAGATGCTCCTCAACATCGTCACGCGCATCCTCTTCATCGTGTTGCTCGCCGGTTCGCTGTCGATCCACGCGTTCGTGTTCAGCCCGGTGTGGCTCATCCCGCCGGTCGTCGCGATCCTCCTCAACCTCCGCATCGCGCTGTCGATGAAGAAGCGCAACACCCGCGACATCCTCTTCGCCGTCCTGGTGTTCCCGGCCGAGTTCTACATGTGGATCCGTATGGGCCACTTCATCCGGGCATGGTCGAAGTTCGCGTCGAACAAGAAGGTCGACAACTGGGCGGAGCAGGCCAAGGCCGAGCGTGGTTCGGGCAACGCCCACCTCGCGCCGCTGCTCTTCGTCCTCGCCGCCATCATCGCGATCGTCGCCGTCTGGACCCAGCTCTCCCCCGTCGTGCAGTCCACGATCCTCTGGGCTGGTTGGCCCGTGCTCGGCGTCATCACCGTGCTGCAGACGCTGAGCATGTTCGGCAAGCTCATCCGTCGCCAGCGCGGCTACCGGGTGTGATGACGTCCGACCCAGGAACCGTCGACGCCGGCGAACTGCGCAGGTTGCTCCGAGAGCTCTCGGGTGACCTGCGCAGTCGTCGTCGTTTCGTCCACACCTACGTCGAGATGTGGCCGACGCGCCTCAGTCGTCTCGCAGCAGCACTCGAGGCCGAGGACCTCGACGAGGCGAAGGTCGTCCTCCTCAGCATCCGCTCCTCCAGCGTCATGCTCGGTGTGATCGGGGTCTCCGCTCTGGCGAGCGCGGGACTTCGCGCCGTGGAACAGGCCGACCTCGAACGGGTCGCGGACATCCGGTCCGCGCTCACGGAGCTCGGAGCGCGCAGCTGCGAACGACTGCTCGAACTGGACGCGGCCGACGCCTCGGAGGCGTGACCGACCGGCACTCCCGTCAGCGACGGACCGGCTCCGATCTGGAGCGGCGTCCGCTCAGTCGTCGGAGGTCATGCGGTAACCGACGCCGCGGACCGTCTCGATGAAGCGCGGCGCGACGGTGCTGTCCGCGAGCTTCCGGCGCAGGTTGGCGAGGTGGACCTCGATGGCGCGCTTGTCGGCCTCACTGACGTAATACGCGGTGATGTAGCTCTCTCCGCGGAGCATGAGCGCCAGGTCGGCCTTGCTGCGCACCCGACGCCGGGACTCCATGAGCGCCTGCAGGAGGTCGAACTCACTCCGCGTCAGGTCGACCTCGCCACCGTCGACCTCCACGATGCGCGTGGCCGGACTCAGCTTGAGACCGCGGTGGACGAGCCACCCCTCGACATCGTCGGAAGCGGACGTCGTGGGCTGCATGATGATGGGGACGACCGATTGACCGACCGGTGCGGCATGACGCGCGACGTTCTCGTGCACGATCGTGGGATCGGACGACTGGACCGGCTGCTGGGACACGGGCTGCACCTGGGGCACGGGCTGCACCTGCTGCACGACGGCCGCGGCCGGTGACGGTGACGCCTGGACAGGCGCCGGAGCCGGCGTCGACGCGGCAGCCGCCTCGCCGTTCGCACGAGGCCGACGCAGCATCGCCTCGATCCGCGCCCGGAGTTCACGGGGCCGGAACGGCTTGGTCATGTAGTCGTCGGCGCCGGAGTCGAGCCCCTGCAGGGTGTCGATCTCGTCGCCACGAGCCGTGAGCATCACGATGTAGGTCGAGCTGATGGCCCGGATCCGCTTGGCCGCCTCGAAGCCGTCGATCCCGGGCATACTGACGTCGAGGGTGGTGACGAGGGGGTCGTGCAGGCGGACCGCCTCCACGCCGTCCAGACCGTTCGCGGCGGACACCGTCTCGAAGCCAGCCTGCTCCAACACGGTCTCGAGCAGTTGACGGATGTCGGCGTCGTCCTCGATGACGACCGCGGTTCGACGTTCGCTCAGCTGATCGGTCACGATGCCCCTACCCGTTCCACCCGTCAGCGACATGCCGGATGTGGCCGTCGCCGGCTCACCACGCGCTGAATCCCTTGGCCAGTTGCACGGCCTGCTCCGGCCACCATACCCCAGCAAGGGGGCCACCGTTGCATGCCCCGTCGCTCTCGCCGGGGGCTTTCACCCACAGGTTCGCGTCGAGGTGCTCGGCCTGCGCCGTGAGCGGCTGCTGCCCGACCGTCCGACCTGACGGGTTGCACCATTCGCCGTTCGAACCGCTGCCGTTCCTGGAGGTGTCGATGACGTAGTGGGCGCCGTCGAGCAATCCACTCAGCTCCTCGGCATAGGCGATCTCATCCTCGGTCGCGTTGTAGTTCGAGACGTTGGTCGCGAAGCCCGTCGCGTCGGCCACGCCGGCCTCCTTCAGCAGCTCCGCCATCTCCGACGGCGGTCGCCAGTCGGAGTGCCCGCCGTCGAGATACACGGGCACAGACGCTGCCGCGAACTGCTTCGTCGCGGCACTGAGCTGCTGCATGCGCGCGGTCCGGTCGCCGCAGTCGGGCGCGAGGGCGACCGCGTCCGGCTCGAGGACGATCGCCACCCGGTGGTCGGCGACGGCAGCGACGATCTCGGCGACCCAGTCCTGGTAGTCGTCGCTCGACAGACCTCCGGCGGACTCGTTGCCGCAGTCGCGCTCGGGCACGCCGTAAACGGTGAAGACGGGCATGGAGCCTGCGCGCTCGGCGGAGCGGACGATGTCCGATACCGTCGCTTCGACCGTGCCGATCGGGTACCGCTCAGGGACGAGCCAGATGGCCGTCGGTTCCGCGGCCAGCCGAGCCGCCGCCGCGCGCTGCTGCGCCGTGTCCGAGGGATCACCGTTCGAGCCGCCGCTCGTCCCGGTGGAGGCGGAGGACGTCGGCTCCTGCGACGCCAAGCCCGCCTCCGCAGCTGCACGAGCGGCCAGCGAGGTCGGATCGACGTACAACTGCGCGCCGTCGAACGGGCCGGCCGCGGCACTCGGGACACGGCTCACGATCGACACCGCGAGGGCTCCTCCGGCGAGGAGGACGGCGACGACGCCGAGGGCGACGGCCGTGCGGGTGCGACGTCGGTCGCGGGGCGTTCTCGGCACGGATCCTCCAGCATGGTCATCCGCAATTCTGCCCGACATTCCGGTCGCACGGTGCCGATTCGCCCGAATCCGTCCCCCGAGCGGGGGCCGCGCGCAAGGGGTGCGGAGCGCGCGCACCGCGTCCTAGGCTCGACCTGCGGTTCCAACCCCTCGCCCGACACCAGGAGGCATGATGTCCCAGTCGACAGCACCGGCGTCACCGGACGTCCGATCCATCAGCCCGAGGCGCACGGACCCGGCGTGGCGCTCCGCCCTCGCGCTCGTCTGCTTCCTGCTGATCGCCTTCGCAGTCGCGGCGTTCGGTTCGCTGACCACCATGGAGCAGATCGACGGTTGGTACGCCGACGCCGACAAGGCTGCCTGGAACCCGCCGAACTGGATCTTCGGTCCCGTGTGGGCGGTGCTGTACACGATGATCGCAGTGGCCGCCTGGTTGGTCTGGCGACGACGACGGGACGGTACCCCCGAGCTGAGCGACGGAGCGAGCCGGGCGCTCGTGCTCTACATCGTGCAGCTGGTGCTCAACGCCCTCTGGACCCCGTGCTTCTTCGGGCTGTACCCCTTCATCGGCGCGCCGGCCCTGTGGATCGCCCTCGTCATCATCCTCGTGCTCGACCTCGCCGTCCTCGCGACCATGTTCGCCTTCTGGGAGGTCTCGCGGGTCGCCGCCGTGCTCCTCATCCCCTACTGGGCGTGGTTGCTCTTCGCGACGACCCTCAACTGGTCACTCGCGGCACTGAACAGCTGACCGACGGCACAGCACACCCTGGCCGTCGTCGCAACGTTGTCCGGATCGCCGCCGCTCCCTACCCTTGGTGGGCGGGACGACGCAGGGTCGTCCGCACGGCCCGAGGAGCGCATCAGTGAGCACCAAGACCATCCCCACCTCCGACGCGGCTGCCGCGAAGGCGCCGACCAAGGTCATCCCGTGGGTGCTCGGACCCGCCCTCGTCGTCATCCTCGGCGTCGCGCTGTTCTCGATCCTGCTCCCGAAACAGGCCGAGTCGGTCTTCGGATCCATCCAGTCGGGGATCATCGGTGGTCTCGGGTGGTACTACGTCCTCCTCGTGGCCGGGTTCGTGATCGTGGCGATCGTCTTCGCGGTCTCGAAGTTCGGCGACATCAAGCTCGGCAAGGACGACGACGAGCCGGAGTTCTCCCTGATGTCCTGGTTCTCGATGCTCTTCGCAGCCGGCATGGGGATCGGGCTCGTCTTCTACGGGGTCGGTGAACCACTCACGCACTTCCTGGAGCCGCGGCCCGGCGTCACGGGTTCGCAGCAGTCCCTGGCGCAGCAGGCGATGAGCCAGACCTACCTGCACTGGGGGCTGCACGCCTGGTCGATCTACGCGGTCGTCGGGGTTGCACTGGCCTACGCCGTCCACCGCAAGGGGCGTCCGATGTCCATCCGCTGGGCCATCGAGCCGCTCCTCGGCAAGCGGGTCCAGGGCGGCTGGGGCAACGCGATCGACACCATCGCGGTCATCGGCACGGTCTTCGGTGTCGCGACCTCCCTCGGGCTCGGCGTCCTGCAGATCTCGGCCGGACTCGGGTACACGGGCATCGCCGAGCCGAACATCCTCACCCAGGTCATCCTCATCCTGGTGATCACCGGCGTCACGATCTTCTCCCTCGTCTCCGGCGTGCACAAGGGCATGAAGTGGCTCTCGAACACGAACCTCATCCTGGCCGGCCTGCTGCTGTTCTTCGTCCTGTTCGCCGGTCCGACGCTGTTCCTCCTGCGCGAGTGGGTCCAGGCGATGGGTGCGTACCTGCAGAACGTCGTCGGCCTGACCTTCAACGTCTCCGCCTACCAGGGTGCCGCCGGCGAGGCCTGGCAGTCGTCGTGGACGACCTTCTACTGGGGCTGGTGGATGTCCTGGGCGCCGTTCGTCGGCGTGTTCATCGCCCGCATCTCGAAGGGTCGCACCGTGCGGCAGTTCGTCCTCGGTGTCCTGCTCGTCCCGACCCTTGTGACGTTCCTCTGGTTCGCCGTGCTGGGTGGCACCGCGATCATGCAGTCGCTCGAGGGACGGGACTTCAGCGGCTCCGAGGGGCCGGTCGACCTGAACACCGCCCTGTTCAACATGCTGGCCGGCCTTCCGGGCGGCTCCATCGCGACCGTCGGTGCTCTGCTGCTCATCCTGCTGTTCTTCGTGACCTCCGCGGACTCGGGTTCCCTCGTCATGGGGATGCTCACGACCGGTGGCACCGAGCCGCGGAACCGGGTGCGGATCGCCTGGGCGCTCGTGACGAGTCTGCTGGCGATCTCCCTGCTGATCGCGGGCGGCCTCGCCTCGATGCAGACTGCGGCGATCATCACGGCGCTGCCCTTCAGCATCGTGATCATCCTGATGTGCGTCTCGTCGTTCAAGGCGTTCGGCATCGAGGTCCGCCGGGAGCAGCGGGCCAAGCGCCGTCTGTTCGCGGCGGAACTCACGGAGAGCGTCTCCGCCGACCTCAGCGGGCAGGTGTCCGACCAGGTGACGGAGCAGGTCACCGAGCATTTCGGGACGATGACCGCTCAGCTCGACCTCCGGCAACTGGCTTCGCCCGACGCGCCACCGGCGACCGATGCGTCGACGTCAGCCGCGTCGGAACGCCCGGATTCCGCGCGCTGACGCGTCGCTCAGTCGAGCGGGAACCGGTCGGAGATCCAGGCCGCCTCCTCGTCCGACGGTGACCAGGCCGAACCGGCGGCGGCGTTCGCGCGGATCTGTTCGGGCGTCGTCGCTCCGGCGATGACGCTCGTCAGTCCCTCGCGCGCGAGCAGCCAGCCGAACGTCGCTTCGAGCATGCTGATGCCACGATCGTCGCAGAACGCCTGGTAGGCCTCGATCGCGTCCCAGGGCGCCTGGTCCAGGATGTGCTTGCGCTGGCGCATGATCCGACTCTCGGCCGGTCCGCCCTCGCGCGAGAACTTCCCCGTGAACAAGCCGTTGGAGAGCGGGAAGTAGGGCAGGAAACCGACGCCTGCCGCTCGCATCGCAGGGAACACCTCACGTTCGGCCCCGCGGACGAGCAGGCTGTACTCGTTCTGGGCGGAGACGAAGGCGGGGTGACCGGCCGAGGTCGCCGCCCAGTGCGCCTCGGTCACCTGCCAGCCGGCGAAATTGGAATGCCCGTAGTAGCGGATCTTGCCCTCGTGGACGAGTTCGTCGAGAGCGGCGATCGTCTCCTCGATGGGCGTCAGCGGGTCGGGCGTGTGCATCTGGTAGAGGTCGATCCACTCGGTGCCGAGACGCCGGAGCGAGCCCTCGACCGCGAGTCGCAGGTAGCGGCGCGACCCTTTGGAGCCCCAGTTCGGGATCGGACTCTCGTAGTCCGCGTGGCCGAACTTGGTGGCGAGGACGACCTCGTCCCGCCGGCCGGCCAACGCCCGTCCGAGCAGTTCCTCGCTCAACCCGTACTCGCGGCCGTAGATGTCGGCGGTGTCGAACAGGTTCACACCTTTGTCGATGGCCGCGTCGACCACGGCCGTGGTCCCTTCCTGGCTCTCGGTGACGGTGCCGGCCCGTCCGAAGTTGTTGCAGCCGATACCGACGGCGGAGACGATGAGGCCGCTGCGACCGAGCGGACGATAGCTGAGAGCAGACATGGTCCCAAGGCTAGTCCGACCCTGCTCCACAGGCGCCCCACGTCGGCCGGATCCTCAGGAGCCGGCGGCACCCCTGACGGCCACGGTGTGACCTTCGTACGCTCGGCCCATGACTCCACACCTCGTCCCCACCACCGAGACCACCCCCTCCCCCGCCGAGACACCCGGCCGGGCCGACCACGGGTTCCTCCGCATGCCGACTCCTGTCGGACGGCTGGAGATCCGATCCGTCGACGGGGCGGTCTCCGCCGTGCGCTTCGAGCAGGACGGGCGGCTCCCGCTCGACGGCACGGACGAGCGACCCACAGCAGTCCTCCTGGAGGCCGTCGAGCAGCTCGACGAGTACTTCCGCCGCCGCCGAACCATGTTCGACGTGCCGATCGCCGCGACGGGCACACCGTTCCAGGAGTCGGTCTGGTCTGCGCTCCGCGAGGTGGGCTTCGGGACCACCACCGGCTACGGCGCCCTGGCGGCAGCCGCCGGTGCCCCCGGCGGTGGACGCGCCGCCGGACAGGCGGTCCGCGCGAACACCATCGCCATCCTCATCCCCTGCCATCGGGTGCTCGGCATCGGGGGCGTCGTCACCGGCTATTCTGGCGGAGACGGGCCGCCGACCAAACGATGGCTCCTCGACCACGAAGGGATCCCGTACCGCCGATGACCGGCTCAGCATCCCTCGTCGTCGGCCCCGACGGACTCCCCCGCTGCGCATGGGCCGGCGCCGACCCGGAGTACCAGCGATATCACGACGAGGAGTGGGGCGTCCCACTGCACGGCCAACGGCTGGTCTTCGAGAAGATCAGCCTCGAGGGATTCCAGGCGGGCCTGTCGTGGATCACGATCCTGCGCAAACGGCCCGCGTTCCGTGAGCGGTTCCACGACTTCGACCTCGAGGCTGTCGCAGCGATGTCCGAAGCGGATGTCGAGCTGCTGCTCGACGATGCCCGGATCATCCGACACCGCGGGAAGATCAACGCCGTCATCGGGAATGCGCGCAACGCGCTTCAGCTCGGAGACGACCTCGACGAGATCCTCTGGAGCTTCGCTCCACTTCCTCGGCCGGCCAGGTTCGAGCAGTGGAGCGACGTCCCGGCGATCACCCCGGAGTCCACCGCACTGAGCGCGCACCTGCGGCAGCGCGGCTACCGGTTCGTGGGCCCGACGACGATGTACGCCCTCATGCAGTCCGGTGGCCTCGTCGACGACCACCTCGTCGGCTGCTGGCGCTCCGAGAGCGCTCCCTGATCCGGAGGGGTCAGACGACGAGGGCGAGCTCGGTCACCCGATTGTCGTCGGCACGGGCGTGGACGTCGAGCACCCATCCGGTCGATCGGGCCCAGTCGAGCAACGAGCCGACATCAGGGTGGTCGACACCGGCCTCCAACAGCGCGCGGGTGAACCGGCCCTTGCCCTGCTTGTTGAAGTGGTTGAGCGCGCGACGGCGGCCATCGTCGCCGACCGTGAGCACACGCAGGTAGACGGCACCGACGCGATCCGGCAACGGCCCGAGCGCCGCGTAGCCTTCCGAGCGCAGGTCCAGCAGGACACCCGGGACGGCGTCCAGCTCGCGCGCGACCGGCACCGCCCAGTGACGTTTCAGGACGAACCCGGGGAGCCTGGAGTCGTGGGAGAGCCGGTACGCCGGAATGGCATCGAGCGCGCCGACCGGGCCGAGCAACGCCGAGTGCACCACCAGGTGCTCAGCAGCGAAGCGTCGCGCGTCCGCTGAGAGCGTGGCTGCATCGAGCGCGTCGAACAGCACCCCCGTGTACCGGTCGATCGCCGGCATGGTCGCGGACGTCGCGGCCACGCGGTTGCGCTGGACCTCACCGAGCTGTTTGGGGCCGAGCTTCAGGGCCTTCACCGTCGCGGCCTCATCGGCAGCGAGCGACACCAAGGCTCCGACGACATCGTTCCGGGACGACGAAAGCCCTGGAAACCGCAGAAGTGCGGTGTCCAGGGCTGGTCCGTCGCCGCCGTCCCGCTTCGTCTCCGAAGGGGGAAGGAGGATCAGCACCGGGTCAGGAACGGGTCACGAGCGTGGCGTTGCCGGCCACGACGGTGACGGTGTTGTTCTCGACCGACAGGAAGCCGTCTTCCGCGTTCGCGACGATCTTGGAACCGTCCTCGAGCGTGACGCGGACTTCACCGGCAGCGAGGATGGCCAGCATCGGCTCGTGTCCGGGGAGGATACCGATCTCGCCGTCGACGGTCTTCGCGATCAGCTGGCGCGCCGCACCCGACCACACTTCGTGGTCGGCTGCGACGACGCTCACGGTCAGAGGAGTCGCGGCCATGATCAGCCGTTCTCCTTCTGGATCTGAGCCCACTTCTCTTCGACATCGGTGATCGAACCGACGTTGAAGAACGCCTGCTCGGCCACGTGGTCGAACTCACCCTTGGCGATCGCGTCGAACGACTCGATCGTGTCCTTCAGCGGAACGGTCGATCCCTCGACACCCGTGAACTTCTTCGCCATGTAGGTGTTCTGCGAGAGGAACTGCTGGATGCGGCGCGCACGCGACACCGTGATCTTGTCCTCTTCGGAGAGCTCGTCGACACCGAGGATCGCGATGATCTCCTGGAGTTCCTTGTTCTTCTGGAGGATCTGCTTGACCGTCGTCGCCACGCGGTAGTGGTCGGCACCCAGGTAACGGGGGTCGAGGATACGGCTGGTCGAGGTCAGCGGGTCCACCGCGGGGTACAGGCCCTTCGACGCGATCTCACGGGAAAGCTCGGTCGTGGCGTCGAGGTGCGCGAAGGTCGTCGCGGGAGCCGGGTCGGTGTAGTCGTCGGCGGGGACGTAGATCGCCTGCAGCGAGGTGATCGAGTGACCGCGCGTCGAGGTGATGCGCTCCTGGAGGAGACCCATCTCGTCGGCGAGGTTCGGCTGGTAGCCCACCGCGGACGGCATGCGACCGAGGAGCGTCGACACCTCGGAACCGGCCTGCGTGAAGCGGAAGATGTTGTCGATGAAGAGCAGCACGTCCTGCTTCTGGACATCGCGGAAGTACTCCGCCATGGTCAGGGCCGACAGCGCGACGCGAAGACGCGTTCCCGGCGGCTCGTCCATCTGGCCGAACACGAGGGCCGTCTTCTCGAAGACGCCGGCCTCTTCCATCTCGTGGATGAGGTCGTTGCCCTCACGGGTACGCTCGCCGACACCGGCGAACACCGACACACCACCGTGGTCCTGCGCGACACGCTGGATCATCTCCTGGATGAGGACCGTCTTGCCGACACCCGCACCACCGAAGAGGCCGATCTTGCCACCGAGGACGTACGGCGTCAGAAGGTCGATGACCTTGATGCCGGTCTCGAACAGCTGGGTCTTCGACTCGAGCTGGTCGAACGACGGCGGCTGACGGTGGATCGGCCAGCGCTCGGTGATCTCGATCTGCTCACCGGGCTCGGCGTTGAGCACCTCGCCGATGACGTTGAAGACCTTGCCCTTGGTGACGTCGCCGACGGGCACCGTGATGGGCGAACCCGTGTCGGTGACCTCCTGACCGCGGACGAGGCCGTCGGTCGGGTTCAGCGCGATGGCGCGGACGAGGTCGTCGCCGAGGTGCTGTGCGACCTCGAGGGTCAGGACCATCGTCTGCTCACCGATGACGACGCTGGTCTTCAGGGCGTTGTAGATGCCCGGGATCGCGTCGTGCGGGAACTCGATGTCGACGACCGGGCCGGTGACGCGGGAGATGCGACCGACGGCGCCGGCCTTCACCTCTGCAGCGCCCTGCTCGGCAGTTGCGGTGGGAGTCATGTTCTTCTCTTCTCTGTCTCTACAGATACGTGTGCGTGTTGCGATGACTAGGACGAGAGCGCGTCTGCGCCGCCAACGATTTCGGAAATCTGCTGGGTGATCTCGGCCTGCCTCGCGTTGTTGCGGAGGCGGGTGTAGTCGGTGATGAGCTTGTCGGCGTTGTCGCTGGCCGACTTCATCGCCTTCTGCGTCGCGGCGTGCTTCGCGGCGGAGGACTGCAACAGCGCGTTGAAGATCCGGCTCTCGATGTAGTTCGGGAGGAGGGCGTCGAGGACGCTCTCCGCATCCGGCTCGAACTCGTAGAGCGGCAGCACCGCGGTGTCCGTCGGCTCTTCGACACCCTCGACGACCTCGAGCGGCAGGAGACGGACGACCTCGGGGGTCTGCGTCATCATGCTCACCAGGCGGTTGTAGACGATGTGGATCTCATCGACGCCGCCCTCGGAGGCGTCCGTGAGGAACGCCTTGAGGATGGATTCGCTGATCTCCTGCGCCGTGGCGAAGTCGGGGTTCTCGGTGTTGCCCACCCACTGGCCGGCAGCCTGCATCCGGCGGAACGTGAAGTACGCGACGGCCTTACGCCCCACGAGGTAGTGCGTGACGTCCTTGCCCTGGCTCCTGAGGAGTTCGGTCAGTTCGGCCGCTTCGCGCAGCACCTGCGAGTTGAAGGCACCCGCGAGGCCTCGGTCGGATGCGAACACGACGACCGCAGCCCGCTCAACCCGCTCGGGCTCGGTGGTCAGCACGTGGTCGACGTTGGAGTACGTCGCGACGGCCGACACGGCACGAGTGATCGCACGAGAGTAGGGCCCGGACGCCGCCACCCGCGCCTGCGCCTTCTGGATGCGCGACGCGGCGATGAGCTCCATCGCCTTCGTGATCTTCTTGGTCGTCTGCGCAGACTTGATCTTCTGCGTGTAGACCCGGAGTTGAGCGCCCATGGACTAGCGGCGACCCTTCACGATCTTCTCCTGGTTGACGTCTTCAACCGGGAGCTCCTCGACCTGCTCCGAACCGAGGGCAGCGCCCTCGCCCGTCTGGAACTCGAGCTTGAACTGGTCGACAGCGGCATCGAGCTTCGAGACGGTGTCGTCGTCGAGCACGTTGGTGTCGCGCAGGGTGGTGAGGACCTCGGTGTTGCGACCCAGGTAGTCGAGGAGTTCGCGCTCGAAGCGGAGCACGTCCTCGACCGGGACGTCGTCCAGCTTGCCCTTGGTTCCGGCCCAGATCGAGACGACCTGCTCCTCGACGGGGTACGGCGAGTACTGCGGCTGCTTGAGCAGCTCGGTGAGGCGTGCGCCACGGGCGAGCTGACGACGGCTGGCCGCGTCGAGGTCGGAGGCGAACATCGCGAACGCCTCGAGCGAGCGGTACTGCGCGAGCTCGAGCTTCAGCGTTCCCGAGACCTTCTTGATGCTCTTGACCTGTGCGTCACCACCGACACGCGAGACGGAGATACCGACGTCGACCGCGGGGCGCTGGTTGGAGTTGAAGAGGTCGGACTGCAGGAAGATCTGGCCGTCGGTGATCGAGATCACGTTGGTCGGGATGTACGCCGACACGTCGTTCGCCTTGGTCTCGATGATGGGCAGACCCGTCATCGAGCCGGCGCCCAGCTCGTCGGACAGCTTCGCGCAACGCTCCAGCAGACGGGAGTGCAGGTAGAAGACGTCACCAGGGTAGGCCTCGCGTCCCGGCGGACGACGGAGGAGGAGGGAGACGGCGCGGTAGGCCTCGGCCTGCTTCGACAGGTCGTCGAAGATGATCAGGACGTGCTTGCCCTCGTACATCCAGTGCTGGCCGATGGCCGAACCGGTGTAGGGAGCGAGGTACTTGAAGCCGGCCGGGTCGGACGCGGGTGAGGCGACGATCGTCGTGTACTCGAGCGCTCCAGCCTCTTCCAGCGCGCCCTTGACGGAGGCGATGGTCGAGCCCTTCTGGCCGATGGCGACGTAGATGCAGCGGACCTGCTTGTTGACGTCGCCGGACTCCCAGTTGGCCTTCTGGTTGATGATGGTGTCGATCGCGATCGCGGTCTTGCCGGTCTGGCGGTCACCGATGATCAGCTGGCGCTGGCCACGGCCGACAGGGATCATGGCGTCGATCGCCTTGATGCCGGTCTGGAGCGGCTCGTGCACCGACTTGCGCTGCATGACGCCCGGAGCCTGGAGCTCGAGCGCGCGGCGGCCGGTGCTGGCGATCTCGCCGAGGCCGTCGATCGGGTTGCCGAGTGTGTCGACGACACGACCGAGGTAGCCGTCACCGACGGGGACCGAGAGGACCTCGCCCGTGCGGGTGACGTCCATGCCCTCGACGATCTCATCGAACTCACCGAGGACGACGACGCCGATCTCGTGCTCGTCGAGGTTGAGCGCCAGGCCGAGCGTGCCGTTCGCGAACCGGAGGAGCTCGTTCGCCATGGCGCCCGGGAGCCCCTCGACGTGGGCGATGCCATCGGCGGCATCGATCACGCGTCCGACCTCGGTGGCCGCGGCTGCGCCGGGCTCGTAGGCCTTGACGAAGTCCTTGAGAGCATCCCGGATCTCGTCTGGGCTGATCGTGAGTTCTGCCATCATGTTCCTTTTGGTTGTGGAACCCGGGGGTTCCGAGAGGTGCGATCCGTCAGGATCAACGTCTTGAGTTGTGGAGACCGTCGGGTCGGTCTCCGCGCTGCGCAGGCCGCTATCGGGCCAGTTGCAGACGGAGGTCGTTCAGTCGGGCAGCGAGGCTGCCGTCGATGACGTCGTCCCCGAGCTGCACGCGCAGTCCGCCGACGACGGCGGGGTCGATCACCTGGTTGATCTTCACCTGACGGCCGTAGGCCGTGGCGAGGTGGCGTTCGAGGCGCTGCAACTGCGACGCTTCGATCGGTGCGGCAGCCGTGACCGTGGCGACCGCAAGGCCCTGCTGGTCGGCGACGATGCCTGCGGCGTAGCGGAGCAACTCTCCGATACGCCGACCACGGGGCTGCTGCACGAGCTGACCGACGATGCTGACGGTCTGCGGGCTCGCGTGGCCCTCGAGCAGGGATGCCGCGAGGGAACCCTTGGCCTGGGCCGATCCGAGCTTGCTGCTAAGCGCGAGCTCGAGCTCGTGGTTGCTCGAGACGAGCTTGCCGAACTCGAACAGCTCAGCCTCGATGTCGCCCTGCGCGCCTGCGGAGACAGAAGCCGCCCGGAGACCGAGTTCCTCGATGCCCGCGAGCAGGTCCTGCTCGCTGGACCACCGTGCTGAGACGACCGTCTGGAGCAGCCCGAGCGCCTGAGCGCCGAGCTGACCACCGAAGATGCGGTCGACGACGACGCGCTTGGCGTCGGCGTCGGCCGCCGGGTCGCTGAGCGCAGCGCTCAGGTGGCTCGAACCGCCGATGGCCCGGCCGGCTGCGAACAGACCGTCCGCGGTGGCCAGATCGGCCCCGGCGCCGAGGGCGACGAGGGCCTCCTTCGACGAGGCGAGTGCTTCTCTGGTCGCGCTTCCCATTATTTGGCTGCCTTCTCCGCCGCTTCGAGGTCCGCGAGGAACCGGTCCACGACGGCCGTTGCCTTCGCGTCGTCGTTCAGCGTCTCGCCGATGACGCCGCTGGCGAGGTCGAGCGCGAGCGTGCCGACCTCGGCACGGAGCGACACGACCGCCGCCTGACGCTCGGCTTCGATCTGCGCCTGGGCGCTGGCGGTGACGCGAGCTGCCTCGACGGTCGCCTGCTCCTTGAGCTCGGCGAGGATCGTCTGACCCTCGACACGAGCCTGTTCGCGGATGCGTCCGGCTTCCTGGCGTGCCTCGGCGAGCTGAGCGTTGTACTGCTCGAGCGCGGCCTCGGCCTGCTTCTGGGCCTCGTCTGCCTTGGCGATGTTGCCCTCGATGGCCGCTGCGCGGTCGTCGAGGAGCTTCTGCACCTTCGGCAGGATCAGCTTCCAGAAGAAGCCGAGGATGATGATGAAGACGACGAGCGACCAGACGATGTCGTACACCGCTGGGATAAGAGGGTTCGTCGGAGCACCCTCTTCAGCAGCAATGATCACTGCATCAAACATCTTGCCTCCTTCGGAGATGTGAAAGGGGGCTTAGACGAAGATGAAGTAGGTCGCGATGCCGATGAAGGCGAGCGCCTCGGTGAAGGCGATACCGATCCACATGAGGACCTGGAGACGACCACCCAGCTCGGGCTGACGCGCGGTGCCTTCGATCGTCTTGCCGACGACGATACCCACACCGATGGCGGGGCCGATGGCTGCGAGACCGTAACCGACCGTCGCGATGTTTCCTTCAAGGGCGGCGAGAACGGTAGTTGCGTCCACGTTTGTTTCCTTCCGTTGGGTGAGACCTGGCGGGTGCCGGGCTCGATTAGTGCTCTTCTGCGACCGCGAGCTGGATGTAGACCGCGGTGAGGAGGGTGAAGACGTACGCCTGGAGGACGGCCACCAGGAGCTCGAAGAGGGTGAAGACGAGCCCGAAGGCGAGCGTCCCGACACCCATGAGGGCGAACCATCCACCGAGGTTGACGATGAAGAATTGCGTCGCCGCGAAGAACAGGACGAGCAGCAGGTGCCCGACGATCATGTTCATGAGGAGTCGGAGCGTCAGCGTGAGGGGTCGGATGACGAAGGTCGAGATGAGCTCGATCGGCGTGACGATGATGTACACCGGCCACGGCACCCCGGAGGGGAAGAGGGAGTTCTTGAAGAACTTGCCCGGGCTCTTCTTGATGCCCGCGTAAATGAACGTGATGTACGACACCAAGGCAAGAACGAGCGGCACACCGATGACTGAGGTTCCCGCGAGGTTCAGCCCGGGGATGATACCGGTCAGGTTCATCGCGAGGACCATGAAGAAGATCGTCGTGAGGATCGGCAGGAACCGCAGGCCGTCCTTCTTGCCGAGGAGGTCTTCCGCGATGTTGACCCGGACGAAGCCCAGGCCCATCTCGGCCAGGCTCTGCGCACGACCGGGGACGAGGCGCATCTTGCGCGTCGACAGCCAGAAGAAGAGGAGGAGGGCGATGACCGCGATGAAGCGGATCAGGATGACCCGGTTGATCGCGAAGGGCGTGCCCTCGAAGAGGATGATATCGGGGAAGAATTCGTCGATCGACGGACCGTGGAACTCGCCATCTTCGGCGGCCATCGGTGCGATCAAGTGCACAGCGTTAGCGAACAGCACGTATCTCCAGTTTCGGGGGCGTGGAGCAGAGCTCTCGCGGCGACGAACAGGGGGGATGTCTCCTCGCCGCACGCCGAAGCGGTGCTAGTGGGAGGATTCGTTGACGAGTCTAGCAAGGAAACCGGCCCCCGACGAACCCAGGGGTGGTATTCCACGGCTATATTCCGAGCGGCGCTCGGGCCCGGGGACCACGGATGCCGCTCCCGGCATGCTCACGGCGGATGCTTCCCGCTTGCGGGGTTCAGCCCTGATCGGCGTCGTGCGGCGGCCCCTTCGGGAGGATGCTGTCCGACACGTACGGCACGCGCACCTTCGCGGCCACGACCGCGTCGATGACGAGCGAACCGACGACGCCGACGATGACGCTCCCGAAGAGGATCGGCGGGTTGACCCACGGCTGGTCCTTCAGGATGAAGCCGAGGACGAGGAAGAGGACGAACTTCACCAGCCAGCTGCCCATCACCACCCCGAACAAAATCCCGACGAAGAACTCCTGTCCGGACCAGCGATTGGCGAAGAGGATGCTCACCGAGGTGATGCCGAGGAAGACGAGGGCCATGGCCGTACCGATGAGCGCGCTCGTGAGCCCGCGGGTCCCGTCGACGCTCCACCCGACCACTCCCCCGACCACCGCGATGACGAGCGCGAGCAGCGCGCTGTACTTGAGGGCCGTGCTGAAGACCCGGTTGGCGCTCGAATGCGAGCCGGCCTTGGCGGGAGGAGTCATGGGTGCTGGTCCTTCTTGGCGAGAGAGTCGAGGGTGTCGAGGGTGTCGCCGCTCACGGGCGCCTCGGGGTCGCGCTGCCCGGAGGCCTCGTCGAGGCGATCGTACAGCGCGGACCCGGGAGCCCCGTCAGCGTCCGGCACCGCGCGCTGGGCGAGACGGTCGGCGCGCCGACGGCGGCCGAGGGGCAACAGGGTGAACACCGTGCACGTGAGGACGCCCACGGTGACGAACAGCAGGGCCATCCAGGACGGGACCGCGAAGAACGCGAGGCATCCGACGGAGATGACGACCGTCCAGCCGTAGAAGATGAGGACGGCGTGCACCTGGCTGTGTCCGAGGTCCAACAGGCGATGGTGGAGGTGCATCCGGTCGGCGCTGAACGGTGACTTCCCGGCACGGAGGCGCCTGAGCACCGCCAGGACGAAGTCCGCGAGCGGGACGACGAGGATCGCGAAGGGCAGGAGGATCGGGATGAACGCCGGGAGCAACTGGGTGCGCCCGAGGGCTGCCGGGTCGACCTGTCCCGTCACGGCTGCCGCAGACGTCGCCATGAGCAGTCCGACGAGGAGCGCTCCGGCATCCCCCATGAACAGCCGCGCGGGGTGCCAGTTGAGCGGGAGGAAGCCGAGGCAGGCCCCGACGAGGATGGCGGCGATCAGCGAGGCGAGGTTGAAGTAGTCGCTCGCTCCCGTCGACGTCACGAGCAACTGGGTGTAGACGAAGAACACCGTGTTGGCGATGATCGCGACGCCCGCCACGAGGCCGTCGAGGCCGTCGACGAAGTTGATCGCGTTCATGACGAGCACGATCGCGAAGACCGTCATCGAGAAGGACACCCAGGAGGAACCGACCGTCAACCCCCCGATCGGCAGCGAGTAGATCTGCACGCCGAGCCAGGCGACCAGTCCGGCCGCCATGAACTGCGCGGCCAGTTTGATCATCCAGTCGAGGTCCCACAGGTCGTCCGCGACCCCGATGCCCACGATGAACAAGGCTGCGCCGAGGATGGCGAGGACAGGCTCCGGGTCCGCGAACACGAGGTCGAAGAACGGCAGCTGCCAGGCGACGCCGAACGCGATGAGGATCCCGATGAACATCGCGACGCCACCGAGGCGCGGCGTCGGCGTCTGGTGCACGTCGCGCTCGCGGATCGGCGGGTGCAGACCGTACTTGACCCCGACGCGCCGGGCGAGGTGCGCGAACCCGAAGGTGATGCCCGCGCTCACCACGAGCACGATGAGGTACCCGGAGAACTGGTTCATCGCTCGCTGGCGTCCGGCAGGAGCTCCCCCACCACGTCGCGGATCGCCTCGCGGGAGACGGCGCCCTCGCGCAGGACGACGAGCCGCTCGTCAGCGGTGCCGAGGCGCGTCGCGTCGATGATGGTGGACGACACCTCGCCGCCGTCGCCGCCGTCGAGGTACACGGAGACCGAGTCGCCAAGCATCTCGAGCGCGGCCGCCGCCGACGTCGCGGCCGGCCTGCCGGTGAGATTGGCGGAAGAGACAGCCAGGGGGCCCGTGTCCTGGAGGAGTTCGAGGGTCACCGGGTTCGACGGCATGCGGAGCGCGACCGTCCCGGCCGTCTCACCCAGGTCCCAGGCGAGCGACGGCTGGGCTTCCAGCACGATCGTCAGGCCGCCCGGCCAGAACGCCTCGACGAGCCGGTGCACGGCGTCCGGGACGGACGCCGCCAGTGCCTCGAGCGTGTTCACGCCGGACACGAGGACCGGCGGAGGGGACTGACGGGTGCGCCCCTTGGCGTCGAGCAGGCGCTGGACGGCCGTCGGCGAGAACGCATCGGCCGCCAGACCGTAGACCGTGTCGGTCGGCAGCACCACGAGTTCGCCGCGTGCCAAGGCCGTCCGGGCCAGGCGCATCCCGGTGAGCAACTGCGCGTGATCCTGGCAATCGAAGGTCTGCGACATGAGCGTGGTCCTGGCTGGGCGGGGCCGCCGATCAGTGATCAGACGGCCGGATGATCGGGGTGACGACGCTCAATCATAGCCTCGGGCGTCGGACGAGCAGTCGAGGAGAGCCCAGGTAGGCGGCGAGGACGAGCAGGATCCCGAGGACGGCGAGCACCTGCAAGGGGAACGCCGCTGTCGCCACGACGACCCCGAGGAGACCGGTCGCGAGCGTCGCGACGCTGACGACGGCGGTGGACCCGAGGTGCCCGAGGCCGCCCGCGGCGAGACGCTGGTACACGTGGCTGCGGTGGGCTTCGTGCAGCGGCTCCCCCCGACGCCAGCGAGCGATGATCGTCGTCCCGGTGTCCGCCACGTAGACGAGTACCGGGCCGATCAGCGCGATGAAGGACACCCCGCTGAAGGCCGCGTAGACGGCGACCGCGACGAGGGATCCGCCGAGGAGATAGCTGCCGACGTCGCCGAGGAACATGCGTCGCTTGGCCAGGTTCCACGGCAGGAACCCGAGGAAGGCCGCCGCCACGACGAGTCCGGCCGCGGTCACGCCGGGGAGCCCGGCCGCCGCACCGAGGCCGGCGTAGAACCCGCCGACGACCGTGCCGTGCATCGAGGAGATGCCGTTCACGCCGTCCATGAAGTTCGCGATGTTCGTGTACGCGACGAGGGCGACGATGCCGAGGGGGATCCACCAGAACGACGCCGACATGGACACGACGAGCACCCACGTGGCGAGCAGGCCGAGGACCACCTGGAGGCCGAACCGGACCCGGACCGGGAGCCCACGAACGTCCTCGACGGCGCCGATCGCGGCGTTGAGGACCGAGATGCCGGCGACGATCCAGAGCGGCAGGCTCTGGAAGACCACGGCAGCCGTACCGAGGCCGACCGCGACCGCGATGGCCACACCGATGCCGCCGCCGCGGATGGTGGGTGTGACGTGCATCGAACGGTGGTTCGGGGTGTCGACGACCGAACGGTGGATGAGGATCGGGCGGATGACGAGTTGCGACAGCAGACTCACGACGAGCGCGACGACCCCTGCCAGCACGGCAGCGGTCATTGCACCAGGTGGTGCGTCTCGACGCAGTCCTCGGAGATCGCCTCGCGCCAGACCGCGATGTCGAGCAGGGCCGGGTCGAGCGGCTGGATGCGCGTGTGCGAGACCTTCGGGTGCTTGGAGCGGTCGGCGATCTCGTCGGTGTCGATGAGGACCTCGTGCAGTTTCTCACCGTGCCGGAGACCGGTGTACACGATCTCGACGTCCTTCCCGGACGCGGCGATCATGCGCTTCGCGACGTCGAGGATGCGGACCGGTCGTCCCATGTCGAGGATGAGGACCTCTCCCGGGTCGCCGATGGCGCCAGCCTGGATGACGAGCTTCGACGCCTCGGGGATCGTCATGAAGAACCTTGTGACGTCGGGGTGCGTGACCGTCACCGGGCCACCGGCCTCGATCTGCGCGGTGAACGCGGGGATCGCGGAGCCACGGCTTCCGATGACGTTGCCGAAGCGCACGGACAGGTAGCGGGAGTCGGTCTCCTGCGCGCTCATCCAGGCGGTGAGCTTCTCAGCGATGCGCTTGCTGTACCCGAGCACGGTCGTGGGGTTCGCCGCCTTGTCGGTGGAGATGTTGACGAAGGTGCCGACGCCGACGGCCCGCGCGGCGTTCAGGACGTTCAGCGTGCCGAGCACGTTGTTCTTCCACGCCTCGTCCGGGTACTGCTCGAGCATGGGCGCGTGCTTCAACGCCGCCGCGTGGAACACGACGTCCGGGCGGCGGTCCTCGAAGACCTCCAGCAGGGAGGGGAAGTCGCGGATGTCGGCGAGCACGACCTCCTTCGTGTCGAGCAGACCGTGGCCGGAGATCGAGAGCTGGGTGGTGTGCAGACCCGTCTCGTCGCGGTCGAGGAGGACGAGTTCGGCCGGGCCGAACTGGTTGACCTGGCGCGCGATCTCAGACCCGATGGATCCGCCGGCACCCGTCACGAGGACCCGCTTGCCCGTCAGGTAGCCGGCGATGCTCTCCACCTGCAGGTCGACCGTGTTGCGGCCGATGAAGTCCTCGACGTTCAGGTCGCGGAGGCTCGGCGCGCTTTCGGCGGTGCCCGGCGCGAGCATCGTGTCGATGGGTGGGACCACCAGCACGCGGAGCCTGGCCTCGTCGGCCCGCTCGCTGACCTGGCGGATGAAGTCGTTGTCGACGTCGGCGATGCTGATGATGATGGCTTGCGCTCCGGTGCGCTTGACTGCCGCCACGAGGTCGGCGCCGGTGCCGACGACGGCGACGGAGGCGATGCGGAAGTTGCGCTTCGAGGGGTCGTCGTCGATGACGCCGACCGGCAGGTACGGCGACTGCGGGTCGCGCATGAGGCGCGGGATGATCGACATGCCGAGCGCGCCGGCCCCGTAGACGAGGACCCGCTGTGCCTCGATCGGGCGACTGCGGCTGTCGACGAAGAGCCGTTTGACGTACCGGGTGATGCCCATGAACACGATCGCGAACGGGAAGGCGATGACCGTGGTCGACCGCGGGACCCCCCAGGCGACACCGAACACGGCGTTGACGGCGACGAGGATCGCCGTGACGATCAGGGCGACGACGATCAGTTGTTTCGCCTCGTAGAAACTGCCGAAACTGTGGAGCCCGTGGTAGTAGCTCCACAGGTAGGCCACCACGAGCTGGGCGACCACCGCGATGACGCACAGGGCGACCGTGCCGACAAGGGCGACCCGCTCGTACTCGAGTTCGAATCGGACCAGCTGGGCCACCACGATGGCGAGGACCCAGCACAGTGCGTCGAGGGCCGTCTTCGCCGCGAAACGGGGACCGGGCGCCTGTGTCCATCTACGGGGGGCGTCGGGGAGAGTGGGGGTCATAACCTGTCAATCCTACCGATCGTCGGCTTCGCGTTGGCTGCGGACGGGCTGCGCGTCGGCGGGGTCGCCTGGGCGTGCGCGCTCCGCGGCGAGCGCCGCGATCGAGGCCCGGAGGCCGTCATCGGTCGCGACCGGCATGCGCTCGCGGCCGAGTGCGGCGAGCAGACGGGCGCCGGAGACCCGGTAGTCCTGGGTGAGCTTGCCGAGGCGAGCGGTGTTGAGGGGCACGGCGGGGACGCGGTCCCCCACGGCGGCCGCGAGGCGGACGAGCGCGGGCGGCACGGCGAGGCGACGCACCCGGCGACCGGTGACCTCGCCGATGAGGGTGACGAGATGCCCCGTCGAGACGGCTTCGTCGTCGGCGACGAGGTAGACCCCCGTCGGTACCGTCGGCGTCCCGATGATGCTCGTGATCGCCCACGAGAGGTTCTGGATGGACACGAAGCTGCGCGCGTTGCGGAAGGCGTCGAGCGGGTACGGGATGCCTCGGGACAGCAGCCCGAGCAGCAGGCGGAGGTTCCCCTTGTCTCCTGGGCCGTGGACCATCGTCGGCCGGAGGACGATCGTCCGACGCCCTGCCGGGGGGTCGACCGCGAGCAGCAGACGTTCGGCCGCGAGCTTGGACAAGCCGTACGGGGTCGTCGGGCGGGGGTCCGCCGACTCGTCCAGCACACCCTCCACGCTCGTCTCGTTCACCGCTGCGACACTGCTCAACTGGATGAACGTGGACGCGTCCGAGGCGAGGAACGCCACGTAGGCGCGCTCGGCGAGGTCCGTGTTGATGCGGCGGTACACCTCGGGTCCGGCGGTGCCGTCGAGGTCGTGTGCCTTCCCGGCGAGGTGCACGACGACGTCGATGCCGGCCGGGAAGGGCTCCCCCGTCCATCCGCGCAGGGAGAACGGCACGACCTCGTGGCCCGCGTCCTCGAGGACGGGGACGAGGTTCGTCCCGATGAAGCCGGTGGCACCGGTCACGAGTACGCGACTCATCGGCCGAACCACCCCCACGTGCGGAAGTACACGAAGGCACCCTGGATCGAGTACCACATGAGTTTCCGGTTGTGGTGGGATCCCTTCGCGAAGTGATGGTGGATCGTCGCGCCCGGGTAGTACGCGGTGCGGGACACCTGGAGGAACCGTCGCGTGAGGTCGGCGTCCTCGATGTACATGAAGATGCGTTCGTCGAAGAAGCCGACGCGGTGCAGGGTCGAGGTGCGCAGGAACATGAAACAGCCCGAGAGGTACGGGACGTCGAACATGGTCTTGTCGTAGTCGTGCGCCGGGTTCTCGTCGATGTCGCGGTACTCGTACCTGGCCATGCGCTTCGCGACCAGGGGCTTCAGCGGACCGGGCAGGAACCGGCGGGCGAACAGGTCGAAGACCGAGGGGTTGCGCTTCACCAGGTACTGGAGCGAGCCGTCCGGGTACAGCACCTTGGGCATGACATGACCGACCTCGGGGTGCTCGAGCATGAACTCGTACAGCTCCTCGATCGCCGACGGCTCGAAGTAGACGTCGGGGTTGACGACCATGTGGAACTTGGAGCGTCCGAGGACCTTGGCGATCGCGATGTTGTGCGCGGCGCCGAACCCCGGGTTCGACGGGTTGTGCAGGTACTCGATGCGCGGGTCGTCGGCGAGGTCGCGCAGTTCGTCCGTCGGGGAGTTGTCCACGAGGTACAGCGTCTCCACCAGGGGGCTTCCGAGGGTCGAGCGGATGGCCGCACGCAGTTTGTCGCGATCGTTCTGGTACATGACGATGCACCCGGTCACTGGACGGTCCACGGTCCACCCTCTCCGGCAGCGGGACGGCACCGCCGAGACACGACGGACGTGGGCCCGGCGCGCGTCGTCAGTCTACGTGCTGCCCGGTCGTGGCCCGGGAGCCGACGGCCGCATACTGGAGAGGTGCCAGAGCGTGTGTTCTTCTTCGACTGCGACAAGACCCTCTACGACTACGACTTCCGGAAGCGCCTCCCCGCGCTCGCCCGCCTGACAGGCGTCAGCCAGTACCGTCTGGCGAAGCAATGGTGGGTCGGCGGACACGAGGCCGCGGCCAACATCGGCGAATACCCGACAAGCGACGACTACTTGGCCGTGTTCGCCGAGGTGACCGGGTACCCGCTCTCGCTCGACGAGTGGCGGGAGGCCAGGGCCGCGGCCATGACACCGGTGCCCGGCGCCCTCGCGACCCTCCGACGCGCCGCGTCCCTCGGGACCGTCTCCCTCCTGTCGAACAACCCGATCCCGTTCCGCGACTCCTTCGCGCAGCTGGCTCCGGAGGCGGCTGCCGTCCTCGGCGAGAACGACCTCGTGTCCGCCGTGCTCGGCGCCGAGAAACCGGAGCCGCGGATCTACACGCGGGCGCTCAGCCGCTACGGCGTCGCTCCCGAGCGAGCGATCCTCATCGACGACTCCGCCGCGAACTGCGCGGGGGCGACCGCCGTCGGCATGCACGCCTTCCACCTGACGAAGGACGCCTCAGGCGCGTTCGACATCGCGGGACTCGATGCGGCGGTCGACGCGTTCGTGGCCGCCACGCCCTGACACTGACCGCCCTTCGACAGGCTCAGGGACCGGAAGCGGCTCAGGGACCGGAAGCGGCCCAGGGACCGGAAGCGACTCGGAGACCGAGAGCTCGTGAGCGCCGGGTCAGCGGATCGCGATGGTGGTGCGGTCGCGCGTGGTGAGGTCGCGGTGCGTCGCCGCGGCGTTCCAGCCGTCGGCGGTGAGGAGTTCCCGGATCGCCTGCCCCTGGAGTTCTCCGTGCTCGATGATGAGCGTGCCGCCGCGATGGAGCAACCGCTTGGCCGTCGTGGAGACCTGTCTGACGACGTCGAGGCCGTCAGGACCGCCGTACAGGGCGGCGGAGGGATCGTGGAACCGGACCTCCGGATCGCGCGGGATCGCATCGTCAGGGACGTACGGCGGGTTCGAGATCACGACGTCCACCATCCCGTCGAGCTCGTGGAAGGCGTCGGCGAGGTGTTCGAACACGACCGTCGCGTTGTCGGCGGCCGACTCGGCGAAGTTCTGCTTGGCCCAGATGAACGCCTCGACCGAGTTCTCGGTCGCGTAGATCGCGGCGTTCGGCACCTCCGTGGCCATGGCGAGCGCGATGGCGCCACTGCCGGTGCCGAGGTCGACGCCGATGGGACGTGGGATCGGGACGGCCCGGAGCGCGTCGATCGCGAACTGGACGACGGACTCCGTCTCCGGCCTCGGGACGAAGACGCCCGGGCCGACCGCGAGCTCCATGGAGCGGAACGCCGCCCGACCGGTGATGTGCTGCAGCGGCTCACGTGCCGCCCGACGTTCGACGAGCTCGACGAACACCGTGCGCTCCTCGGCGTCGAGGACCCGCCCGGTGATGGCCGCGGCCTGGACGGCCCCACGGCCGAGCCCGAGCACGTGACCGAGCAGCAGCTCGGCGTCGACGTCGGGCGACGGGACCCCCGCACGGGCGAGGATCTCGACGGCGTGCTGGCGCGCGAGTTCGACGGTCGCGGGGTGACCGCCGGACGGGCTGTCGGCGGGAACGGCGGGAGGGGTGCTGGGCATGAGCGAGGTCATCTATTGGGGTGGCCCTGGTCGGATGGGCCGCACCGAGCCTACCTCACAGCCTCGTCGTGGCCGTCGGCCGTCCGGACCCACGTCACACAGGAGGAGCGCCGTCTCCCACGACGTAGGCTGAACCGACCCCGAACGAGGAAGAGGAACACCGTGGCAGGCACCGTCTACACCGACATCACGAAGGCCTATGGGCGGACCCCGCTCGTGCGCCTCAACCGGATCGCCGACGGCGTCGGCGCGACCGTGCTCGCGAAGCTCGAGTTCTACAACCCGGGGTCGAGTGTGAAGGACCGCCTGGGCATCGCCCTCGTCGACGCGGCGGAGGCCTCCGGGCAGTTGCAGCCCGGCGGCACCATCGTCGAGTCGACGAGCGGAAACACCGGAATCGCCCTCGCCCTCGTCGGCGCGGCCCGCGGGTACCGGGTCATCCTCGCGATGCCCGCTTCCATGAGCAAGGAGCGCCGCATGCTCCTCCGGGCCTACGGGGCGGAGCTCGTCCTCACCGACCCCACCAAGGGCATGGCGAACGCCGTCCAGGAGGCGCAGCGCATCGTCGACGAGACGCCGGGCGCGGTCTGGGTCCGCCAGTTCGAGAACGAGGCGAACCCCGCGATCCACCGCCGGACCACCGCGCCGGAGATCTGGGAGGACACCGGCGGGACCGTCGACGCCTTCGTCGCCGGCATCGGCACGGGCGGGACGATCACCGGCGTCGGCCAGTGGCTCCGTGAACGCAACCCGGACGTCCAGATCATCGCGGTGGAACCCTCCGACTCCCCGCTGCTGAGCGAGGGCCGGGCGGGCGGGCACAAGATCCAGGGCATCGGGCCGAACTTCGTCCCCGACATCCTCGACACCTCCCTCTTCAGCGAGGTGATCCCGGTCGAGACCGACATCGCCTACGCGACGGCGAGACGCCTCGCCACGGACGACGGCATCATCGGCGGCATGTCCGCCGGCGCCGCCGTCTGGGCGGCGCTCGAGGTGGGCCGCCGACCGGAGATGGCCGGCAAGACCATCGTGGTGATCATCCCCGACGCCGGGGAGCGCTACCTGTCGACGGCGATGTACGACGACCTCCGCGAGTAGGCTCGACCCATGGGAATGCTGTCGCGGGTCCGCGAGGACATCGGTGCGGCACGAGCCCATGATCCAGCGGCCCGCGGCAGCCTCGAGATCGCGCTCAGCTACGCCGGGCTGCACGCCGTGTGGGCGCACCGGGTGAACCATCGTCTGTGGCGCCGCGGCTTCCGGAGCCTCGCCCGCTTCGGTTCGCAGTTCGCCCGCTTCCTCACCGGGGTCGAGATCCACCCGGGCGCCCGCATCGGTCGGCGGTTCTTCATCGACCACGGCATGGGTGTCGTCATCGGCGAGACCGCCGAGGTCGGCGACGACGTCATGATCTACCACGGCGTCACCCTCGGCGGGAAGAGCCGCGGATCCGGCAAACGGCACCCGACGATCGGCGACGGGGTCGCCGTCGGAGCCGGGGCGAAGATCCTCGGGCCGATCCGTATCGGAGCCGAGACCATCGTCGGTGCGAACGCCGTCGTCACCAAGGCCTGCCCGCCGCGCAGCCTGCTGCTCGGCGTGCCGGCGGTCGAACGGCCGCGCGGCAGTGGAGCGCATGGTCTCGCACTCCTCGACCCCGAGTACCACATCTGATCACGCTGAGCCGTCAGGCTCCTCCCCCGGCGTCCGGCGCCTTGCCGCGTCCCGCCGCACCCACGCACCTCGAGAGGGCACCATGAGTCTCATCCGTCTGCACGACGTCACCGTCCGCTTCGAGGACCGCCCGGTCCTGCGCGACGTCTTCTTCCGTCTCGAACCCGGCGACCGCGTGGGACTGATCGGGCGGAACGGTTCCGGCAAGTCCACCCTCCTGAAGCTCGCCCTCGACCAGATCCAGCCTGACTCCGGCACCGTGACCATCGAGGACGGCACACGGATCGGGTACTTCTCACAGTTCTCAGAGCTCGACGGCAGCGCCACCATCACCGAGGTCCTCGAAGGACTGTTCGGGCACATCCACGCGATCGAGGGGGAGCTCGCGTCGATCGACGCAGCGATCGCCGCAGACCCGAACGACCTCGACGGCATGACCAAGCTCATCGAACGCCAGGCCGAACTCTTCGAGGAGATGGAGCGACAGGACGGCTGGGACTACCAGCGCCACATCGACACCGCACTCACCACCCTCGGCTTCGACGCCACACGCCGGGTGCTGCCCATCGACGCGCTGTCCGGCGGGTGGCGGAACCGCGCGGCCCTCGCCAAGATCCTCCTCGAACGCCCGGATGTGCTCCTGCTCGACGAGCCGACGAACTTCCTCGACGTCGCCGGCGTCGAGTGGCTCGAGTCCTGGTTCGGCTCGTTCCGTGGCGCGGCCATCGTCGTCTCGCACGACCGGACCTTCCTCGACGCCGTGGTCACCCGCATCGTCGAAGTGGAGAACTTCCACCTCCACGACTACCCCGGCAGCTTCGACGAGTACGTCGTGCAGAAGCAGTTCCGGCTGAAGAGCCTCGAGGCCCAGTTCGTCCACGAGTCGGAGCTGCTCGCGTTCGAGGCCGAGGGCATCTCGGATCGCCGGGAAGCGGCGAAGGCCGCCGGCAAGAAGGACCTCTCCTCCCAGCTGGCGAAGATCAAGAAGGCCAGGCCGCCGCGCCCCGTCGACGACATCATCACCGACATCTACGGCGGTCTGCACATCAAGGACACACTGTGCCGGATCCAGGGGCTCACGAAGGCCTACGGCGAGCACACCCTCTTCGACGGATTGGACCTCGAGATCGGACGCCGCGAACGGATCGTCGTCCACGGACCCAACGGCGCCGGCAAGTCCACCTTCCTCCGCATCCTCGAGGGCGACGAACGCCCGGACGCCGGACACGTCACCTGGACCGGCGGGGTCCGGTACGCCTCGTACAACCAGATGGTCGACGACCTCGACCTCACCGACACCGTCGCGCACGCGGTCGGCGCCATGCCGGACAGCCTCGCGTTCGCCGCCACGAAGAAGTCCGTGAACCGCTTCCTCGGGATGTTCCAGTTCTCCGACGCCGACCTCAAGCAGAAGATCGGCATGCTCTCCGGCGGTCAGCGCGCCCGCGTGGCGATGGCGCAGTGCCTGCTGTCAGGGGCGTCGGTGCTCCTCCTCGACGAGCCGACGAACCACCTCGACCTCGCGAGCACCCAGGTGATGGAGCGCGCCCTCGTGCACTTCCCCGGCGCGATCGTGGTGGTCAGCCACGACCGCTTCTTCGCCGACAAGGTCGCGACGAAGCGCCTGCGCATCGGCTGAGCGCCGCGTCCTTCGACAGGCTCAGGGACCGGAGTGGCCCTTCGACAGGCTCAGGGACCAGGGTCAGGACCGCCCTTCGACAAGCTCAGGGACCGGAGTGGCCCTTCGACAGGCTCAGGGACCAGGGTCGGGACCGCCCTTCGACAAGCTCAGGGACCAGATGTGGTCAGTCCTGGTCGCCGATGTCGGCCAGTCGGGCCTCTTCGTCGGCGCTGATCGCCGATTCGATGATGGGCCCGAGGGCGCCGTTCATGACCCCGTCGAGGTTGTAGGCCTTGTACCCGGTCCGGTGGTCGGCGATCCGGTTCTCCGGGAAGTTGTACGTGCGGATGCGCTCGGAGCGGTCCATCGTCCGGATCTGCGTCTTGCGCTTCGCGCTGTCGAGGGCGGCCTGCTCCTCCTGCTGCCGGGCGAGGATACGGGCGCGCAGCACGCGCATACCGGCCTCACGGTTCTGCAGCTGGCTCTTCTCGTTCTGCATGGAGACGACGATGCCCGTCGGCAGGTGGGTGATGCGCACCGCGGAGTCGGTCGTGTTGACGGACTGTCCGCCCGGACCGCTCGAGCGGTAGACGTCGATCTTCAGGTCGTTCTGGCTGATCTCGACCTCCTCGGGCTCGTCGACCTCGGGGAAGACGAGGACCCCCGTGGTGGAGGTGTGGATACGGCCCTGGGACTCGGTCGCCGGGACACGCTGCACGCGGTGGACGCCACCCTCGTACTTGAGGTGCGCCCAGACGCCCTGCGAGGGGTCGGTGGCGTTCGACTTGATCGCCACCTGGACGTCCTTGTAGCCGCCCAGGTCGCTCTCGGTACGCTCGAGGAGCTCCGTCTTCCATCCCTTGGACTCCGCGTAGTGCAGGTACATGCGCAGCAGGTCCGCCGCGAACAGCGCGCTCTCCGCGCCGCCCTCGCCGCCCTTGATCTCCATGATGACGTCGCGACCGTCGTCGGGGTCGCGCGGGATGAGCAGGCGGCGCAGCTTCTCCTGGTTGGTGACGAGCAGTTCCTCGAGGACCGGCACCTCCTCGGCGAACGCCTCGTCCTCCTTGGCGAGCTCCCGAGCGGCGTCGAGGTCCTCCTGGGTCGACTGCCACGTGTGGTAGGCCGCGATGATCTTCGACAGCTCGGCGTACCGGCGGTTGATCTTCTTCGACCTCGCGGGGTCGGCGTGCACCGCCGGGTCGGCGAGCTGATCCTGAAGATCCTTGTGCTCGGCGACGAGCGTCTCAACTGATTCGAACATCGTTCACTTCCTTCATCACCATCATGCGGCACCGGGGGCGAAACAGGACCGACCCCATCCGTTCCCGGCGCCCTGAGGGCTCCGGGAACGGATGGGGTCGGTCGGGACCGCTAGCGGTGGTTGTTCTCGTGTCCGTGGCTGTGCGAGGTCGGTGCGGGCATCGACTTCTGCATCTGGACGAGGAACTCCACGTTGGACGTGGTCTCCTTGAGCTTGCCGAGGACGACCTCGAGGGCCTGCTGCTGGTCGAGGCCGGCGAGGGCGCGACGCAGCTTCCAGGTGACCTTGACCTCGTCGGGGGCGAGCAGCATCTCCTCCCGGCGGGTCGAGGACGCGTTGACGTCCACGGCCGGGAAGATCCGCTTGTCGGCGAGCTGGCGCGAGAGGCGGAGCTCCGAGTTGCCGGTGCCCTTGAACTCCTCGAAGATGACCTCGTCCATCTTGGACCCGGTCTCGACGAGTGCCGTCGCGAGGATGGTGAGCGAGCCGCCGTTCTCGATGTTGCGCGCGGCACCGAAGAAGCGCTTCGGCGGGTACAGCGCCGCGGCGTCGACACCACCGGAGAGGATCCGGCCCGAGGCGGGGGCCGCCAGGTTGTAGGCACGGCCCAGACGCGTGATCGAGTCGAGCAGCACTACGACGTCGTGACCGAGCTCCACGAGACGCTTGGCGCGTTCGATCGCCAGTTCGGCGACCGTGGTGTGGTCCTCCGCCGGGCGGTCGAAGGTGGAGGCGATGACCTCGCCCTTGACCGTGCGCTGCATGTCGGTGACCTCTTCGGGCCGCTCGTCGACGAGCACGACCATGAGGTGGACCTCAGGGTTGTTGATCGAGATGGCGTTCGCGATCTGCTGCAGGACGATCGTCTTGCCGGCCTTCGGCGGCGCGACGATGAGGCCGCGCTGACCCTTGCCGATCGGGGCGACGAGGTCGATGATGCGCTGCGTCAGCTTGTTCTGCTCCGTCTCGAGACGGAGGCGCTCCTGCGGGTACAGCGGCGTCAGCTTGCCGAACTCCACTCGCGTGCCGGCCTCGTCGACGGACAGACCGTTGACCGAGTCGACCTTGACGATGGCGTTGTACTTCTGGCGGCTGCTGCTGTCGTTGTCGCGCGGCTGGCGGATGGCGCCGACGACGGCGTCGCCCTTGCGCAGGTGGTACTTCTTCACCTGACCGAGGGAGACGTAGACGTCGTTCGTGCCGGGCAGGTAGCCGGAGGTGCGCACGAAGGCGTAGTTGTCGAGCACGTCGAGGATGCCGGCGACCGGGATGAGGACGTCGTCCTCGGAGATCTCGGGCTCGACGTCGTCGTTCTGCACGGAGCCACGACGCTTGCGGTCGCGGTAGCGGCTGCGGCCACCGCGCCCTTCGGCGTCGTCGGCCGGAGCGCCCTGGTTCCCCTGGTTGCCGCGGTTCTGACCGGGCTGCTCCTGCTTCGCTTCGGCCTTCTGACCGGCGTCGGCGTTCTGGTTGCCGTTGTTCTGGCCACCGTTGTTCTGCCCGCCGTTGTTCTGGTTGCGGCCTCGGCCACGACCACGGCGTCCGCCGGAGGACTGACCGTCCTGCTGCTCGGCGTCCTGGGTCTGGGACTCGTCGGAGTCCGTGCCCGCGGCGTCGTCGTCGGTGGCGTCCTGCTCGGAGGCGTTCTGGGCGGCGCGGTTCTGCTCGCCACCACCCTGCTCGGCGGGGTTCTGCTCGACGTCGTCCGTGTTGCGGTCGCGATCGCGGCCACGGCCACGGCGGTTGCCGCGCGAACGCCTCGGGGTCTGTTCGGGCGTCGCCTCGTCGGCGTCGCTCGACTCGGAGGTTCCGGCGGAACGGTCGTCGCGCGACTCGGCGGCGTCGGCCTCGACGGGCGCGGAGGGCTGCGAGTCGTCAGACTCCGCCGGCGCTGCCGACTCGGCAGGGGCGGTTGCGGCGGGCGCCTCAGCGACCGGCGCCTGAGCGACCGGCGCCTGTGCGGCGGGCGCCTCGACGACGGGCGCGCCGACGATCGGGGCGGCGTTCGGCGCGACGGTGGCCGTCGTGGCACGACGCGACTTGCGACGCGCCGGCGGGGCCGCCTTCTCGGCTCCGAAGGCCTGGTCGAGCGCGAGGTCGAGCTCGGGCAGCTTGGACTGCACCGGCGCCTCTGGGGCGACCTCGAGCGCGGAGACCGACTCGATGACGTCGGACGTCTCGGTGGTCGCCGCGGCGGTGTCGGTGCTGTTCTGGATGGTCTGGATGGCTTCGACCAGTTCGCCCTTGCGGAGCTTCGAGGCTCCGGCCACTCCGAGAGCGGCGGCGAGACGCTGGAGGTCGGCGACCTTCAGTGTCTTCGGGTCGGCATCCAGCGAGACGCCGGAGGCGCCTTCGTTGACGTCTGTCACGTGTGTCTTCCTTCCCTTGCGTCGAGACAGAGCTGTCTCGCGCAGGCGGCGATCGCACCGGAATCCTGTGCGGCGGGTGGGTGATGTTCACACGACGCAGAGCCTGTGCGGATAGCCCGGTGCGACGATCCGGCGGAGCGATGCTCAGCAGGATGGAAACACGGTGGGACCCGAACAGACGCGATCAATTGGTGCGAAAGCGATGATTGTGCGGAAATGCCCCGGAAGCCGGTTACGCCGAAGAGGCGGGGCGGGCCGGGTGCCCTCCTACTGTAGCACCCTTGAAGTCGACCGCGAGCATGAGCGACTGCCACGGGGTGGCGGAGTGCTCGGCGACGAGGGCGGTGGCTTCGAGCCGGCGACCCGGGTCGTCCGCGAGGACGAGGATCGACGGGCCGGCGCCGGAGACGACGGCGGCGAAGCCGTGCTCGCGCAGCATCGTGATGAGGCTGTTCGTCTCGGGCATGGCCGCGGCGCGGTAGCTCTGGTGCAGGCGGTCCTCGGTGGCCGCGAGCAGGAGCTCCGGGCTCTGGGTGAGGGCGGCGACGAGCAGGGCCGACCGGGAGACGTTGAACGCGGCGTCGGCGTGCGGCACGTTCGCCGGCTGCAGGCTTCGGGCGAGTTCGGTCGACATGGTGTGCTCGGGCACCAGCACGAGCGGTGAGACGCCACGGTGCACGATCAGCTTCTTGTGCTGGGGACCGTCGTCCGTCGTCCACGCGATCGTGAGTCCGCCGAACAGCGCCGGGGCGACGTTGTCGGGGTGGCCTTCCATCTCCGTGGCGAGCCGGAGGAGGTCGTCGGGGCCGAGTTCGACCTGTCCCTCGAGCAACCCCTTCGCCGCCATGATGCCGGAGACGATCGCGGCACCCGATGACCCGAGACCGCGACCGTGCGGGATCACGTTCCGAGCGACGACGTCGAGACCCGGCAGCTCCCGGCCGTAGGCGCGGAGGGCGTGCGCGATCGCCGTGATGACGAGGTTCGTCTCGTCGGTCGGGACCTCGCCGGCTCCGACGCCGATCACCTCGACGAACACGCCGGGCTCCTCGCGGACGGTGACGGTCAGCTCGTCGTAGAGCGCGAGCGCGAGTCCGAGCGTGTCGAACCCGGGGCCGAGGTTCGCGGTGGTCGCGGGGACCTTGACGGTGACGGTGCGCCCGATCTCCAGTGTGTCGGAAGAGCTCATACGGTGGCCTGCAATCTGAAGAGGGGTCGGGGTTCGACGCGGTCGGGGGTCGTGCTGCTCGGCACCTACTCGGCTCCTTCGACCCGGAGCACGGACACGACCCGCTCGACATGGGCGTTCGAGGCGAGCTGCTCGACGGTGGCCGCGAGGGCCGATTCGAGCGCCCGGTGGGTGCCGATGACCAGGGTAGCGGTCGACAGCGTGCCGTCCGAGGAGGCCACGGACTGCTGGAAGGTCTCGACCGAGACGCCACCGTCGCTGAGGATCCCGGCGACGGACGCGAGGACACCCGGCTCGTCGGCGACCTCGAGGGTCACCTGGTACCGGGTGGTGACGCGACCGATGTCGAGCACCGGCAGGTCCGCGTGGGTCGACTCGCCGACACCCGGTCCACCGGCGACGTGTCGCCTCGCCGCCGAGACGAGGTCGCCGAGCACCGCCGAGGCGGTCTCCTTGCCGCCGGCACCGGCGCCGTAGAACATGAGGCTGCCGGCGTTCTCGGCCTCGACGAACACCGCGTTGTTCCCGCCGTGCACGGCGGCGAGCGGGTGCTCGCGCCCGATGAGCGCGGGGTAGACGCGGGCCGACAGCCCCTCCTCGCCCGTCGTCTCGTCGACGATCCGTTCGGCGATCGCGAGCAGCTTGATGACGTAGCCCTCGCTCCGCGCGAGGTCGACCTGCGCCTTGGTGATGCCCGTGATCCCCTCGCGGTGGACGGCCTCGACGGGCACGGTGGTGTGGAAGGCGAGACTGGCGAGGATGGTCGCCTTCTGGGCGGCGTCGTAGCCCTCGACGTCGAGGGTCGGGTCGGCTTCGAGGTAGCCGAGCTCGCTCGCCACGGCTGCAGCCGCCTCCATGGTGTCGCCGAAGCGGTCCATCCGGTCGAGCATGTAGTTGGTGCTGCCGTTCACGATGCCGAGCACCCGGTTGATGCGGTCGCCGGCGAGGCTCTCGCGCAACGGGCGGATGATCGGGATGGCAGCCGCGACCGCCGCCTCGTAGTAGAGCTGCGCGCCGACCTGCTCCGCGGCGTCGAAGAGCTCGGGACCGTGGGTCGCGAGCAGCGCCTTGTTGGCGGTGACGATGTCGGCACCGGCGTTGATCGCCTGCAGGATGTGGCTCCGCGCCGGCTCGATGCCGCCGATGAGCTCGATGACGATGTCGGCGCTCAGGATGAGCTGTTCGGCATCGGTCGTGTAGAGCTCCCGCGGCAGCTCGACGTCCCGTGGGGCGTCGACGTCGCGCACGGCGATGCCGATGAGCTCGAGGCTCGCTCCGGCGCGGGACGCCAGCTCGTCGGCGTGCTCGAGCAGGAGGCGGGCAACCTGCGAGCCCACCGAGCCGGCGCCCAGCAGGGCCACTTTCAATCCGCGGTATTCGATCATTCCGTGTCCAATCCCGCATCGCGGCTGAGGAGGTCGTGCTCGGTCTCGCCGCGCACGATGATGCGGGCCTCACCGCCTGAGACGGCGACGACGGCCGGGCGACCGAGGTAGTTGTAGTTGCTCGCCAAGGACCAGCAGTAGGCGCCCGTCGCCGGGACGGCCAGGAGGTCGCCGTCGCGCACGTCGGCGGGCAGGTAGTCGGCGTTCACGACGATGTCGCCCGACTCGCAGTGCTTGCCGGCGATCCGGACGAGCGCTGGGCCCGCCTCGCTCACCCGGTCGGCGATGCGGACCGTGTAGTCCGCGCCGTACAGCGAGGGACGCGCGTTGTCGCTCATGCCGCCGTCGACGCTGACGTAGCGGCGCACGGCCGTCTCGCCCTCGTCGTTCCACGCGACCGTCACGTCCTTGATGGTGCCGACCTCGTACAGCGTGATGCCGGGACCGCCGATGATGGCGCGACCCGGTTCGAACGCGAGCTTCGGGATCGGGACGCCGTGGAGCTCGGCGGCGGTCCGCACGCCGGCGAGGATGTCGGCGGCGAGCTGCTCGATCGGCGTGGGGTCGTCCGCGCTCGTGTAGGCGATGCCGAAGCCGCCGCCGAGGTTCAGCTCGGGCACGGGTCCGGTCTCGAGCAGGCGGGCGTGCACGGCGAGGAGCCGGGCGGCTGACTCGGCGAAGCCGTCCGAGCCGAAGATCTGCGAGCCGATGTGGCAGTGGAGCCCGAGGAAGTCGAGTGAGGCGTGCGAGCGGATCCGTGCCACGGCGTCGGCCGCGTCCTCGAGGGGCAGTCCGAACTTCTGGTCCTCATGCGCCGTCGCCAGGTACTCGTGCGTGTGCGCGTGGACACCGCTGTTGACCCGCAACCGGACGGACTGGACGCGGCCGGCACGCTCCGCCGCCGCGGCGACCCGCTCGATCTCGACCAGGCTGTCGATGACGATGGCACCGATCCCGACGCCGACGGCGCGCTCGATCTCGGCGACGGACTTGTTGTTGCCGTGGAAGCCCAGCCGGGCGGGGTCGGCCCCGGCGGCAAGAGCGACGGCGAGTTCTCCCCCGCTGCAGATGTCGATGCGGAGGCCCTCCTGCGTCATCCAGCGCGCGACCTCGGAGGACAGGAACGCCTTCCCGGCGTAGTAGACGGCGACGCTCGTCCCGTGAGCGGCCGCCTCACGTTCGAAGGCCTCGCGCAGGCGACGCGCCCTGGCCCGGGCGTCGTCCTCGTCGACGACGTACAGCGGCGTCCCGAACCGTCGACGGAGGGTGTGCACGTCGACGCCGCCGACGCGCAGGACGCCGTCGGCGTCGCGCTCGGCCGAGGCCGGCCACACGGCCGGGTCGAGGGCGTTGGGGTCGACCGGCTCGGCGAGCCAGTCAGGGGCGAGGGGGTTTCTGGCCACGGGGTTGTCCTGAGTCCTGGTGAGCGGAAGAGGAGGTTCTCGTTGGGCGAGCGGACCCGGTTTGGCCCCTGAAGCACCGATTTGGAGAGCACCGATGAAGGTGGGTGCATGCGTCCCGGGGCGGGTTTCCCGGTCGGCCGCATCCATCGCCGCCCGGTTGGAACGACTGAGGTGGAACACGGGCCTTCCGGCCCGACGGCACACGTCACCGCCCGGTCGGAGCAGTGGGTGTGCAGAAAGTCTAGCGAGCCGCCAGGGCTCCTGCAGCATCGTGACGTCGCACCGCTTCGCCGAGGGCGCCGTGGGCTCGCGATGCGACGATCACCGGCAGCTGCCGAGGGTCTGCAGGGAGGCCTCGTCGAGGCGGAGCGTCGTCGAGGTGAGGGTGGCCGTCGCCGCTTCCGGGGTCACCGCGAGCCGGTCGAGGTCGACGCCCTCCGGCAGGTACTGGGCGACACAGATGCTCGGCGGATCACCCTGCAGGAATCCGGTCACGAGGGCTCGCAGGTCGATCACACCGAGGAACCCCGTGTCGACGTTCACCGACGTCGGCATGAGGTTCACCCGCTCGGCCGTGGTGGTCGGCGCCACGGAGAAGTCGTACGGGATCGTGAACCCGAGCACGGTCGCCTCGCCCGCGTACCCGACCTCGTCGTCCCCCAGGGTGAGCGTGCCGGGGAGCCCGGCGGTCTTGGAGAGCGCGGCGGCTCCGTCCGCGTCGATCCGGATCGTCGCCACCACGCGGCCGATGGTCTGCTTCGGATCGAGCGGGACCGCGTCCGCGCTGACCCGGACGTCCAGCGGGATGCCGTCGACGCTCGCGCCCGGCGCCCGCAGGTCCACGTGCTCGAACGTGCCGGTGAGGTACTGGGCGATGACCGAGGCCCCGCCGATCGACACGGCGACGTCGGCGTCGACGCCCTCGGGCAGGCTCTGCTCGATCTGCGCTGCGACGCGATCCTCGGCGACGCCACGGACGATCGTGTCGGCGATCAGGAACGCGCCGACGAGGACGACGATCACGCCGATGACGACGACGATCGGAACCCAGGGACGCCTGCGCTTTCGAGACGGTGCACTCATGCTCCGAGCGTAGCGAACCGTCACCTCCGGGCAGGCGTCAGCACAGCTGGTCGAGCTCAACCTCCGCCGTGTCCAGCACGCGGCCGCTGAACCGTTCCCACTCGTTCGCCGAGGTCGGGTGGAAGGCCGCCAGGGTGTACCCCTCGAGCTCCGTGAGGTTCGCGTCCTCCAGCGATCCCTTCGCGACCACGTCGGCGGAGGTGAAGGCCGCCCGGAGCGGATCACCCGGGATGATGAAGGCCGGCGCGACCGTCTTGCCGCCGTCGCCGGTGACGACGACCGCGAGCGCGTCCGGCAGCTGGAGCGTGCTCGCCCCCACCTCCTGCAGTTCGATCTCGAACGGCGCGCACTGGAATGCCGGCGAGACGATGTTCTGGAGGTAGTCCATCGTGCCGACGCTCCCCGCGTGCAGCCCGTCCGGGAACCGCAGACGGATCGAGACGCCCGAGCCCTCCGCACCGAACGGCGCGAAGGCACGGAGGTCGACGGCCGAGGACGGCGAGGTGCCACCGGGCGTCGGGGTGCCGGACGCGTCCGGGCCCGGGCCGACGCAGCCGGCGCTGGACAGGACGGCCAGGACCGCCGCGACGGTCAGGATCGGGCGGAGCCTACGAGGATGCATGCTGCCACGGTATCGGAGCGTCCACCTCCCGCTCGGCACGTGCATCAGCGGACCTGACGCGCGCAGGAACGCCCCCGAGGGACGGTCCTCCGCGCGCCGAAGCCCTGCCGCGGTGACGCTACATGCGCTCCGGTGCCGAGACGCCGAGGAGGGCCAGGCCGTTGCGGATGACGGTGCCGGTGGCGTCGTTCAGCCACAGTCGCGTGCGGTGGAGGTCGGTCACCGGCTCCTCGCCCATCGGGACGACCCGGCAGCTGTCGTACCACTTGTGGTACAGGCTCGCCGTCTCCTCCAGGTGGCGCGCGACCCGGTGCGGCTCGCGCAGCTGCGCGGCCTGCGCGATGATCCGCGGGAACTCCTGGAGCACACCGAGCAGCGCGGACTCCGTCTCGTGCGCGAGCAGCTCCGGAGCGAACACACTGCGGTCGACGCCCGCCGAAGCCGCGTTGCGCGCCACCGAGCTCGTCCGGGCGTGCGCGTACTGGACGTAGAACACGGGGTTGTCGTTCGTGCGGCTGCGGAGCTGCTCGGGGTCGAGGGCCAGCGGCGAGTCGGCCGGGTAGCGACCGAGCGAGTACCGCAGGGCGTCCGTCCCGATCCAGGCCTGCAGGTCGTCCAGCTCGATGATGTTGCCGGCACGCTTCGAGAGTCGGGCGCCGTTCACGCTGACGAGCTGGCCGATGAGCACCTCGATGTCGCGGTCGGGGTCGTCTCCCGCGGCACCCGCGAGGGCCTTGAGCCGGTGCACGTACCCGTGGTGGTCGGCACCCAGCAGGTAGACCTTGTGCTGGAAGCCGCGGTCGCCCTTGTTCAGGTAGTACGCCGCGTCCGCCGCGAAGTAGGTGTAGACGCCGTTCGAGCGACGGATCACGCGGTTCTTGTCGTCGCCGAAGTCCGTCGTGCGCACCCAGACGGCACCGTCCTCGTCGAAGACGTGCCCCTGCTCGCGCAGGCGGTCGACGGCCTGGTCGATGAGGCTGGTGCCGTCCGCATCCGTCGCATGGAGCGTGCGCTCGCTGAACCAGACGTCGAAGTGGACGTTGAAGCGTTCGAGGGACGCTCGGATCTCCCCGAGCTGGAGGGCGTAGGCACGCTCACGCGCGACCTCGCGGGCGTCGGGGCGCTCGAGCAGGTCGGGGATCTCCGCCAGCACGGCCTTGGCGAGGTCGCCGATGTAGGCACCCGGGTAGCCGTTCTCCGGCGTCGGCTCGCCCTTCGCCGCGGCGAGCACCGAGTCGGCGAAGGTGTCCATCTGGTTGCCGGCGTCGTTGATGTAGTACTCGCTGACGAGGGTCGCGCCGGACGCGCCGAGCACGCGGGCCAGGGAGTCGCCGAGGGCGGCCCATCGCGTGTGGCCGATGTGGAGCGGGCCCGTGGGGTTCGCCGAGACGAACTCGATGTTGATGGTCTGGCCCGCGAGGCTGTCGTTGCGCCCGAAGGCGTCGCCGGCGTCGACGATGACCTTCGCGAGCGCACCCGCGGCGGCGGCGTCGAGCCGGACGTTGATGAACCCGGGACCGGCGACCTCGACCGAGGCGACACCGTCGACCTGGACGAGCGCGTCGGCGAACTCCTGCGCGAGCTCGCGCGGGTTCGCGCCCACCCGCTTCGCGAGCTTCATCGCGATGTTGCACGCCCAGTCGCCGTGGTCGCGGTTCTTGGGCCGCTCCAGCACGACGTCGTCGACCGACACCACGACCTCCTGGTCGATCCCCGCCGCCTCGCGTCGTCGTTCGACGATCGGAACGACGATGGCGTGCAGGGCGGAGGCGAGGTCTTCAGGAGTCACGAGGAGCGATTCTACCCGGGCTCCCGGCGGGAGCGGCACGGGCCCGCCCGCCGGAACGATGCGTCAGGCGAGCACGACCGGCTGTGAGGGATCGTCGGTGGGCAGGTCGTCGATGAGCGCGTCGATCCGCATGTCCTCGACGGTCACGTTGCCGTGGTGGTTGCTCAGCCACGCGACGTCCGCCGCGTCGCGGCCCGTGGCGATCCTGACGAGCGACTGGCGCGGAGCGAGCCCCGTCGCGTCGACCACGTGCCAAGCGCCGTCGACGAACCCTTCGGCGACGGCGTGGAAGTCCATCGGCACGAGGCCCGGGGCGTACACGGCCGCGTACCGCGCCGGGATGTCGAGCGCTCGCAGCATGGCGATCGTCAGGTGCGCGAAGTCCCGGCAGACCCCCTGGCCGCCGGCCAGGGTCGAGACCGCGCTGTCGGAGACGGTCGTGGAACCCGAGACGTAGGAGAGGTGACGGCCGACCCACGCGGCGACCCACGGCAGGATCTGCAGGCCGCCCGACACCGTGCCGTCCTCGTGCAGACGACGGTGCTCGAGCAGGTATCCGAGCTCGGAGCGCGCGAGCGAGAACAAGGCGTCCGACTCGCAGTAGCGGCTCGGACGGAGGGCCGTCACCGTCTCCAGGGGGTCGACCGCTCGCGGCACCGCCTGCCCGACGACCACCGCCTCGTAGTCGACCTGCAGGCGTCCCGGCTCGGCGATCACCCGGTGGAGCCGGGTGTCGTCGGGGCCGAGGATCTCGGTGACGGCGCACGGGCCGTCGGAGGAGCGCACCTGCAGCCGTTCACTCGCCAGTGGGGTACCGCCGGCGACAGCGATGGAGAAGATGAGGTCGGCTCGATCGTGCACCCGCAGATCGAGCGACGCGGTCAGGGTGCGCTGCATGTGCCCATCATCCCACGCGGTCACGAGCATCCACCCCGCGTCGCTCCGGTTCCGGCGATGGCCTCGACTCTGGTAGCTTGGACACGTTCCGCCTTCGTAGCTCAGCGGAAGAGCGCTTCCCTCCGGAGGAAGAAGTCGCTGGTTCGAATCCAGTCGAGGGCACCATCCCATCAGGCACGACGCCGTCCGCCCGCGCGGACGGGTCACTCCGCGATACTGGACGCATGTCGCGACCGAGCCGCCACCCGCAGCCCACGGTCCGACTCCTCACCTGGGCTCGCGCGGACGAGCTCGACCTCGACGGCACCGCCGACCGCCTCGACGCCCGCGCCAGGGACCGCCTCGAAGCGTCGTCCGAGGCCGAGGCCCGCCGCTTCCTGTTCGGTCGCGCACTCCTCGTGCGCACCGTCGCCGAGACCACCGGCGCGGACGCCCCGCAGATCACGGTGACCGCCCGCTGCCCGGACTGCGGCCTCGCCCACGGACGCCCGCAGGTGCTCGTCGACGGCGGGATCGTCCACGCGAGCGTCTCGCATACCGACAACGCCTCGGCGGTCGCGGTGTCGGTCACGCACGCCGCCGGCGTCGACGTCGAACGACTCGATGCGGCACGGTTCGCCGGCGTCGAGAACGTCGCCCTCTCCCCCACGGAACGGGAGCGGTGGCGCCGGTTGCCGGCGCGACGACGACTGCGGTCCCTCGCCGAACACTGGACGGCGAAGGAGGCGGTGACGAAGGCGCTCGGCACCGGACTCACGACCGATCCGGCCACGATCGAGCTCGCCGGCCACGCCGGAGTGACGGTCGCCGAGATCGCGGGACGTCGCTTCGTCGTCGACCATCCGGTCCTCGCTCCGGACACCGTGATGGCGACGGCCCTCCTGCTCGCCTGACCCGGGCTCAGCGGGCGGGGAACGGCGGCAGCGCCTCGCGGAACAGCCAGGCCTCGATCAGCGATTCGATCGGCTCCGGCGCATGGCGGTCGGCGGTGCGCACGAAGTCCTCGGTCGACACGGTGGCGAACCGGAAGGTCGCCACCCAATCCCGGAGGAGGTCGAAGAAGGCGTCGTCGCCGAGGAGCAGCCGGACGGCGTGGAGCGTGATGGCGCCGCGCTTGTACACGCGGTCGTCGAACATGTCGGCAGGGCCGGGGTCGCCGACGACGATGTCCTGCGGCGCACGACGGAGCGCCGCGTAGTGGGCCCTGGCGCACGCATCCGCCGTCTCGGCGCCCGACTGCTCCGACCACAGCCACTCGGCGTAACAGGCGAACCCCTCATGGAGCCAGATGTCGCGCCAGGCGCCGATCGTCAGGCTGTTGCCGAACCACTGGTGCGCGAGCTCATGGGCGATCAACCGTCCTGCCCCACCGACACCGTCGACGTGGTTGCGTCCGAACACGCTCAGCCCCTGCGCTTCGAGCGGGATCTCCAGCTCGTCGTCGGTGACGACCACCCCGTAGCTGTCGAAGGGGTAGGGCCCGAAGGCGCGCTCGAAGCAGGCGAGCATGTCGACCTGCTCGGCGAAGTCGTGGCGGAAGTCGGCGGTGAGGTCGCGCGGGAGGTGTGCGACGACCGGCACGGCTGAGGCCGCCACCCGGGCGTCGACGGTGAGGCGGTGGTAGCGTCCGATCTGCACGGTCGCGAGGTAGGCCGCCATCGGCTCGCGCTGCTCGTAGACCCAGGTCGTCCGACTCGCTCGCGCCGTCCGCGAGACGAGCTCGCCCGGGGCGACGACGGTGTACGCCGAGGCCGCGGTGACACTGATGCGGTAGGCCGCCTTGTCGGAGGGGTGGTCGTTGCACGGGAACCAGCTCGATGCACCGCAGGGCTGCGAGGCCACGATCACGCCGTCCTCGAGTTCCTCCCAGCCGATCTCGCCCCAGTGGCTGCGGACCGGACGAGGTGTCCCGCTATAGCGGACGAGGACGGTGAACTCGGCTCCGGCGGCGATCGGCGTCCGCGGGGTGAGGGTCAGTTTCCCCGAGCCGTGGGTGCGCTTCGCATCGACGCCGTCCACCTGGGCGCGAGTGACGCGCAATGCCGCGAGGTCCAGGGAGAAGCGGGTCAGCTCCTCCGTCGCGACCACCGTCAGGCGTGCCGTCGCGCTCAAGCCGTTGCGATCGATCGCGTAGTCGAGGTCGAGCTCGTACCGGACGACGTGGTAGCCGCGGTTGCCGCTCGTCGGCGTGTAGGGATCGCCTGCGCTGCGCAGGCGGGCGAGCGCCTCCCCCATCAGGACGCGACCTGGGGCTCCCGGTACTCCGCCGTCGTCACCTCGCGCCACGGGCCGATCGGGTTGCCGCTCCACCGGGTGCCGGCGGGGACGCGTTCGCCGCGCATCACGAGGGAGGCGGGGCCGACGGTCGCGTCGTCGTCGATCCGGGCTCCGGGGAGGATGACGCTGTGCGGTCCGAGCGTGGCGCCCGCAGCGAGTTCGACCTGATCCATACTCATGATTCGATCATGGAACAGGTGTGTTTGCACAACGCAGCCCCGGTTGACCGTCGCTCCGTCGCCCAGCTCGACCAGGTCGGCCTCCGGAAGCCAGTAGCTCTCGCACCAGACGCCGCGACCGATCCGTGCGCCCAATGACCGCAACCACCAGGTCAGGGCGGGCGTACCGGTGGCGGGTGCGGCGAACCACGGCGCCGCGACCATCTCGACGAAGGTGTCCGACACCTCGTTGCGCCAGATGAACGACGACCACAGCGGGTGCTCCCCGGCACGGATCGGCCCGACGATGAGCCACTTGGCGACGGTCGTGATGCCGGCCGCCACCGCGCCGGCCGCGAGGAGGACGGCGCCGCTGACGGCGACCGCCACGCCGAGGCCCCAGGTGTCGGCGAACCAGGCGAGGGTGAGCAGGACGAGCAGGGCGATGGCCGTCGTCACCATGACCGGGACGATGCGACAGACCTCCCAGAGGGAGCGCGCGATGCGGAGCCGCAGCGGCGGCGCGTAGGTGCGGTCGAGGTCCGCGTCGGACACCTGCCTGCGGAGTCGCATCGGCGGACTGCCGAGCCACGACGACCCGGACTTCGCCTTCCGCGGAGCGGCCGACAGCACCGCGACGAGGCCGTTCTTCGGGACGTGCATGCCGGGGCCCGCCATCCCGGAGTTGCCGAGGAACGCGCGCTTCCCGACGGAAGCGCCCGCGATCCGCATCCATCCACCACCGAGTTCGTAGGACGCCACCATCGTGTCGTCCGCGAGGAACGCGCCGTCACCCACGGTTGTCATGCGCGGCAGGAGGAGGACCGTCGACGCCTCGACGTTCTTGCCGACCTTCGCGCCGAGCAGACGCAGCCACACGGGCGTGAAGAGGCTCGCGTAGATGGGGAAGAGCAGGGTGCGGGCGGCGTCGAGCAGGCGCTCGGTGGCCCACACCTGCCAACCGACACGACTGCGCACGGGGAAGTAGCCCTCCCGCAGCCCGACGCCGAGCAGACGGACCAGGCCGATCGTGCTGATCGCGAGGACGAGGAACCACACGATCGTCGCGACCGGCACCCAGAGGAGCGCGCGCCAGGAGAACTCGACGAGGGACCCGGCGCCGGCGGCTCCGGCGGCCACGACCGCGGCGGCGAGCACGAAGGCGAGGAAGGGCAGGACCGAGAGGAGCGCCGAGCCGACACCGTAGGCGAACAACCAACGCCGCCGCCTGGGCGGGCGCTCGGTGGGCCAGACGGGCTTCGCCTTGCCGACGCGGACGGCGGGTGAACCGGACCACAGGTGACCGGACGGCACCCGACCGAACACCGACGATCCCGGCGCGATCTCGGCGCGCTTGCCGATCCGTGTGCCGGCGAGCAGGGTGCTGCGAGCGCCGACCGTGCTCTCCGCACCGATGTGGACGTGGCCGAGTCGGAGCGTGTCGCCGTCGACCCAGTACCCGCGGAGGTCCACCTCGGGCTCGATCGAGGCGCGGGCTCCCACGGTCAGGAAGCCGGTGACGGGCGGAACGCTGTGCAGGTCGGCGTCGGGGCCGATCTTCGCGCCCAGGGCCCTCGCGTAGTGCGAGATCCAGGGGGCGCCGGCGAGGCTAACCGCACCGACCGTGTCAGCGACGCGTTCGGCGAGCCAGAGCCGGACGTGGACCGAACCGCCGCGTGGGTAGTCGCCCGGTCGCACGCCGGCGAGCAGCAGCCGCGAGGCGACGACCGAGATCGCCATCCGTCCGATGGGCGTGATGACGAGGAGGAATCCGAGCGCGATCCACCACCACGAGACCATCGGCAGGTAGGGCACGTCGGCCACGAGGCCGAGCACGCGGCTGCCGGCGAGGAGGTACACGAGCCACCGGAGGCCTACGAGGATGAGCAGCGGGATCCCGAGCAGGGTCTGCGCCCACTGGGTCGTGAGTGGGGTGGGACGGACGGGGTCGGCCGCTGCGGCGCGGGTGCGGCGCTCGGGGCGACGTCCGTCGAGTTCCGCGGCCATGGCGCCGAGTCTCGGGTGGCCGTAGATGTCGGCGACGGTGAACTCCGCGTCCCTCGTGCGGATGAGCGAGACCAGCTGCGCGGCGGCCAGGCTGCCGCCGCCGAGGCTGAAGAAGTTGTCACCCTCCGCCGTGACGCGGACGCCGAGCACGGCCGTCCACTGTTCGGCGAGCCAGGCGGCCGTGCCCGACAGGGTCGAGGCGTCCTCACCGTCGGTCCCGCCGAGCGGCCACGGCAGTGCCGACCGGTCGACCTTGCCCGAGGTGCGCGTCGGCAGCTCGGACACGACCGCCAGCAGGGGTACGAGCGGTGCGGGGAGCTGCTCGCGAAGGACACCCAGCGCGTCGTCCAGGGAGAAGGCGTCGCCGTCGGGGACCGCGAGATACCCCACGAGGACCGGGTTGCCGGCCGCGGTGCGCTGGACGGCCGCGGCGGCTCCCGAGACACCGGGCAGTGCCTGCAGGGCGGCCTCGATCTCACCGAGCTCGACGCGACGGCCGCCGATCTTGACCTGGTCGTCCGCGCGTCCCTGGAAGACGAGCCCCGCGGCCTCGAAGCGGACGAGGTCGCCGCTGCGGTAGGCCCGGTGCCACCCGAGGCTCGGCATGGGCGCGTACCGTTCGGCGTCCTTGACGGGGTCGAGGTACCTGGCGAGACCGACGCCGCCGATGATGAGCTCACCGACGCCACCCTCCTCCACCGGTACCCCGTCCGCGTCGACCACGGCGAGGTCCCAACCGTCGAGCGGGAGGCCGATCCGCACGGGCTGCTCCCCCGTGAGGAGCGCCGCGCAGGCGACGACCGTGGCCTCCGTCGGGCCGTACGTGTTCCAGACCTCGCGTCCGTCGACGGCCAATCGGGCGGCGAGCTCCGGCGGGCAGGCCTCGCCGCCGAAGATGAGCATGCGGATGTTCTCGAGCGACTCCGCCGGCCACATGGCCGCGAGCGTGGGCACGGTGGACACCACGGTGATGCCCTTCGCGGTGAGCCAGGGACCGAGGTCCATGCCACTGCGGACGAGCGACCGCGGTGCGGGAACGAGGCAGGCACCGTGGCCCCAGGCGAGCCACATCTCCTCGCACGAGGCGTCGAAGGCCACCGAGAGGCCGGCGAGCACGCGGTCGCCCGGGCCGAGGGGCTCGGCCTGCAGGAAGAGTCGGGCCTCGGCGTCGACGAACGCCGCGGCGGACCGGTGGGACACGGCGACGCCCTTCGGTGTCCCCGTCGATCCCGAGGTGAAGATGATCCAGGAGTCGTCGTCGAGCCGAGGAGCGTCGAGGATCGGGATCGCCCGGGTCGCCGGGTGCGGTGTCCCCTCGGTGGCGAGCCGGACCGGTTCGCCCGCGGTCTCATCGTCTGCTCCCCCGGCCTCGGCCGGCGCTCCCAGGCGCCGGAAGACGCCACCGTCCTCGAGGACGCCGACCACGGCCGCCTCACCGAACACGAGGCGGGCGCGCTCCTCCGGGTCGTCGGCGTCGACGGGCACGTACGCGGCTCCCGCGAACAGGATGCCGAGGATGCCGAGGTACAGCTCACGCGAGCCCGATGCGATCCGCACCCCCACCCGGTCCCCGCGGCGGACACCGGTGGCGAGCAGGGCTGCCGCGAGGCGCTCGGCGCTCACGATGAGTTCGCGGTAGCTGAGCGCGCCCGCAGCGTCCTCGAGCGCGGAGGCCTCCGGATGTGCCACGGCGACGGCACGCAGGACGTCGATCAGGGTGCGTTCGGCGGGCGCACGTCCGCCGCCGAGCAGCGTCGGCTGCCGCTCTGCGAGCAGGGCGGTGGTGGTCTCAGCGTCCATGCGCGATCCTCTGTCGTCCGGCCATCAGCGCCGCCAACGCTAGGGAGCGCAGGTGGACGGCCGGTGAACCCCAGTCAACCGCGAGGTGTCGCGGGCGCGACGGCGACGCACCGCACGCCCGGGGGAAGCTCGGCGCAGACGCGCCTACCATGGCCTGCATGACCATCGAATACTCCGTGCCCCAGGAACGTCAGCTCGTGACCGCCATCCCCGGTCCCCGATCGCTCGCCCTCACGGAACGGCGCCGCACGGCAGTGTCGCGCGGCGCGGGCAACCTCGCCCCGGTGTGGATGGACCACGGCTCCGGCGGCATCCTCGTGGACGTCGACGGCAACCGCATCATCGACCTCGGCACGGGCATCGGGGTCACGACCATCGGGCACGCCAACCCCGACGTCGCCGCGGCCGCCGCCGAACAGGCCACGAAGCTCACGCACACGCTCTTCACGGTGACGCCGTACGAGAACTACCTGCGGGTGGCGGAGAAGCTCGCCGAGATCACGCCCGGCGACTTCGAGAAGCACTCGATCCTCTTGAACTCCGGGGCCGAGGCGGTGGAGAACGCCGTCAAGATCGCGAAGAAGTACACGGGCCGCCGCGCGATCGTCGCGCTCGACCACGCCTTCCACGGCCGGACGAACCTCACCATGGCGATGACCTACCGCCCCGCCCCCGAGCGGCTCGGCTTCGGTCCGTTCCCCGGTGAGATCTACAGCGTCCCGCTGTCCTACCCCTTCCGCGACGGGCTCACCGGCCCGGAAGCCGCCGAGGTGACGATCGACTACATCGAACGACACATCGGCGCGAGCGAGGTCGCCGCGTTCTTCGCCGAACCGGTCCTCGGCGACGGCGGCATCGTGATCCCCGCCCCCGGCTACTTCTCGCGCATCAGCGAGTGGTGCACCGAGAACGGGATCGTGTTCGTCGCCGACGAGATCCAGGCCGGCATCGGTCGGACGGGTGCCTGGTACTCGATCGAGCACCACGGCGTCGTCCCCGACCTCATCACGAGCGCCAAGGGCATCGCCGGCGGCTTCCCGCTCTCGGCGGTCACGGGTCGAGCCGAGATCATGGACTCGGTGCAGCCCGGTGGCATCGGCGGCACCTTCGGCGGCAACCCGGTGTCGACCGCCGCGGCGCTCGCCACCTTCGAGGTGATCGAACGGGAGGACCTGCTGGGTGAGGCGCGTCGCGTGGGGGCCACGCTGCAGTCGCTCATGGGCGACTGGGCCGATCGGTTCGACATCGTCGGCGAGGTCCGGATCATCGGCGCGATGGCCGGCGTCGAACTCGTCGTCCCCGGCACGAAGCAGCCGCACCCCACGGCACTGCAGACGATCATCGACGCGGCGATCGCGCAGGGCGTGCTCGTCCTCGACGCCGGGTCGTGGGACTCGGTGCTCCGGCTGCTCCCGAGCGCGGTCATGTCCGACGAGCTGCTGCGCGACGCGGTCTCGGTCCTCGAGGACGCGCTGGCACAGGTCACGTCCTAGCGGACCGGCCGGGCGGGCGGCTCAGTCGACGGTGACGAAGTCGATGAGCTGCTCGACCCGGCCGAGCAGCTCGGGCTCGAGGTCGTTGAACGTCCGGACCTGACCGAGGATGCGCTTCCAGGCGCGGGCGATGTCGGCCTGCGTGTCGTGGGGCCAACCGAAGGCCTGGCAGATCCCCTTCTTCCACTCGATCGACCGCGGGATGGTCGGCCACTCCTGCAAGCCGACCCTGGCGGGCTTCACGGCCTGCCAGACGTCGACGTAGGGGTGGCCGACGATCAGGACGTTCCGACCGTTCGGCCCGGCCATGACCGCATCGGCGATGCGCTGCTCCTTCGAGCCGCGGACCAGGTGGTCGACGAGCACCCCGACGCGCCGGTCGGGGCCCGGCCGGAACTCGGCGAGCGCGGCGTCGAGGTGGTCGACGCCGGCGAGGTACTCCACGACGACGCCCTCGACGCGGAGGTCGTCGCCCCAGACCCGCTCGACGAGTTCCGCGTCGTGCCGTCCCTCGACGAAGATCCGGCTCGCGCGAGCCACCCGGGCGGTGGTCTCCACGGCGAAGGACCCGGACGCCGTCCGGGCGCGACCGGCGGGGGCACGTTTGGGCACGACGAGGACGACCGGCTCCCCCTCGAGGAGGAACCCGGCGCCCATGGGGAACACGCGACGTTTGCCCCGGTAGTCCTCGAGCTCCACCGTCTTCGCCTCGACGCGCGTGATCGCACCGCAGAAGCCGCCGAGCTCCTCGACGACGAGATCGGTCACGGCCTCGACCTCTCGGGCGACCACCCGGTTCTTCTTCCGCCAGTCACCCGCGAGGACGTCCTGGCCATACCTGTCTTCGAACACCTGTCAACGCTACGACAGCGCGGTGCACAAGCCAGGAGCGCTCCGGCGTGGCGTCGGGCGCCTGTCGCCCGGTCAGGCCGCTGCGCGCTCCGCCTCGCGGGCGAGGCCGCCGAGCAGCAGCTCGAGCTGGTCGTCGACGGTGCCCGGGTCCTCCGGGTGCCACTGCACGCCCGTGATGGGCAGCGTGTGGTGCTCGATCGCCTCGACCGTGCCGTCGGAGGACCAGGCGACCGCCCGGAGCCCCTCGCCGAGTTCGCCGACTGCCTGGTGGTGGGCGCTCTGCACCTGGAGGTGCCGGGCACGCAGTCGGAACGCGAGGGCGCTCGACGGGTCGAGCTCGACCTCGTGGGGCGTCATGCTCTGATCGACCGGGACGCCGTCGTTGCGGTGGGCGCTGTGCGCGCCGAGGTCCTGGACGAGGGTGCCGCCGAGGGCGACGTTGATGATCTGGTGTCCGCGGCAGATGCCGAGGAGCGGCGTACCGCGTTCCGCGGCGCGCCGCGCGACGGCGAGCTGCGCGCGGTCCGCCTCCGGGAAGTGCTGGCCCTCGGCGCGGTAGCCGGCGGCACCCCCGTAATGGATGGGGTCGATGTCGGCCCCGCCCATGAGGACGACGGCCGAGGCACCGTCGGTCGCGGCGAGGAGCGCCTCGGTGCCGAGGTCCTCCGCGGCCCACCGCGTCACCCGCCACCCGGCCCGTTCGGCCGCCGCGATGGTGCGACCGAGAAGGATCTGCACGTACTCGTGATACGCCTGGTCGTCTTCGCGGAACCTGGTGACCTCGACGAGCGCCAGCATGGGTGAGACGTGTCCTTGCATGATGCTCCTTCCAGGGGTTCCGCGACGGGGACGCCACCAGTCTCGCCGCGCCGATCCGCGGACGCGACCGGAGGCGTCACGGTCGGTAACAGAGTGACGACGTCCGAGGTGTCAGCGCCGCATAGCACAGCTCGCAGCCAGCTCCCCTGCCCACAGGCGCCGGTAGAGAAGTGCTGGTCCCGGACCTAGACTCGGACCCGAGCCGCGGGGTGGGGCTCGACGGGTCCGAACGAGTGACGAGGTGGCCGATGCGGGTTCGCTGGGCGGTATCGATCTGGGCGTTCTGCCTGGCCGTGCTCCTCGGCGCGGGAGCGACAGCAGCCTGGGCGGAGAGCCCCGTGGACCTCGGAGCCGGACGCGTCTCGGACAGCGCCGGCGTCCTGAACGCCGCCCAGGTCTCCGAGATCACGGCGGCGGTCGACGACCTCTCCTCGGAGCACGGTGTCGACCTCTGGGTCGTGTACGTCCCGACCTTCACGGATCCGAGCGACGCTGAGGGATGGGCGAACAGGACGGCTGAGGACAACAACCTCGGACCGAACCAGTACCTCCTGGCCGTCGCGACGGAGGGGCGCGCCTACTACCTCTCCGGCGACTCCAGCGGTCCGGTCAGCGGCGACCAGCTCACCGAGATCGAGCAGCAGCTCATCCTGCCGCAGCTGCGTGACGAGGACTGGGCCGGCGCCGGCGTCGCGGCCGCCCAGGGCCTCGGATCCGCAGTGGGCGGCGGGTCCACCGGCTCCTCCGGGACCGACGGTGGCGGCTCGGCCGGATGGCTGACCATCCTGCTGATCGTGGTCGTGGCGGTCGTGGCCGTCGTCCTCTTGGTCGTCTTCCTCCGTCGGCGGCGCGTCACGGCCGGCCAGGGTCCGGCCCCGGCCGGGCGGGCGGGCGCACCGGTCGATCCGCTGACGACCACCCCGATCCCCGAACTCGAGCGACTCGCCGGAAGCGCCCTCGTCCAGACCGACGACGCCGTCCGCACGAGCGAGGAGGAGCTCGGCTTCGCGACCGCCTCCTACGGCGAGCAGGCCACGGCGGCGTTCACCGCAGCCCTCGCCGGAGCGAAGGAGCAGCTCACGCAGGCGTTCGCACTCCGGCAACGGCTCGACGACGCCGAACCGGACACCGAGCAGCAGCAGCGCGACTGGAACATCGAGATCATCCGGCGCTGTGAGCACGCGAACCACGTGCTCGACGAGCAGGCCGCCTCCTTCGACGAGCTCCGCGCCCTCGAGCGGAACGCGCCGGCGGCCGTCGAGGAGCTCCGAGCGAGGACGGCAGCCGCGGAGCCAGCGGTGCAGACGGCTCGGGAGACGGTGACCGCCCTGCAGGCGAGGTACACCCCCGACGCGCTCATCACGGTCCTCGACAACCCGTCGGAGGCGGCGGAGCGCCTCACCTTCGCCACGGCGGCCGTCGCCGACGCCTCGGCCAGGCTCGCCGCCGGCGATTCGGGCGAGGCGGCCGTCGGCATCCGCGCAGCGGAGGAGGCACTCGACCAGAGCACGCAACTGACCGGTGCCGTCAAGCGCCTGCAGGCGGATCTGACGGCCGCGGAACAGCAGGTGGCCGCCCGGATCGCCGAGCTCGACGGCGACGTCGCCGCCGCGGCAGGCCAGGCGGATCCGACCGGAGGCCTCGCGGCGGCCGTCGCGAGCACGTCGGCCACGGTCGCCCAGGTGCGCACCGCGCTCGGCGCCGCGAACAACCCGATCGCCCTGCTCGCCCGGCTGGACGCGGCGAACGCCCAGATCGACGGTGCCCTGCAGGAGGTCCGCACCGCCGCGGAGCAGCTGCAGCGCGCGGTCGCCGCACTCGGCCAGACGCTCCAGACCGCGCAGGCACAGGTGTCCGCCGCGGAGGACTTCGTCGTGTCGCGACGCGGCGCCGTCGGGCCGGAGGCGAGGACCCGTCTCGCCGAGGCCGGCCGCACCCTCGTGCAGGCGCAAGGCCTCGCCCCGAACGACCCGACGCAGGCGCTCTCGCTCGCCCAGCGCGCCACCTCGCTCGCCGGCCAAGCCGTGCAGCTCGCCCAGGCCGACGTCGGACAGTTCCAGAACCAGTCGGCCGGCGGCCTCGACGGGATGTTCGGCGGCGGCGGTCAGGGCGGCGGCAACGGCATGCTCGGCGCCGTCCTCGGCGGCATCCTCATCAACTCCGTCCTCGGCGGGGGCGGAGGCGGCGGTTCGCACTCCGGCGGCGGCATGTTCGGCGGCGGTGGTGGCGGCAGCCGGTCCCGGAGTGGCGGCGGCATGTTCGGCGGCGGCGGCGGTCGCTCACGCAGCGCCGGCAGCTTCGGCGGCGGTGGCACCCGCTCGAGGCGCGGCGGCGGCCGATTCTGAGCCCGCGCCGCCGTCAGACCCCAGTGTCCGAGACGAACCCAACCGATCCAGCAGGACCAGAGAGAGGAACCACACCATGGCAGAGAAGCAGTCCATCTTCGGACGCATCGCCCAGCTGACCAAGGCCAACATCAACGCGCTGCTCGACTCCGCCGAGGACCCGCAGAAGATGCTCGACCAGATGGTCCGTGATTATACGAACTCCATCGCCGACGCCGAGAGCGCGATCGCCGAGACCATCGGCAACCTCCGCCTCCTCGAGCAGGACCACCAGCAGGACGTCGAAGCGGCCTCGGAGTGGGGCACGAAGGCGCTGGCCGCGAGCCGCAAGGCCGACGAGTACCGCCAGGCCGGCAACAGCGCCGACGCGGACAAGTTCGACAACCTCGCGAAGATCGCCCTCCAGCGTCAGATCGGCGCGGAGAACGAGGCCAAGCAGGCCGAGCCGCAGCTCGCGTCGCAGACGAAGGTCGTGGAGCAGCTCAAGAACGGCCTCAACGGCATGAAGTCGAAGCTCGAGCAGCTGAAGACGAAGCGCAGCGAGCTCGTCGCCCGCGCGAAGACCGCCGAGGCGCAGCGCAAGGTCGCGGATGCGGTCGGCAGCATCGACATCATGGACCCGACGAGCGACCTGAGCCGCTACGAGGACAAGATCCGTCGCGAGGAGGCGAAGGTGCTCGGGCAGCAGGAGCTCGCCGCCTCGAGCCTCGACGCGCAGTTCAACGACCTCGAGGACCTGGGCGAGCTGACCGAGGTCGAAGCCCGCTTGGCCGCACTGAAGAGCGGCGCTCCGTCGTCACCCGCGATCGAGTCCTCGGGCCCCGAGTTCACGCCGAACGCCGGTCGGTAACGACGACCCGACGGGTCCCCGGGGCCACCCGGGGCCCGTCGCCATCGCCCCACGCACCGTCGCACCACCCCCAGGAAGGCACCGCATGACGCAGTTCGTCGTCGTACCCCAGTGGCAGGGCTCCGGTTCGTCCAGGGCCATGCAGTTGATCGATGGAGCCGAAGCGATCCGCGGAGACCTGCCGGTCGCGGCGACCACCCTCGTCCATGTCCCCGCCGAGGCGGGAGAGGCCCTCGACACCGGCATCCGGCGGGCCAGTTCGCTGGCGACGACCGTCGGCCTCCAGCGGCAGGCGCTCGCGGGGATCGACGAGCCGGTCATCACCATCGGCGGGGACTGCGGCGTCGAACTCGCCTCCGTCGGCGAAGCCCTCCGGCGCGACCCCGGGATCGCGGTGGTCTGGTTCGATGCGCACGGCGACCTCAACACCCCGCTCAGCTCACCCTCCGGCGCGTTCAGCGGCATGGTGACGCGGGCGCTCACCGGCGAAGGCGCGGCGATGCTGTTGCCCGAGGCACCGCTCGACCCCGAGCGGCTGGTCCTCGTCGGCGTGCGGGATCTCGACGACGGTGAGCTCGCGCACATCGAGGAGCGCGGCATCCCGATGGTCTCCTCGGTGATGACGAGCGCGGCCGAGGTCGTCGCGGCCGTCGAGGCGACCGGCGCCGAACGGGTCTACCTCCACGTGGACGTCGACGTCCTCGACCCCTCCGTCATCGCCGGCGTCAGCTCGGCCGTCCCGTTCGGCCTGGAGCTCGGCACCCTGATGGAGTGCATCACCGCCCTCCGCGCCCGCTTCGGCTTCGCCGGCGCCGGCGTCACCGGCTTCTCCCCGGCCACCCCGGAGGCCGCGTCCGACGACCTCGGCACCATCCTCCGCATCATCGGCGCGGTCAGCCGCGACCCGAACCCGAACCGCACCAACCCGACAGGAGTCACCCCATGAGCCGTACCGTCGATCTCGTCGTCATCGGAGCCGGACCCGTCGGCGAGAACGTCGCCGACTACGCCCACCGCGGCGGGCTCAGCGTGGTCGTCGTCGAGAGCGAACTGGTCGGGGGTGAGTGCTCCTACTGGGCTTGTATGCCCTCGAAGGCACTCATCCGCTCGGGGGCGGCACTCCGAGCCGCGAAGCGCACCGGTGGGTCCATCCCCGAGGACACCGCACTCGACCCGCTCAAGGTCCTCGCACGCCGCGACTCGTTCACGAGCGACTGGTCGGACGCGGGTCAGGTCGAGTGGCTCGAGGGGGCCGGCATCGAGCTGGTCCGCGGGCACGGCCGCCTCACCGGTGAGCGCGAGGTCACCGTGACGGCCGCCGACGGCACGACGACCGTCCTCTCGGCGACCCACGCCGTCGCCGTCTGCACCGGATCCGCCGCCCTCCTCCCCGACATCGCGGGACTGGCCGAGGTGCGCCCCTGGACGAGCCGTGAGGCGACCAGCGTGCAGGCCCTGCCGAGCTCCGTCGCGTTCCTCGGGGGCGGGGTCGTGGCCGTCGAACTCGCGACCGCCTACCGCTCGCTGGGGGTCGACGTCACGCTCGTCGCCCGCAGCGGTCTGCTCGGCGCAAACGAACCCTTCGCCGGGGAGCTCGTCGAATCGTCCCTCCGTGAGCTCGGGGTGACGATCGTGCACGCCTCCCCCACCGCCGTGTCGCGGGCCGACGGCGGTGCCGTGACGCTCGACTTCGACGACCACGATGCCGTGACCGCCGACGAACTCGTCGTCGCCACCGGCCGGACGCCGCGGACGGACGATCTCGGACTCGAGACCGTGGGGCTGGAACCCGGCGCATGGATCGACGTCGACGACCAGCTCCGGGTGCCGGGCAGCGACTGGCTGTACGCCGTCGGCGACGTGAACCACCGGGCGCTCCTGACGCACCAGGGCAAGTACCAGGCACGCGCAGCCGGTGCGGTCATCGCCGCGCGGGCGAACGGCGAGGACGTCGACACCAGCCCGTGGAGCGACCACGCGGCGACCGCCGACCACCGCGCCGTGCCGCAGGTCGTCTTCTCCGAGCCCGAGGTCGCCGCCGTCGGGCTGACGGCCAAGCAGGCCGAGCAGGCGGGGATCGACCACCGGGTCGTCGACTACGACCTCGGTGGCATCGCAGGCTCGAGCCTCCACGCCGACGGCTACACCGGGCAGGCGAGGATGGTCGTCGACGAGGAGCGCGGCGTGATCGTGGGGATGACCTTCGTGGGCCAGGACGTGGCCGAACTCGTCCATGCGGCGACCATCGCCGTCGTGGGCGAGGTGCCGTTGCACCGGCTCTGGCACGCCGTGCCGTCCTACCCGACGATGAGCGAGATCTGGTTGCGGCTCCTCGAGACCTACCGGAGCGGTGCATGACCGATCGGCCGGGAGACACGCCGCGGAGCAGGCGGTCCGGAGGACCGTGGCTCGACTCGCCCGTGAGCCGCATCGGGTACTGGTACGCCACGCTCACGGGCCTCGTGTGGGGCGCGATCTGGAGCACCGGTCCCGTGGAACGACGAGGCGGGATGATCGTCTTCCGCGGCATGCCCTCGTGGACCTTCGGGCGCGGCGGATCCTGCGTCGGCGGGGTGTATCTCACGGACCGGAACGTGTCGACGCGCGTCCTGGAGCACGAGGCGGTGCACAAGCGTCAGTGGCAGCGCTACGGCATGCTCTTCCCGCTCATGTACGGCATCGCCGGGCGTGACCCGTTGCGGAACCGGTTCGAGATCGAAGCCGGCCTCGAGGCCGGCGGATACCTGCCGAAGCGTCGCTGAGCCCCGCGTCGTCGCGGCGGAGCCGGTCAGTGCGAGGCGCGCTCCTCCGAGCGGCGACGCAGGCGTGCGTCCATGCCGGCCAGGGTCATGCGGAGGTCGTTGCGGAGACCCGTGAGGTGCTCCGTCTCGCCGCCGATCCACACGTGGTATTCGGCCGACTCGTGGCCCTCGACGTCGAGCATCTCGCTCGCCCAGGCCCGGGTGGCGCGCGCAGCCGCCTGGCCACGGGCGCAGCTCGCACCGGTTCCCGGCTCACCGGAACGGACCGCGCGGACGAGCCAGGTCACGACGACGCGGCCGGGTGACTGGAGGGTGGCGATGGAGGCGGCGTCGTCGACCTCGACGAACACCTGGCCACGGGCGCAGATCGGCAGGAGGGCGAGCACTTCGGACAGCTCTCCGATGGACGACTCGTCGCCCGCCAGCAGCACGTGCCGCGCGTCGGCGACGGCGAATTCCGCCGGATCCTCGAAATAGCTCACGCGATCAGTATAGGCATGCCTAAGCTCACTTCCGTCCCGTCCGAGGCGGATTCCGAGCCGGCGGAGGACATCACGATCCGATCACTCTGTGACGCCCGTCGACCACCTGGCTGGCACCCCCTCACTGACCCGGGTACGCTCGCTGGAGCCCCAGCGAAGCGGCTTTTCCGGACGCGGTCCACTATCCGTCCGGCCGACGCGGGAATCCCCGCTGCCCGGAACCGGTTGTGCGTCTCAGATGCCTGCCACCCTGCATCCCCCGAAAGGACCACCATGCGTCATCGTCAGCTGCGTCGTCAGCTCCTCACCGCCGCGATCGCGGTCACCGGCGCCGCGCTCGTCCTCACCGGTTGCGCCGGCCCCGCCGCCACACCGACGCCCGACGCCGACGCCAGCCTGCGGGTCGGGCTCGTCCTCGAGCCCTCGGACCTCAACATCCGCACCACCTCGGGCGCCGCGCTCGACCAGATCCTCATCGACAACGTCTACCAGGGGCTCGTCTCGCGCACCGAGGACAACCAGATCGTCGACACGCTCGCGAAGAGCCACGAGATCAGTCCCGACGGCCTCACCTACACCTTCGTCCTGCGCGACGGCGTGACCTTCCACGATGGCGCGACGATGACCGCGGCCGACGTCGTGAACTCCATCACCCAGGTGCAGCAGGACCCGTCCTTCGTCGACAACGTGGCGCTGCAGAAGCTCGCCACGGTCACCGCCGTCGACGACACGACCGTGCAGCTGCAGCTCACCTCCCCCGACTCCAACCTGCTCTGGACCCTGACCGGTCGTGCAGGACTCGTCCTCCAGTCCGGTGCCGACAACGACCTGTCGACCACCGCGAACGGCACCGGCCCGTTCACCCTGAAGACCTGGAAGCAGGGTGACAGCATCACCTTCGAGCGGTACGACGACTACTGGGGTGACGCCCCCAAGGTCAAGGAGGTCGTCTTCAGCTACATCCCCGACGCCGCCTCCGCCGTGAACGCGACCCTCGCCGGCGAGCTCGACGTGCAGACCGCGCTCGACGCGAACCTCAAGGACCAGATCACCCGCGCCGAGGGGTTCACGGTCACCGAGGGCAAGACGACCGACAAGTACACCCTCGCCTTCAACAACCAGCGCGCACCGCTCAACGACCCCCTGGTCCGCCAGGCCCTCCGCACGGCCATCGACCACGCGGCCATCGTCGAAGCCGTCGGCGGCGCCGCCGTCGAACAGTACGGGCCGATCCCGGAGCTCGACCCCGGGTACGAGAACCTCAAGGAGCTCGTTGACTACGACCCCGAGCAGGCGAAGGCGCTCCTCGCCCAGGCCGGCCAGGAGAACCTGTCGCTGACGCTCACGATCCCGAGCTTCTACGGCACCTCCGTCGCCAACGTCCTCGTCTCCGAGTTCAAGGCCATCGGCGTCACCCTCACGGTGAACAGCGTCGAGTTCCCCACCTGGCTGAACGACGTCTACACGAACAAGGACTACGACCTCAGCTACGTGAACCACGTCGAGGCACGCGACTTCCAGAACTGGGCGAACCCGAACTACTACTTCGGCTACGACAACGCGCAGGTCCAGTCGCTCTATGCTGAATCCGTAGCGGCGACCGATCCGGCCGTCGCAGCCCAGAAGCTCAAGGAGGCGGCGTACCTCGTGTCCAAGGACAACGCCGCCGACTGGCTCTACACCGCGATCACCCTCACGGTGGTGCGCGACGGCGTGACCGGCTTCCCCGTGGACTCGGTCAACTCGCGCATCAACCTGGCGAAGGTCGCCGTGACCGGGTGACCCGGTTCCTCCTGACGAGGCTCGTGCTCCTCCTCGTCGGGCTCCTCGCCGCCAGCGCCCTGATCTTCTTCACCATCAGGGTGCTCCCGGGCGACGTCGCCCAGGTCATCGCCGGGACCGATGCGACCCCCGAGGCGGTCGCCGCGATCCGCGACCGGTTGGGACTCGGGCAGCCCGTGCTCCTCCAATACCTGGACTGGATCGGCGGTCTGCTCCGCGGCGACCTCGGGAACTCCCTCGTCACGGGCACCCCCGTCGCGAGTGAGCTCGCCGAGAAGGCGCAGGTCACGGTGCCGCTCGGACTCATGGCCCTCGTCATCGCCCTCGCGTTCAGTGTGCCGCTCGGCGTGCTGGCGGCGGTGCGACGCACGCGCGCGACCGGCACGATCATCTCCTTCGCCTCCCAGGGGCTAGCCGCCGTGCCGGTCGTCTGGGCCGGCATGATGCTCGTGCTCCTGTTCGCGGTCGTCCTCGGTTGGTTGCCCGCGCAGGGCTTCCCCCGTGCCGGCTGGAACGACCCGCTGGCGGCCATCCGTTCCCTCCTCCTCCCCGCCCTCACCATCGGCGCCGTCGAGGGCGCCGTCCTGCTGCGCTTCGTCCGGTCCGCCGCGCTCGACGCCATCGGCCAGGACTACGTCCGGACGGCGGCGGCGAAGGGGCTGACCCGCTCGCAGGCGCTCGTCCGCCACGGGCTGCCGAACGTCGCCCTCTCGGTCGTCACCGTGCTCGGGCTCCAGATCGCCGGTCTCATCGTCGGGAGCGTCATCATCGAACAGCTCTTCACCCTGCCGGGGATCGGCCGCATGCTCGTCGCGGACGTCGGCAACCGCGACCTCGTGAAGGTCCAGGGTGAGCTCCTCGTACTCACGGGCGTGGTCCTCGTGATCGGCGCCGTCGTGGACGTCGTCCATCGGCTGGCCGACCCGCGGCTCCGGGAACGGGAGCGGGCCGCATGACCGCCCGTCAGGCCGAGCGGTCGCGTCGCGCCGGTGCGAGCGGACTCCGCGCCCTCCTGGGCAGCCCGGCCGGCCTGTTCGGTCTCGCGGTCGTCGCCCTGCTCCTCGTGAGCGCCGGCGTCTCCTTCCTCTGGACGCCGCACGACCCCCAGCTCACCGACCCGTTCTCGAAATGGCTGTCCCCGTCGCCCACCCATCTCCTCGGGACGGACGAGGTCGGGCGGGACATCTTCAGCCTGCTCCTCGTCGGTGCCCGCGTCACCGTGGCCGTGGCGATCGGTTCCGCCGTGGTGTCGACCGTCATCGGGGTCGCGCTCGCCGCTCTCGGCTCGTTGACACGGCGGTGGGTGCGGGAGACCGTGGCCGTCCTCATCGACATCCTCATCGCGTTCCCGACGCTGCTCATCGCCATGATGATCGCCTCCGTGTTCGGCGGCTCACTGTGGGTCGTCGTCTGGGCCGTCGGCATCAGCTTCGGGGTGAACATCGCCCGGGTCACCCGCCCCGAGATCCGCCGCGTCTCGAACAGCGAGTACGTGCTCGCGGGGAAGGCCGCAGGACTCGGCCCGTTCCGGAACCTCACCCGCCACCTCCTCCCGAACGTCGCGCCGGTGTTCATCGTGCAGTTGTCCTGGTCGATGGCGGTCGCGGTCCTGGCCGAGGCGGGCCTCTCCTACCTCGGGTACGGTGCGCCCTCCAGCGTCCCGTCCTGGGGGCGCATGCTCAGCGAGCTGCAGACCTACCTCGCGGTGCACCCCCTGTCCGTGCTGTGGCCGGGGCTCGCCATCACGATCACCGTCCTCGGTCTCAACCTCCTGGGCGACGCCCTGCGCGACGCGACCGATCCGACCCTCGGCCGGCGTGGGCCGGCTTCGACGCCCACCTCACCGCAGGGGGTGACCGCATGAGTCTCGACGTCGAGGACCTCGTCATCACGCTCGGTGGCCGCCGCGTCGTCGACGGGGTCGGGTTCAGCGTGCCGGACGGTGCCCGCTTCGGCATCATCGGCGAGTCCGGGTCGGGGAAGTCGTTGACCGCGCTCGCGATCCTCGGCCTGCTCCCCGACGGCGCGACGGTGAGCGGCAGCATCCGGTGGCAGGGCGAGGAACTCGTCGGCCGCGACGACCGCGAGCTCGCGAGGATCCGCGGCCGGGAGATCGGCATCGTGTTCCAGGAGCCGCGGACGGCGCTCAATCCGATCCGGACGATCGGACGGCAGATCGGCGAACCACTCCGCATCCACGAGGGCGTGTCGAAACGGGAGGCGCTCGCCCGAGCCGTCGACCTCGCCGCACGGGTGCGACTGCCCGAGCCCGAGCGCATCGTCCGCCGTTACCCGCATCAGCTCTCCGGCGGGCAACGGCAGCGGGTCGCAGCGGCCATCGCCCTCGCCTGCGGTCCGTCGCTGCTCATCGCGGACGAACCGACCACGGCGCTCGACGTCACGATCCAGTCGGAGATCCTCGGCCTCTTCGAGCGCCTCGTGAGCGAGACGGGTGCGTCACTCGTCTTCATCACGCACGACCTCGCCGTCCTGTCCCGGATCGCGAGTGAGGCCGTGGTGCTCGCGCAGGGGAAGGTCGTCGAGGCAGGACCCGTCGCGCGCCTGCTGTCTGCTCCGGAATCGCCCGTGACGCAGCGACTCCTGGCGGCCGCGAAGACGATGAGCTGGAAGGGCGAGGACGATGACTGAGCCGCTGCTGCGCGCCCAGGGTGTCGGCCGGGTGTACACGAACCCGCGGGAATCCCTCTTCCAGCGCCCCAGCCGCACGGTCGCGCTCCACCCGAGCGACCTCGTCGTCGCTCCCGGGGAGGCGGTCGGGATCATCGGTGAGTCCGGGTCGGGGAAGTCGACGCTCGTCCGGCTCCTCCTCGCGCTCGACACCCCGACCTCTGGCTCGGTCGAGTTCGACGGACGCCCGGTGAGCGCCACGGCGAGCGCCCGCAGCCTGCACTGGTTCCGGCGGCAGACCGGTGTGGTGTTCCAGGACCCCTACGCCTCCCTCGATCCGCGGATGCGGGTGGGCCGGATCGTCGCCGAACCGCTCGAGGCGCTCGGGATCGACGGCGATCACCGTTCCCGGGTCGGCGAGGTGCTGCGCCTGGTCGGGCTCGATGCGGACGCCGCCGACCGCTTCCCCCACGAGTTCTCGGGTGGGCAACGGCAACGCATCGCCCTCTCCCGCGCCATCGTGCACCGCCCGCGGCTGCTCGTCGGCGACGAACCGCTGAGTGCGCTCGACGTCACCGTCCGCGCGCAGATCCTCGATCTGCTCGGCGGGCTCCGCCAGGAGCTCGGCCTGGCGATCGTGCTCGTCTCGCACGACATCGGCGTGGTGCAGCATCTCTGCGACCGGGTGGTCGTCATGCGCGACGGGGCGATCGTCGAGGAGGGTCCCGTGTCACGAGTCCTCAGTCGGCCCTCGCACCCCTACACGACGCAGCTGCTCGCCTCGGTCCCCCGTCTCTGACGCCGTCCCGGTCCTGAGCAGCCGCCCCGGTCCCTGAGCCGCCGTCCCGGTCCCTGAGCCCCATCCCGGTCCCTGAGCCTGTCGAAGGGCGTCAGGCGGACGGGTCGGCCAGTCGACGGTGGCGGCGCAGGGCCGCGCGCTGGCTGGGTGACTCGCCGTGAAGCACGAGGCCGACGACCCAGAGGACGACTCTCGTCGCGGTCACGACCGGCAGCGGGATCGGGCCGAGGTGCGCCTTCCGGAGCCCGAGGATCCGGCGGTACTCGGGCGGGAGCGTCGCCACCGCTCCGGCGAAGAGGATCGAGTACGCGGGGAGCAGCGAGCGGTCGAGCGGCGGCCGACGGAGGAACGCCAGGGTCTCATCCACCCGCGGTCCGCCGGTGAGTTCACCCCGGTCGAGATACCCGCGCAACTGTCGGGCCAGCTCGGCCTCGGAGCGCGGCGGGTCGACGACCCCCATCAGCTCGCCCGCGAGTGCCCAGTCGGCCACGTAGGCGTCCGCGCCACCCGGGATCGGGCCGCCCCAGGTCTGCCGCACGCTCAGGAACGCGTCGGTGAACGCCAGGTGGACCCACCGCAGGAGGTCCGGGTCGTTGGCCGCGTACGGGCGCGTCGCCCCGTGGGCGTCCAGGTACTCGCCGACGACGCGTTCGTGGAGCTTCAGGACGTAGTCGCTCGTCCGCCTGGCCGTGCCGCGGTCGCCGTAGGTGACGGTGAAGATCCAGCGGATGGTCCCGTCGAGCCGCCCGAGCGGATCCTCCCGGTAGCGGGACCAGTCGTGCACCCCGGCCAGGGCTCCCGGGTGGGCCGCCTGCAGGAGCAGGGCCCGGAGGCCGGCGACCATGGTCTCGACGCCACCATGGACGACCCAGGCGGCGGAGCCCGGCGTGAAGTGCCCGGTGTCGGTGCCGTCCTCGAGGTCGAGCGTCCACTGCGGTGGGCGATCCTGCTCCACCGCGAAGACCGCGAGGATCCGCGAGCGGAGCCCGGCGAGGAGCCGGGTGCGTATCCGCGAGACCGGTCGTCGTCCCGTACCGGTATCCACCACCCGATCGTCCTCCACTCGCTGTCACGACGAGCCTATGTCGGGTTCCCGCCGCCCCCACCCGTAGCGCGGATCATCTCCTCCATCCCGGTCCCTGAGCCTGTCGAAGGGCGCCTCGGCAGTGCCCCGGTCACCGGACGGGCTTGCGCGCTTCGATCAGGGTGCGCGAGGAGTGGGCGACGAACGGGCCATCGTGCAGGGAGCGGTGCAGCTCCTGCAGGCGGTCGCGGTATCGAGCGGGCGTGAACCCCGGGACCATCCAGACCACCTTGCGGAGGAACCACACGATCGCGCCGATGTCGTGGAAGGCGATCGGCAGACGTTCCGTCCGCAGCTCGACGACCTCGAGCCCCGCAGCGCGGGCTCCCGCGGCCTCGTCGTCCGGATGCCGACGACGCCGCACGGCCTCTGGCTGCGGGCCGAGGAAGGCCTCGACGAGCTCGAACACGCTCGCCGGTCCGACGTGCTGGGCGAGGTAGCTTCCACCCGGTGCGATCACCCGCGCCACGTCGGTCCAGTCCACCGCGACGGGGTGCCGGCTCGACACGAGCGCGAACGAGTCATCGGCGAACGGCAACGGTGCCCCCTCCACTGTGCGCACGACGACGACACCGCGTGGTTGCAGACGGGCGGCGGCGCGGGCGAGGTTCGGTGGCCAGGACTCGGTGGCGGCGGCGAGCGGTGGCAGTACCGGCGCCGTGTCGAGCACCTCTCCCCCGCCGGTCTCGAGGTCGAGCGAGGACGGGACACCCGCCAAGCGCCGGCCGAGCAATTCGGCGAACCGCCACGACGGACGTTCCTCCGTGGCTCGACCGTCGAGCCACGCGAAGTCCCACCCGTCGACCGAGGCGGCATCAGCCTCGGCGACGAGCTCGTCGAACGAACGCGACATGGTCTGCTCCGCACTCCGCGTGGTGGTCGATGCGCTCACCCGACCGCTTCGAACCGGCTCGGATCGAGGCGCTCGACGTCGAACCGCGGCACCGCGTCGAGCAGCTCGCGGGTGTACGCGTGCTGCGGTCGATCGAGCACAGCGGAGGACGGCCCCGACTCGACGACGCGTCCCTCCGAGAGCACCGTCACCTCATCAGCGATCTGCCGGATGAGGCCGAGATCGTGGGAGATGAACACGTAGCTGAGCGCGTGCTCGTCGCGGAGGTCGAGGAGCAGTTCGACGATCTGCGCCTGCACCGAGACGTCGAGTGCCGAGGTGGGCTCGTCGAGGACGAGGACCGACGGCGCGAGGATGAGCGTCCGCGCGAGCGCCACCCGCTGGCGCTGACCGCCCGAGACCTCCCGGGCACGGCGACCCAGGACGCTCGCCGGCAGGCCGACCTGATCGAGGATCGTCGCGACGCGACGCCGTCGTTCCACCGCGCTCCGCACCCCGTGGATCCGCAGCGGCTCCTCGATGATCTGCCCCACGGTGTACCGCGGATCGACCGCCGAGAGCGGGTTCTGGGCGACCAACTGGAGGTCCCGGGCGAAGGGGTTCGCGACGGCGTGCTCCCGCGGCAGCTCCCGGCCGGCCACCCGCACCGAGCCGTCGTCGAAGGACGTGAGCCCGGCGACGATGCGGGCGAGGGTCGACTTGCCCGACCCCGACTCGCCGACGAGGGCGTGGATCGATCGTGGCCGGAGGACGAGCGAGGCACCGTCGAGCGCGGGCGGCGTCCGCGGCTCGCGTCCGAACCGCTTCGACACGTGCGACACCTCGACCACCGGGGCTGCCGTACCCGTGTCGCCACGCTGCTCCGCCTGCACCTGCTCGGCCGCAGCGCGGATGCGTTCCCGGTAGCGCAGCGGCGAGGACGCGGGCGAGTCCGAGAGCAGCTGGATCGTGTACGGGTCCCGCGGCGTGAGCAGGACCTCCTCGGCAGGGCCCGACTCCCGGACGTTCCCGTCCTGCAGGACGACGATCGCATCGCTGCGCTCCTGGGCGAGGGCCAGGTCGTGGGTGATGAAGAGGATGCCGAGCCCGAGCTCCTCGCGCAGGCCGTCGAGGAGGTCGAGGATGCGCCGCTGGACGGTCACGTCGAGCGCGGAGGTCGGTTCGTCGGCGATGAGCAGCTTCGGCCTCGCGGCGATGGCGATCGCGATGAGGACCCGCTGCAATTGCCCGCCGGAGAGCTCGTGTGGGTACGAGCGCACCCGGCTCGCGGCTTGGCGGATGCCCACGTGCTCCAGGAGCTCGATCACGCGCGCCGGGACCGCCGAGCGCGGGGTGTCGCCCGTCACCTGGACCGCCTGGGCGATCTGCACGCCGATGCGCTGCAGCGGGTCGAGCGACGACAGCGGATCCTGCGGGATGAAGCCGAGCGTCGAGCCCCGTAGCGGCCGCCACTGCTTCCGCGAGAAGTCGGCGACCTCGTGCCCGGCGACCGCGACCCGACCGGCGGTGATCGAGCCGTTCACCGGGAGGAGTCCCGCGACCGCGCGGGCGATCGTGCTCTTCCCCGATCCGGACTGCCCCACGAGCGACACCGTCTCGCCGTGCCCGACCTGGAAGGACACCTGGCGGACGGTGTCGGCAGGCAGCCTCGAACCACGGGTGCGGTACCCGACGGCGAGCCCGTCGACGAGCAACGGCGCTGAAGCCGTGTCGACGACGTGGAGTGCGCTGTGCTGCAGGATTGGCTGGTTCATGCGGTGGTCCTCTCACGGGTGAGCTGGCTGAGACGGCTGATGGCGAGCACGGTGACGGCGATCACGAGGCCAGGGACGACGACGAGCCACGGCGACGACACGACGTACTGTCGCCCCTCGGAGACGAGCAGTCCCCATTCCGGGTCGGGCGGTGGTGCCCCGTATCCGAGGAAGCTGAGTGAGGAGATCCAGATGATCGCGAGGCCGAACTGGAGGGCCGTGAGCGAGAGGACGGCCGAGTAGGAGTTGGGGAAGACGTGCTTCGCGAGGACGTACGCCCGCGACCCGCCGAGGTGGTGACTCGCCTCCACGAACGGGAGGTCCTTCACCGTCAGTACCTCGGAGCGCATGAGGCGGGTGAAGGCGGCGATCGAGGAGATCCCCACGGCGACGGCGGCGTTGAGAGTGCCGAACCCGAGCGCGACGACGACCACCATCGCGAGGAGCAGCCCGGGGATCGAGAGCAGCACGTCGACGATGCGGCTGATGACGGCGTCCACGACACCGCCGAACGAGGCGGCGACGAGGCCGAGGACCGTGCCGGCGCCGAGACCGATGAGGACGGCGACCGCCGAGCCGAGCAGGGTCCGTCCGGTGCCGTGGATCACCCTGGACAGCAGGTCGCGACCGAGCGAGTCGGTCCCGAACCAGTGCGCGAACGATGGTGCGGCGAGCGCGTTCGCATCGTCGGGCTCGAGCGGGTCGTACGGCGCGAGGAGGCCGGGTGCGACGACGGATACGAGGACGAGACCGACGACGACGATCGCCAGGACGTCGGCGACGCCGAGGCGGGCGCGGAGTCGACGGAACGCGTTCGGTTCGCGGTCGGACGCGGTGACGTCGCGGTCCGGTTGGAGTCGGAGGCTCATGCGTCCACGCTCGCTTTCGTCGGGGTACCGCCGGGCACTGTCGTCCCCGAGGCCACCGCTGTCGTGACATCCGGCCTGGCGAGGCGGGAGCGTCGGGACCGTCCCTGCCCGGGTCGGACGATGCGCGGGTCGAGGATCGGGTAGAGGAGGTCGGTCACGAGGTTGATCCCGACGTAGATGGAGGAGATGAGGATGACGACGGCCAGGATCACCGGGGTGTCCTGATCGCGCACGCTCTCGAAGGTGATGAAGCCGAGCCCGGTCCGCGTGAAGACGGCTTCCACGACGACGGCCCCGGCCAGTAGTTCACCGACGACGAGGGCGAGCATCGTGATCGACGGGATCGCCCCGTTCTTCAGCACGTGGCCGAGCGCGATCCGGACCTCACTCGTCCCCTTTGCGCGGAGCACGGTGACGAAGGGTTCGTCCGCGGCCTTCCGGAGCCCCTGGATGAGCACCTGCGTCAACGGACCGTTGACGGCGAGCGCCAGGGTCAGCGCGGGCAGCAGGTAGGAGACGAAGCCTTGGTCGCGCACCGACGACACCCAGCCGAGCTGGAAGGAGAAGATCGCGAGGAGCACGAAGCCGATGAGGAAGCTCGGTGCGGAGATCGAGGCGATGGGCGCCGAGGCGGCGATGCTCCTGATGGCCCTGACGGGCGCGTAGACGGCGGTGAGCGCGGTCGCGAGCGACAACAGGATCGTCACGACGAAGGCGACGCCGGCGAGCACGATCGTGTCCGAGAATCCTTGCGCGACGAGGTCCGACACGGCACGACCGCTGACGAGCGAGTAGCCGAGGTCCCCGTGGAGGAGTCGACCGACCGTCAACGTGAACTGCCCGACCGGCGACAGGTCGAAGTGGTAGTACGCCCGCAGCGCTTCGCCGGCGGCCGGGGGCAGGGGGTTGAGCGGGCTCGTCAGCTTGTTCTCGATCGGGTCGCCGGGCAGGACGAACAGGGTGAAGAAGACGAGCGTGTAGACGAGGGCGATGACGAGCAGCGCTTGGGCGACGCGCCTGACCACGTACTCGCGGTACTGCCGGCGTCGCGTGTCCGCCGCGCTGGCGTTCGGATGCTGAATGGACATGTGGGCCTCCTCTCGGAAGGGACGGGATCGAAGCCGGGAGGGCCGACCGGTCGACGGCCCTCCCGAACGCTCAGTCCTCGATCGAGGTGTTGTAGAACTCCGGCAGGGCGCCGTCGGTGAGGGAGAAGCCCTGCACCCGCTGCTGAGTGACGAACACCTGGCTGTCGTTGAGGATCGGGACGACGTAGGCCTGGTCGATCAGGTGTTCCTGGATCTGTCCGAGGACCGCCGCACGGGCGTCGTCGTCGGTCGCGGCGTTCTGCGCGTCGAGCAGCGACTGCAGGGTCGTGTCGGAGCCGGCGAGACCGAGGAGGTCGGAGCCGTCCTTGCCGTAGTACTCGCTGAGACCCTTCGACGGGTCGGGGTGCGGCCAACCGACACGGAGCGCCCCGACCTCCGGGTCCGCGAACGCGGTCGCCCAGTAGGTGGCGTAGTCGAGCTCGTTGAGCGACAGCTCGATCCCGACGTCCTTGAACTGGTTCTGGATCTGCTGGAAGAGGCTCTTCGCGGTGTTGTCGTACACGTCGATGTAGGTCTTCACCGTGAGCCGCTCGCCGCCCTTCGTGCGATAGCCGTCCGCGTCGCGCTCGGTCCAACCGGCCCCGTCGAGGAGGCTGTTCGCCGCATCCGGGTCGTAGGCGAACTTCGCCGACTCGTCGACGTAGCCGAAGGTGCCTGGCGACAGGACCGAGGTCGCCGGCGTCCAGCTGTCCGTGTACTGCGTCTCGATGATCTGCTCACGGTCGATCGCGTGCAGCAGCGCCTTGCGGACGTCGACGTCGTCGAGGAACGGTGCCTGGCTGCGGAGGAACCACTGGTTGCTGAGCCCGACACCCGTCTTGGACACGATGTCGTAGCCGGCGTCGACGAGTCCCTGCTCCTCGCTCGGCTGGACGTAGCGGATGACGTCCGCCTCGCCGGACTTCAGGGTGCCGAGCCGGACGCTGTCCTCCTGCACGGGGATGACCGTGACCGAGGCGAGGTGCGCCTCGCCCTGGTTCGGTGAGGACGGCGGGGCCCAGGCGTAGCCGTCCCGGCGGTCGAGCACGATCTCCTTGCCGTAGGTCTCGGATGCGACGACGAAGGGCCCGGAGCCGATGAGGTTCACGAACTTCGACTGCTCCTCCTTGCTGGCGTCGATCGTGGCGTCGGCGACGAGCCCGGAGCCCCACCCGGTGAGGACGTTGAGGAAGGGCGCGTAGGGCGCGGGGAGGACGACGGTGACGGTGCTGCTCGCGTCATCGGGCGTCGCGACGAGGCCGGACGGGAACTGCGCGTTCGGCGTCGTCCCCTTCGCCTCGTCGCCGGTCGACTGCCAGTTGAGGTTCTTCGCGACGCTTGTGGCGTCGACGTCGGTGCCGTCGCTGTAGGTGACGCCGTCACGGATCACGAAGGTGTACGTGAGACCGTCGGGGCTGACGGTCCAGGAGTCGGCGATCCACGGTTCGAGCTCTCCGGTCTCCGCGTTCCGGTAGAGCAGGCGGTCGGTCACGTTCTGCTGCAGCGCACGGGTCTGCCAGGTGCCCGCCTCCTGCACCTGCGCCGAGGTGGGGATCTCCGCGTCGAGGTAGGTGAGGCTGCCACCGTCCGCGTCGGACGAGGCCGATGCCGCCGAGCAGCCGGTCAGCGCGATGCTCACGGCGACGAGGGCTGCGGCGGCGAGTCGTGCTCGCCGTCTGGTGGTTGGGGTCATGACGGGTGCTCCTGGAGGTCGGGGTGGTCCGGTGCTGTGCCGGTGTGGTTGCCCATCCTGGTCGGCACACCGGGCCACCCCGCCGCTCTGTTACGACAGGTTTCCCGCGGGTTCCCTCGATGACGCCGTGTGACCTTCAGAGGTTGTGGCACCGTGCGCGCCGAGGTTCCGTCCGCCGCGGTAGCGGGCGGCCGGGTGGTCTGACGGGAGCCGGGGCGCTCCCCCGGTCAGGCGCTCACGGAGCGTCTCCCCCGGCCGGTAGTCCTCACGCAGCCGTCCTCTCCGACGGAGCTCCGGCACGACGAGCTCGACGAAATCGGTGAGCGTGTCGAGGCTGTGATACTGGCGCAGGTTGATGCCGTCGATACCGACCTCGTCGAGCCACCGCTCGATCTCGTCCGCCACGACCTCCGGGGTGCCGACGGCGAAGAAGTCCCGTTCGAGGTCGCTGCCGGCCCGCGCGATGAACTCACCGACGGTGCCGGCCGTCACCTGCGGCGGCAGGGCGTCGGCCGGGACCCCCTCCGCGGCGAGCGCCTCGGCGACCGTCCTGTCCTCCGGGTGCGCCAGCGGGTCGAAGGGCAGGCCGGCGTGCACGAACCGGCCGACGAGGCTCGCGTGATCCCGGTACTGTGCCGCCTTCGCCTCGGCCGCCTCCTGCGTGGCGGCGACGATCACCGCGGCCTGGACGACGATCTTCAGGGCGGCCCCGTCACGACCGTTGTCGGCCGCCGCCGCACGGAACCGCTCGAGGAGCGGCCCAGCACCGCCCGGTCCGCGCACGCCCGTGAACACCGCTTCGGCATGCCGCCCGGCGAACGCGATCCCGGCCGGTGAGGCGGTCGCGGTGTACAGCAGCGGTGTCCGTTGCGCGCTCGGCTCGGACAGGTGCGGCCCGGCGACCTGGAAGTAGCGCCCGACGTGGTCGATGTACCGGACCTTGTCGGGGTCGGAGTAGACGCCGGCCTCGCGGTCGCGGACGACCGCGTCGTCGTCCCACGAGCCCTCCCACAGCTTGTAGAGGACGTCCAGGTACTCCTCGGCGATCGCGAACCGCTCGTCGTGCGGGATCTCCTCGGCCAGGCCGAAGTTCCGTGCGGCGTTCGGCAGGTACGAGGTGACGATGTTCCACGCGACACGACCGTTCGTCAGGTGGTCGAGTGTGCTCATGCGACGGGCGAAGGCGAACGGTGGTTCGTAACTCGTCGAGAAGGTGATCCCGAACCCGAGGTGCTCGGTCACGGCGGCCATCGCCGGCACGATGAGCAGCGGGTCGTTGTTCGGGATCTGCAGGCCCTCACGCAGCGCGTCCGCCGGTCCGCCACGGAAGACGTCGTACGTCCCGACCACGTCGGCGATGAACACGGCGTCGAAGCCGCCGGCCTCGGCCGTGCGGGCGAGCTCGGTCCAGTAGCGGATGTCGGTGTACTGCTCGCGCCGGTTGCCCGGTAGCCGCCAGAGGCCGTGGGTGATGTGGCTCACGCAGTTCATCTCGAACAGGTTGAGGATGAGGCGTTTGGGACTGGACTGGACGGTGATGACGGGCTCCTCTGCTGGAGCGGCCCGATCGATCCGTTCCGAACGGGCCGCCTCAGCACCCTAGGCGCGACGGACCGTGTCGGGCAGGGTGACCGCGTCACATCCCGTCATACGTCGCCCGGCCGGTTCACCTCGCGACGGGCGGCACCCGGTCCTGCCAGCGCAGTCGGCGCTCCAGCTGCGCACCGAGGGCGAGGAGGGTGGTCTCGCCGCCGGGACGGCCGATCAGCTGGACACCCATCGGCAAGCCCTCGGCCGTCTGGTGTACCGGGAGCGTGATGGCCGGGAGGCCGGTCGCGTTCACGAAGGAGGTGTGCGGGGCGTACCGCACCTGCTGCTCGAAGTTCAGCTCTGGCGACTCGGCGTCGTACCAGCCGATCGGTCGCGGTGTCTGCGCGAGCGCGGGGGTGATGATCGCGTCGAACGGGGCGAACTGGGCGAGGACGCTGCGCTCGAACCGGTGGAGGCTGGCGAGCGTCTCCATGAGCCGTGTGGCCGGCCGCGCCCGACCCCGTTCGACGAGCGACCTCGTGATGGGCTCGAGGAGCGCCAGCTCCGCTTCCGAGGAGGCCGGGACACCGGCCGCGGAGGCCTGCCAGATCGTCGTGAAGTCGGCCGGGTAGCGTTCGGCGTCGCGGAGGGCGAGCTCGTCGATGCCGTGGCCCATCGCGGTGAACGCCTCGACCGCGACACCGACCGCCGCCCGGGCCTCCGGATCGTAGGACAGCTCGTAGGCGGCGTCCCACGGGGACCCGTCGAGGACCGCCAGTTGGAACCGTCCCTCACCGCGGACGGCATGGCCGAGCAGTGGACCGTCGTCGGCGTCGGGCGCACGGAGGGTGAAGTGGTGGTCGATCCGGCCGTGGACGCGTTCGATCATCGCGTCGAGGAGGAGGGCGGCATCGGCGACCGTCCGCGCGATCGGGCCGGGGACCACGAGTCCGGCGAGCCGGTCGACGCCCGACCCGGCCGGGACGAGTCCCCTGGTCGGTTTCAGGCCGACGAGCCCGCAGGCGGCAGCCGGGATGCGGACGGACCCGCCGCCGTCCGAGCCCGGCGCGAACGGCAGCAGTCGGGCGGCGACGGCAGCGGCGGCTCCACCGCTCGAACCGGCGGCCCCGCGGTCGAGGGCCCACGGGTTGCGCGTCGGCTCGGCGCCGATCGGCTCCGTGTAGCCGTAGAGTCCGAACTCCGGCGTCGCGGTCTTGCCGAGACTCACCGCACCGGCGCGATCGAGCACGGAGACCAGCTCGTCGTCACTCGTCGCGACGAACTCAGCGGTGAGCCGGGACCCGAAGCGGACGGGCTGCCCCGCGCGGGACACGAGGTCCTTGTCGCCGATCGGCAGACCCCAGAGCGGTGCGGTCCGCGACAGCTGCTCGACGGCCTCCACCCGCCCGGCGAGGGATCCGGCGGCAACCGAGGTGAACGCCCCGATCGCGTCGTCGAGCCGCTCGATCCGATCGAGGTAGTGCCGTGCCAATTCCGTCGGTGACACCTCGTCGCGCTGCAACGCCTGCCACTGCTCGAGCGCCGTCAGCTCGTGGAGTTCCGCCATGGGATCAGCCTAGGCCGCGACCCCGGGCTCAGAGCCGCACCGCGGTCAGCGCTTCAACGACTTCTGCAGCAGGACCGTGCCGATCCACCGGTCGAACTTGAACCCGACGCGGCCCATGCGCCCCACCTCGGTGAAGCCGAACTTCTCGTGCAGCTTGATCGACGCCTCGGCGCCCTTGTCGGCGATCACCGCGAGCATCTCCTTGAGGCCCGCGGCCTTCGCCCGCTCGATGAGTTCACCGAGGAGGTCGGTGCCGAGTCCCTTCCCCGTCGCCGCCGCTCCGAGGTAGATCGAACTCTCCACCGTGAACCGGTACGCGCGCTTCTGTTTCCACGGCGCGCACAGCGCGTACCCGAGGATCTGTCCGGTCGGGTTGACCGCGACGATGAACGGCAGCTGGAGCCGCTGGAGGTAGGCGAACTTGGACCGCCACTCCGCGAGCGTCATCGCGTCCTCGTCGAAGGTCACCATGCTGTTGGCGACGTAGTGGTTGTAGATCGCACGGATGTCCGGCAGGTCGGCCGCGGTCGCGTCCCGCATGGTGAAGGCGAACGGCGTCTCCGGCGTCGGCGGCTTCCGCAGGTGCGGTGGCAGTCGGCGCTTCGGCTCGTACTCCTCTTCCAGCATCCCCCCAGCCTAGCCAGGGGGCGCGGCGACGGACAGGCCTTGCGGCCCGCGCTGTGGCGGGCTGCTCAGACGAGTGACCAGTCGATGGGGTCCGCCCCGCGCGAGGCGAGGAAGTCGTTCGTGCGGCTGAACGGTCTCGACCCGAAGAACCCGCGCGAAGCGGAGAGCGGACTCGGGTGGGCGGAGACGATGACGTGGCGGTCCGGGTCGTCCGGTGACGCGAGGAGCGGGGCCAACCGTTCGGCGTCCTTCCCCCAGAGGATGGACACGAGCGGCGCCGGACGCTCGGCGAGCGCGCGGATGGCCTGCTCCGTGATCGCTTCCCAGCCTCGCCGGCGGTGGGAACCAGCGGCACCGGCCTCGACCGTGAGGACGCGGTTGAGGAGCATGACGCCCTGTCCGGTCCACGCACTGAGGTCGCCGTGCTCCGGGGTCGGGACGCCGAGGTCGTCGCGGAGTTCGCGGTGGATGTTCACGAGACTGCGCGGCAACGGACGGACGGACGGATCGGCGGCGAAGGACAGCCCGATCGGGTGACCGGGCGTCGGGTACGGATCCTGGCCGACGATGAGGACGCGGACCGCGTCGAACGGGGTCCGGAAGGCCCGCAGGACGAGCTCCGGTGCCGGGAGCCAGGGGGTGCCTGCGGCCGTCTCGGAGGCCAGCCAGGCGTCGATCCCGGCCAGTCGCTCGGTGACCGGTTCGAGCGCTGCCGCCCAGCCGTCATCGATCACACCCGCCGCGGCGAGCTGCGCCGGGCTCCCGCCCAGGACACCGTCCGTCATCGGCTACTGCTGCTGCTCGGCGCCGATCGTGCGCACGACCACACCGTGCTCGGCGGTGAAGACCTGCCACACGCTGCCGCCGCCCAGCACGGTCAACGCACCCTGCCCGACCACGAGGGCCGTGTTCTCGTCGATCGCGACGCCGCCGTCGACGACCCCGGCCTCGGTCGCGGCCACGAGGCGCCCGAGGGTGCCCCACTGCGCGGCGTGCGCCTCGACCGCGATGTCCACCAGCCCCAGACCATCGCCGATGGTGACCTCGTCGAGTTCCTCGGACGCGGCCTCCGGGCTCACCGGGACCTCGCCGACCCGCCACCCACCGATGATCGCGTGCTCGGCGGCGATCATCGCGCCGGCCGAGATGCCGAGGTAGGGCAGGCCGGCGGCGACCAGGCGACGGATGTCGGTCGCGACGGGAGCCACGGCCTCCGCGTAGGCGGACGGCAAGCCGCCGCCGACGATGACGCCGTCGATCTCGGCGAGCTGGGCCTGCGCGACCACGCCGCCCTCGCGGACCACGACCCGCACGGCCTCGATCTCACCTGCGCGGGCCACGGCGCGCTCCAGCGCGGCGGACTGCTCGAGCCCGTCGCCGTCGTGGACGACGACGATCGCGATCCGCGGGGCGAGCCGGCCGGCGACGACCGCGAGGGCGGCCGCCTCGGCGATGAACGCTGCGTAGACGGTCGACTCGGTCTCTGGGGCGGCCGGACCGCCGAGGAGGAAAACACTCACCCTGTGACCCTACCCGGCGCCCGGGCCACGAGGGGTCCGGTCAGCCCGTGATCGTCGGCAGGGTCGACCAGGGGAAGGAGATCCACCGGTCGACGCGCTTCCACACGTAGTCCGGGCGGAGCACCGTCTGCGGCTTCTCGTAGAGGGTGACCGTCCGCACCTCGGCCCCGCTGGCCTGCATGAGTTCCAGCACCATCGCGAGGGTGCGTCCGGAGTCCGAGACGTCGTCCACGAGGAGCACGCGACTGCCGGGCAGGCCGGCCACGTCGAGCAGCGGCGGCAGGACGACGGGCTCCGGGAGCCGTGCGTCGACGCCCGTGTAGAACTCCACGTTCAACGCGCCGCACGCCTTGACGTCGAGGGCGTAGGCGATGGCACCGGCCAGGAGGAGGCCACCGCGGGCGATGGCCACGACCGAGTCGGGTCGGAACCCGCTCGCGACGATCTGGCTGGACAGCTCACGGGACGCGTCACCGAACGTGGGCCAGTCGAGGACCTCTCGCTCCGTGGACGCTGCGCTGGGGTTCTCGGTCGACATCCTCCAACGCTATCCTGCCGGACCGGGCGCCTGTACCATCCCCCTCATGACGCGAGACCGGCAGGCTCAGGGGGCGGCGTCCGGCGGGTGGCGGACATCCCTCCGCGGTTCGTCGGCGGGCATCACGGCAGGGCTCATCGGCTGGTTGTTCTTCGTCGAGATCACGAGTGGTGTGCTGCAGGGGTACTACGTCCCGCTCATCCCCGACCTCGTCCGGCACCTCGGCGTCGTCGACGCGGACTTCAACTGGTTCGAGGCCGCCCAGCTGCTGCTGTCGGCGCTCGTGGTCCCGATCCTCGCCAAGCTCGGCGACCTGTACGGGCACAAACGGATCCTGCTCCTCTCCACGGTCCTGACGGCCGGCGCGAGCTGGTGGCTCGTCGTCGCCGGCGACTTCTGGTCGTTCCTCGCGGCGTGGGCGCTGCAGGGCTTCTACGTCGTGTGGCTGCCCCTCGAGATCGCGCTGATCTTCGAACGCGGTCGGCGTTCCGGCACCGGGGCCTCGCAGACCCGTCGGGCCGCCGGCCTGCTCGTCGTCGCGCTCGAGGCTGGTGCCATCATCGGCGCGCTGTCGGGTGGGCGCATCCTCACGGCCCTGGGCGGCGACATCGCGGTCACGCTCATGCTCCCGGCCGTCGCCGTCACCCTCGTCTTCTTCGCCATCCTGTTCGGCGTCCCGGAGTCGGAGCCGTTGCCCGGCCGGACGCTGGACCTCGCCGGCTTCGTGCTGCTCAGCCTCGCACTCCTCCTCATCACCTCCGGCCTCACCTTCCTGCGCCTCAACGGTCCGGAGACCTGGTGGGTCTGGGCGCTCATCGGCATCGGTGTGCTCGCGTTCCTCCCCTTCGGCCGCCATGAGCTCCGCCAACCCGACCCGGCGATCGACCTCCGCGTCCTTCGGCAGCCCACCATGTGGCCGGTGCAGCTGACCGCCGGGCTGATCGGGATCAGTCTGCTCGGCGCCCAGGCCCCGCTCAGCACCTACGCGGGCACGCCGCGCGAGAACGGCTATGGCCTCGGACTCGACGCGGGTGACATCTCCACCTTGATCGGCGCCTACCTGATCTCGATGATCGTCGGCGCGCTCCTGTTCCCGCTCGTGTCGCGCTGGGCCTCACCCCGGATCGCCCTCATCGTCGCGGCGTCGCTCGTCGCCGTCGGGTACCTGTTGTTCCTACCGTTCCACCTCGAGACCTGGCAGGTGTTCGTCAACATGGCGATCGCCGGGCTCGGGTCCGGTGCGCTCGTGGGAGCCATGCCCGCCGCCGCAGCCGCCGCCGCACCACGCGGGCAGACGGGTGTCGCCGCCGCGTTGACGAACACGACGAAGACGATCGGCGGATCGTTCGCATCCGCCGTCTTCGGGGTCGTCCTGGTCGCCGGTGCCGCGCAGGCGGTGACGGCGGGGGCGTCGAGCCTGTCCGGCTACCTGACGGTCTGGGCGATCTGCGGCGTCGGTGCGCTGGTCGCCGCGGTCCTGCTCTGCTTCGTGCCGAAGCTGGCCTTCGCCGACGCGGCTCCCGTCGACGCAGCTCTGATGCCGAGCACCGATCCGGCCGCTGAGCGCCCGACCGGTCCCTGAACGCCGGACCGGTCCCTGAGCGCCCCATCGGCCCCTGAGCCTGTCGAAGGGCCTACTCCGCGACGCGCAACGGCCCCTTCGCCAGGCGGTACGGGGCCGCCTGCGCGACCGGCTTGATCGTGATGTGGTCGAGGTTCACGTGCGGTGGCAGCGAGGTCGCGTGGACGATCGCCTCCGCGACGTCGTCGGCCGACAGCGGGTCGGGGACGTCCTCGTAGACGGCGTCGGCGCGATCCTGGTCGCCGCCGAACCGGACGAGCGAGAACTCCTCCGTGTGCACCATGCCCGGGGCCACCTCGATCACACGGATGGGTTCACCGTTGAGTTCCAGGCGGAGCACCTCGAAGAGGGCGCGTTCGGCGAACTTCGCCGCGTTGTAGCCGCCACCGCCGACGTAGGCGACGTGTCCGGCGATGGACGTCACGCCGACGATGGTCGCCGCGCCGCCGTCGGGGAGGCTCCGGCGGAGGATCGGCAGGAGCGCCTGCACGACCCGCTTCGTCCCGAGCACGTTGATGTCGTACATGCGCGCCCAGTCGTCGACGTCGCTGTCCTCGACGGAGGCCAGGCCGAACGCACCGCCCGCGTTGTTGACGAGGGCGTGCGCCCCGCCGAGCCCCTCGACCCGGGCCGCGAGGGCGTCGACGTCGGCCTGGACGGTCAGGTCCGCCACGACGGCCGTGCCGCCGATGTCCGCGACGAGCGTCTCGAGACGGTCGGCTCGGCGGGCCACCGCGACCACGTCCCAGCCCTCGGCCGCGAAGCGTCTCGCCGTCGCCTCACCGATCCCCGAACTCGCACCGGTCACCACCACACGTCTCGTCGTCATGCTTCCAGGGTAGCCACGCGCCGAGGGCGTTACGTCGTGTTTCCGCGCGGTTGGCCCGTCCAGGCGGGGCCGGTAGCCTCGGGGTCACGACGGACCACCGTCCTGGGACGCCCCGACGACATGGATGTCGGACCGAGCGGCCGACCGGCGGCACCCGACACCCGAGCAGCACCGACCACCCGAGCAGAGGGGACCATCCATCATGAGCGATGCCACGAACGACTGGAAGTTCGAGACGAAGCAGATCCACTCGGGAGCCGCGCCCGATCCCGTCACGAAGGCCCGGGCGACGCCGATCTACCAGACCACGAGCTACGTGTTCGACAACGCCGACCACGCGAAGAACCTCTTCGCGCTCGCGGAGTTCGGCAACATCTACACGCGTATCCAGAACCCGACGCAGGCCGTCGTCGAGGAGCGGCTCACCGCACTCGAGGGCGGATCGGGCGCACTCCTCCTCGCGTCCGGTCAGGCCGCCGAGGCGTCCGCCGTGTTGAACATCGCGCAGGCGGGCGACCACATCGTGTCGTCCTCCTCGATCTACGGCGGTACGTACAACCTCTTCAAGTACACGCTCGCGAAGCTCGGCATCGAGACCACCTTCGTCGAGAACCAGGACGACGCCGAGGAGTGGCGGCGCGCCGTGCGCCCGAACACGAAGCTGTTCTTCGCGGAGACCATCGGCAACCCGAAGATCAACATCCTCGACATCCGGCTCGTCGCCGACGTGGCGCACGCGGCCGGTGTGCCGCTCATCGTCGACAACACGATCGCGACGCCGTACCTCATCCGCCCCTTCGAGCACGGGGCGGACATCATCGTCCACTCGGCCACGAAGTTCCTCGGCGGCCATGGCACCATCATCGGCGGGGTCATCGTGGACGGCGGCACGTTCTCCTGGACCGGCCACGCGGAGCGGTTCCCGGGCCTCACGACGCCGGACCCCTCGTACCATGGGGCCGTCTACACCGACGCCGTCGGCGACGCACTCGCCTACATCATCAAGGCCCGCGTGCAGTTGCTGCGCGACCTCGGTGCGGCCATCGCCCCGGCGAGCGCCTGGCAGCTCATCCAGGGCATCGAGACGCTCAGCCTGCGGATCGAGCGTCACGTGCAGAACGCGCAGCACGTCGCCGAGTGGCTCGACGCGCACCCCGACATCGCGAGCGTCAACTACTCGGGGCTGCCGTCGAGCCCCTGGTACGCCACCGCCAACCGGTACGCCCCGAAGGGCGTCGGCGCGGTGCTGTCCTTCGAGCTGAAGGGCGGTGTCGACGCGGGTCGCGCGTTCGTGAACTCCCTGAAGCTGTTCTCGCACCTCGCGAACATCGGCGACGTCCGTTCGCTCGTCATCCACCCGGCGTCGACGACGCACTCGCAGCTGTCGCCCGAGCAGCAGCTCACGGCCGGGGTCACGCCGGGCCTCGTCCGTCTCTCCGTGGGGCTCGAGAACATCGACGACATCACGGCGGACCTCCAGGCGGGCCTGACCGCCGCGAAGCAGGTCGTCGAGGCCGCCCGGGTCTGATCCCGCCCGGGTCTGATCCCTCCCGGGGTGTGCCAGCGCGATGCGCTGACGCGAGCGCACCCCACCACCGCGAGCGCGGGTCTCCAGAGACCCGCGCTCGCGTCGTTCGCGAGGCGCTCGCGCCGGTTCCGCGTCGCTCGCGCCCATCCAGGCACGCCGAGGCCGACGGGAGTGCGCTCGCGTCAGCGCACCGCGCCGACCTCCACCGACCGGGTGACGTAACACAGTCGGTCAGCGCTCCAGGGCACGCCACAATGGAGACCTATGGACTGGCAGATCCCGGAAGACAGCGTGCCCTCCCGCTTCGTGACCGAAGCCGAGGTCGGCGCCCTGCTCGCGAACCCGCCCTCGAGCGGCGCGTGGCGGGACGGCGACCGCCCGGGCGACCGGTTGTTCGCGCCGCTCGGCCGCCTCGACTTCGAGCACGGCGGCAGCATCCCGCACGCCAGGCTGGCCTACGAGACCTGGGGCACCCTCGACGACGACGGCGGGAACGCGGTCCTCGTGCTCCACGCCCTCACCGGCGACAGCCACGTGCTCGGCTCCGCGGGCAACGGGCACGCGACGGCCGGTTGGTGGGCCGGCGTGGTCGGGCCCGGGCTCGCCATCGACACCGACCGGTGGTTCGTCGTCGCGCCGAACATGATCGGCGGCTGCCAGGGCAGCACCGGGCCGTCGTCCTTCGCCCCCGACGGCGTCGAGTGGGGTTCCCGGTTCCCGTACACCTCGGTGCGCGACCAGGTGGAGGCCCAGCACCGGCTCCTCGGACACCTCGGCCTCGACCGCTGGGCCGCCGTCATCGGCGGGTCGATGGGCGGCATGCACGCCCTCGAGTGGGCCGTCACCCATCCGGACCTCGTCGAGCGTCTCGCCGTGATCGCGGCTCCTCCGGTGACGACGGCCGACCAGATCTCCTTGAACTTCGTGCAGCTCGAGGCGGTGCGGACCGACCCGAACTTCCAGGGCGGCGACTACTACGACGCGCCCGACGGCGATGGTCCGCACCGCGGGCTCGCCCTCGCCCGTCGCATGGCGCTGCTCAACTACCGCAGTCCGGGTGAGTTGAACGCACGGTTCGAGCGCAGCTGGCAGTCGAGCGTCAGCCCGCTCGGCCGGGGCGGTCGCTTCGCCGTGGAGTCCTACCTCGACTTCCACGGCAACAAGTTCACGCGTCGGTTCGACGCCGGAAGCTATGTGACGCTCGTCGAGGCGATGAACTCGCACGACGTCGGGCGTGATCGCGGCGGGGTCGGGGCGGCGTTGCGCGGCTACCACGGACCGTCGCTCGTGCTCGGGATCGACAGCGACCGGCTCTTCCCGGTCAGTGGGCAGGAGGAGATCGCGCTGCACCTCTCGGGCAATCTCGACGGCACGCGACCGGCGGTCCTCCGGTCCAATTTCGGGCACGACGGCTTCCTCATCGAGAACGCGTTGGTCGGCCCGCACCTGCGCCGACTCCTGGACGTCTGAGGGCGGCCGCCCGGCCGCCCGACAGCCGTTCCGTTGCGCGCGCGTCACCCGATAAGGTGACTCCTCAGAGGAGCGTGAGCATGGAACGCGAGGCGAGGACCAAGCGACGTCTGCTGCGACGCACGACCCGCTTGTTCGGGCTCTCGGGATGCGTCACTGCCGCGATGATCCTCAGCGTCCCCGGGGTCGTCTCCGGCGGGCGATACGCCGCTGTGCTCCTCCTCGTCGCCATGCTGGCGATCGCACACATCGCCGCCGAGCAGTACGACGATCCGCGCTGGCTCGCCCTGGTCTTCGTCGCCGGCGTCGTCTCGGTCGTGTTCGTCGGCCTCTCCGACGGCGGTACCGGCAGTGTCGGTCAGGCGGGCGCCATCGCCGCCATCGCCTCCCTCGGGATGGGGGCGATCGCCGCGAGACTCGTGCCGTTCCGCCGCGCCTGGCCGTTGCTGCTCGGGGCGTTCCTCCTGACCGCCGTCGCGATCGTCGTCGTCACCGGGGCGACCAACCTCACGATCCCCACCATCGGTCTCACCGCTGCCGTGTGGGTGACGATCGGAGCGTTCGGCGGGTGGCTCGACTCGAGCGTGCCCCGACTCATCCGGCGCGTCGACAACATCGGCAGCGCGTACAACGCGGAACGGCTCGCGAGCCAGGCCGAGTCGCAACGGCGACAGGACGCACGGCTCCTCCACGACACCGCGCTCGCGACCCTCACGCTCCTCGCGCACTCGGGGCGAGGGGTCGACGCCACCGCCCTCCGTTCGCAGGCACGGAACGACGCGCACCTGCTCCGGAGCCTCCGGCTCGGCGAGGAGCTCAGTCCCGTCTCCTCCGGCACCTACATCCTGCAACGGAGTGCCGACTTCACCCTCGACGAAGGCATCGAAGCCGTGACGGACCGCTTCGCCGGGCTGGGCCTCACCGTCAACGTCTACGGCGGTGGCCAGGCGAACCTCGACCCCCGGGTGCGCGAAGCTTTCCTCCTCGCCCTCGGCGAATGCCTCGAGAACGTACGGCGTCATTCCGGCGTGGATTCGGCCGACGTCACCGTCTCCATCGATGAGCAGACCGCCAGGCTCCTCATCACCGACACCGGGAGCGGGTTCGATCCGACAGCGGTACCGGACGGTCACCTCGGCGTGGCTGAATCGGTCGTCGCGCGCATCCAGGAGGTCGGCGGCCAGGCACGCGTGTTCTCCGCCCCGGGTGCCGGCACGACCGTGATCCTGGAGGTCCCGCAGGCATGAGCATCGACAGTCTCGCTGCCGCCTCCGGGCCCACCCGCCGGTACCGGCACCGGCGCGCATTGGACCGTCAGCGGTCGTCGCTCGGGACGAGACAGCTGGGGATCGGGCTGTCGGTGTCCGGTCTCATCCTCGTCGCCTACGCGGCGATCCGGTTCGTCGAGTCGTTCTGGCACTACCCACGGCCGCTCCTCACCGTGGTGGCCTGGCTCCTCCTCGCCGGCGCGGTCGCGTCCACCTTCCTCCTGCTCCGCCGTTCCGCGTTCCACCTGTCCGACCGGTTGTTCGTCGCGCTGCTGATCGAGCTGGTGGTGGTCGCCACCCTCGACCTGGCGAGCGTGTGGAGCCGCGACGCCGTCGGGGTGTATCCGACGGCCGCCGCGGCCGTCGGTGGCGTGCTGCTCGCCGTCGTGACCCTCCGGCCCGCGCGCGACGTCGCCGCGGCGACCGTGGTGCTCGGGCTCCTGCTCGTCGGGTCCATCCTCACCATCACGCGGACGCAGAGCCCGACGCTCGGGGCTGAGTTGATCTTCGCCGCGATCGCCGTCGTGCCGCCGCTCATCGCCTGCGCGATCGTCTCCCAGTACCGCCGGATCGTCCGCCTCGAACTCGACCGGGTCATGGTCGCCTCGACCGTCGCGAGCGTCCGCGACGCCCTCGGGTTCTTCGACTCCGAGGAGCTCGTCGCGCTGGACCTCGAGGCCGAGGAGTTGTTCGACGGGGTCGCCGACGGCTCCGTCGACCTCCCGCTCAGTCCCGAGCTCGCCGCCCGCGCCTCGCGCCTCGCCACGGAGCTCCGCCGCCACCTCATGTCGGAGGGCAAGGAGACCTGGCTCGAGCACGCGTTCCAGGAGTCGTCCGTGCTGTCCGAGCGCGCGACCCTGCGCGATCCCGAACGGCTGGCGACCTATCTCGCAACGGATCAGCGGGATGGCCTGCTCTCTGCAGTATGGTTGCTCCTCGGGGAAGCAGACGCGCAGACTGCCACAGCTGTGCTGACGCTCGGGCCGGTCGACCGCTCCGAACGACAGGGCCGTCCGGGAGCACTCACCCTCCCGATCGTCCTCGAAGCGAGCGGGGTGCAGCGCGCCAAGGTGGATCCCGCGGTTTGGGAAGCACTCGGACGAGTGGGCTCCTCTTCGGACACGTACCAGAAATCCCGCATCAGGATCGACATCGACAGCACCGTCGACAATCCCGCTGCGGGCCAGCGGAAAGGGGAACGTCAATGACGTCACAGGAGTCACGGATCAGGGTCGGCATCGTCGATGACCACCGGATGCTGCTCGGCGCGCTCACCGAATGGATCAGGAGCGTCGCCGACGACATCGAACTCGTCGTCGTCACCCCCTCGTGGCCGGAACTCCTGACGCACCCGGCTTTCCCCGTCGACGTCCTCCTGCTCGACGTCGACCTCAAGGACAACGTCCCGGTGGCCGTCAAGCTCGCGACGCTGAAGACCACCGGTGTGACCACCGTCCTCATGAGCACGTACAGCGACCCGGCCGTGGTGCGCGAGGCCCTGGCGGCCGGCGCGCTCGGCTACCTTGCGAAGAGCGAGGACGCTGAGACCATCGTGCACGCACTTCGGGCGGCATCCCGCGGCGAGTCGTACATCTCCCCCGAGCTCGACCTCGCACTCGCGAACGGTGCGTCCGGGACCGGACCACGCCTCAGCGCGCAGGAGCGCCGGGTCATGGCCCTGTACGCCGCCGGTGAGCCGGTGAAGATGGTCGCCGAGAGCCTCGGGATCTCCGACGAGACGGCGAAGAGCTACCTCAAGCGCATCCGGGAGAAGTACCGCAACGCGGGCATCGACGTCGGCACGAAGGTCGCGCTGCGGAAGCGCGCGATCCTCGACGGCATCATCGTCGACTAACCGCGCCGATCACGGCCCAGGCGCCCCTTCCCCGATGGCGGGAGGGGCGCCTGTTCCGTCTTCAGACGGGGATCGGCGCCGTCGGCGGGTTGCGGTCCGCGACACGTCGGTCTTCGGCGTCGTTCGCCCTGGCGAGCTCGCGCGCGAGCTGACGTCGCTCCACGCGGAAGCTCGTGATCACGATCGCCAAGCCGACGCCCGTCAGCACGACACCCGTCCACACCGGTGCGAGGTAGCCGAGGCCGCCTGCGATGACGACGCCGCCGAGGAACGCGCCGAGGGCGTTCCCGATGTTGAGGGCGGAGTGGTTGAGCGCGGCGGCGAGCGACTGACTGTCGCCGGCCACGTCCATGAGTCTCGTCTGGATGGCCGGCCCGAGCCCCTGCGAGGCGAACCCGACGGCGAAGACGAAGAGGAACATGGTCGGCGTCCACGACGCGGTGAGCGCGAGCGCGGTCAGCACGACGATCATGAGGCTGAAGAACACGATGAGCGCCCGCTTCACGCCGCGATCGGCGAGGTGTCCGCCGACGAGGTTGCCGATCGTCATGCCGACACCCATGGTCGCCAGGGCCCACGGCACGAGGGATGCGGACTCGCCTGCCACCTCCGTCACGAGCGGGGCGAGGTAGCTGTAGACGGCGAAGAGTCCGCCGAACCCGATGGATCCGAAGCCGAGGACGAACCACACCTGGCTCCGCCGGAACACCCGGAGCTCCCGTCGCATCGTCTGCTGCGGGTTCCCCGCCTGGACGGGCACGGCGAACCAGATGGTGACCGTCGCGAGCGCGAAGATCCCGGTGACGATGAGGTAGGCGGACCGCCAGCCGAACTCCTGGCCGACCCAGGTGGCGAACGGCACGCCGATCACGTTGGCGATCGTCAGCCCGGTCATGACGAGCGCGACGCCCTTGCCCCGCTTGCCCGGTCCCATGAGACTCGCGGCCACGAGCGCCGCCATCCCGAAGTAGGCGCCGTGCGGGAGCGCCGCGACGAAGCGGGCCAGCAGGACGAGGCCGAAGCTCGGCAGCAGCGCGGAGGCGAGGGTGCCGACGGTGAACGCGACGCCGAGCCAGAGGAGCACGGTCTTGCGGCGGTAGCGGGCAACGAGCGCGGCGATCGTCGGGGCTCCGACGACCACGCCGAGCGCGTAGGCGGTGATCAGCCAGGCGGCCTGGGCGTTCGCCTGTTCCTGGCTGCGCGCCGCGAGCTCAGGGAGGAGGTCGGTGGCGATGTTCGGCAGCAGCCCCATCGCGACGAACTCGGTGGTGCCGATGCCGAAGGCACCCACGGCGAGCGCGAGGATGGCAAGACGAATACGGGTCGGCGACAGCTGCGTCGACCCGTCCAGGATGGTGGGCATGGATCGAGTGTACGCGAATCCTCGAATCGATTCGAGTCCCGATCCACAACGACCCCGGAATGCGTCCGGACCGGATCAGCCGTCGTTGTCGAGTGCGGCGTCGAGCCGATCGAGCTTGGCCGTCAGCTCACCCGTGTAGCCGGGCCGGATGTCGGCCTTCAGGACGAGGGAGACGCGGCTCCCGTAGGCGCCGACCGCCTCGGTCGCGTCCTTGATGACGGCGAACACCTCGTCCCACTCCCCCTCGATCGTCGTGAACATCGAGTCGGTCTGATTCGGCAGTCCCGACTCGCGGACGATGCGGACGGCCGCGGCGACGGCGTCATGGACGGAGCCGTCCGACTTGCCGGTGCCGCTGGGTGCGACGGAGAAGGCGACGAGCATGGGTCACTCCTTGAGGGTTCGAGCGTGGACACGGACGGGAGCCGGAGACGACACCGCGTCGTCCTCGGGGTGGGCTGGTGCGAAGAGCGCGTGGACCGCCCACCCCGCGAGGACGAGGTAGGCGAGGTTGCGGACGGTCAGCACCGTCACGAGTACGGGGTCGACGTTCAGCAGCCACAGGTACAGGTACGGGTACACCAGCTGCGTGAGCGCCGCGATCACCAACGTGATCACCGCCGGTGCGATGAAGCGCCGACGCTGGAGCACGAGTCCGAGGATCACCGGTGCCGCCAACCACATCGCGAACTGCGGCGACCCCACCTTGTTGAAGACGATGAGCGTGAGGACGAACAGGAGCGCCAGCGGTGCCAGCACGGTCACGAGGGGGCGCCCGGTCCGGACGGCGAGGACACCCAGCAGCACCACACCCGCGACGGCGATCGCGAGCAGCGGCGTCATGACGGCGATCGCGGTGTCGACGCCGGGACCGGTCACCTGGAACGTCAGGATGTCGCGGTCGTAGTAGACGAAGCTCTGCGGGACGCGCAGCACGGCCAGCCAGAGGTAGGCGTTCCCGATGAGGGACTCGATCTGCAGCCCACGACCGGTCTGCTCCGTCACGAAGCTCACCGCGTTCGCGCCGCCGAGGAGGAGCCCCACCCCGAGCACGACCGCCGAGGTCGCCGCAGCGGCGGCCACCACCCGCCCGCGGTGCCGATGGGCCAGGACGATGGCGCCGACGAGTGCCGCTGGCCAGATCTTCATCCAGGCGGCGATCGTGAGGAGGACGGCGGCGACGCGCGGGCGCCCCGCGACCCAGAGCAGTCCGACGATCGCGATCGGCACGGTCACCGAGTCGATCCGAGCGAGGGCGATCGGTCCGAGCAGCAGCAGGAACGCGAGCCACCACCCCGCCGCGATCAACCGCGGGCGCGAATGACCGTTGCCGAGCAGCACGGCGAAGGCGCCGGCGTTCAACACGCTCACCATGAGGAGCCACCCGACGCCATACCCGGCGCTACCGAGCAGGAGCGGGATCAGCATCGGCACGATCGCGAGGATCGGGTAGACCCAGGGTGCGTCGACGGCGGGGATGGGGCCGCCGGAGGTCGCCTGCTCCACCCACGGGCGGTAGACGAGGACGACGTCGCCCAGTGGGAGCCCTTCAGCCACGAGACAGAGCCAGCCGACGAGGAGGTGCACGAAGCCGAACCCGCACCAGAGGACCCAACGCCGCATCACGTGCACCATCCTAGGCTCGCGCACGGCGTCGGGGCCGATCCGCCACTCGCGCGGCGTTCGACCCCGACGGGCGTGGCCTGGGTGCCGATCAATACCCGCTGAAGGCGTCGGTGTGGACGCGCCCCACACCGATCCCGCGGAGCGCGGGCTTCAGCGCGTCGACCATGGCCGGGGGTCCGGAGATGAAGACCTCCCGGGAGGCCAGATCCGGCACGGCCTCGGCGAGGCGCTCGTGGTCGAGTCGGCCCGGGCCGAGGGTGCGCCATCCCGCGGGCAATGCGGCGTCCGCAGACGGCCCGACCACGAGCACCTGGGTCCCCCAGGTCGCAAGCTCAGCGGCGTAGGCGAGCTCCTGCGGATCGGACACGACGTAGACGAGGACGATGTCGCGTTTTTCGCCTCGCAGATGCAGCCGGGACAACTGGCTGGCGAACGGCGTGATCCCGATCCCGGCGGCGATCAGCAGGACGGGCTTCGCCTGGTCCTTCGGCAGGACGAAGTCGCCCCACACCCCGGTGGCCGAGAGGCTCGCCCCGACGGGCAGCGCGCTCAGCGCGCGCTTGAAGCTGCTGGCCCGCTCCGGGACCCGCATCGCCACGCGGATCGTGCGATCGTCGTCGGGCGGGGAGGAGATGCTGAACATGCGCCGCGAGCCCCTGACGTCCGCGCCGCGGTGCGGCAGCGACAGCTCCAGGTACTGGCCGGCCGCGAAGGGCACCGGACGCTTCGAGCTGAACCGGTACTCGACCGCCGTCGGGGTGAGCGTGCGCGTCCCCTCGAGCGTCAGCCGCATCCCGCGGCGACGGGCGACGGCGAACGCGAGCACGTTGCCCACGATGAGCGCGAGTTCCGGGGTCGACGCCACCTGACCGAGCATGAACGGGATGGAGAACAGCACCGCGACGATCGCTGCCTCGCCGAGCTGCTGCCAGCGCCGGGGCGGCAGGGTCAGCGGCTCGGTCAGCATGAACGCGGCGAGGAAGAGGATCGGGTAGGACGTGAGCGGGGCGAGCAGCGCCGGCCCCACGTCCTGGCCACCGACGACGAGTCGGACGGTCACGAGCGCCCAGGAGAGCACGATGAAGACGAGCGCCATCGTGAGTCGCCTGGTGCGGACGAGGACGAGGCCGCCGAGGACGACCACCGCGGGCAGCAGCCAGGGGTTGGCGACCCACCAGACCGACGGCGACACCCCGGGGAGGACGACGTAGCTCGCGAGCACGCTCGACACGAGGGCGGCGAGGGCGGCCGGGTTGAAGACATGTCGGCCGCGGATCGCGAGCAGGTACTTCGACGCGGACCCGACCGTCGCGGCCAGAGCGATCCAGGCCAGTGCGGCCGGATCGCTCGTCGGCCACAGGATGAAGAAGAGCAGGAGCGAGGTGATGATCGACGACTCGCTGTGCGGGCGCACCTGGAACAGGGCGCCGAACAGCCGGTTCGTCAGGTACCCGACGACGAGCAGTGTGACCAGCGTCGCGAGCAGTTCGAGCGGTTTGTAGAACACCTGGCCGAACAGGGACAGCACGAACGCGTAGATCGCGAGGGTGCCGAGCGAGAGCGTCACGAGGCGGTACATGGTGACCCGTCCGAGGACGGTGTCGAAGAAGTAGCCGATGCGGCCGTTCATGTGCGGTCTGCTTTCTGGAAGGTGGTGGCGCCAGGGCGATGCCCGACGGCGCGTGACTCAGGTGAAGAGCTCGCCGGGGAAGCCGGCGGACCGATCCGTGAGGCCGCTGGTGAACATGCGGACGCTCTCACAGGCGAAGGCTCCGCTGAGCGACTCGTGATCGGTGAAGAACAGGGCGGTGGCGAGGCCGTCGGCGAGCATCGCCTGCCCGGCGGTGACCCAGGTCGCCGCGACCGTCGCCGTCGGTTCGCCCGTCCGACCGTCGATGACGTGGTGGAGCCCCTCGCCCCAGGCGCGACGGTTGACGGCCGAGGCGCAGAGGGCGCCCGATTCGATCGTCGCGACCCCGATGGCCTTCCGGGGGTCGTAGGGGTGCTCGAGCGCGATCCGGAGCGGTTCCGGGGCGCCGCTCCCGTGCTCGTGTCGCAGATCGCCGGAGGCGTCGATGGTGAAGGCCTCGTGCCCGTGCTCGACGAGGACGTCGGCGACGAGGTCGACGAGTCGGCCCTTGCCCGCCGCGCCGATGTCGATCACCAGCGGGCGGTCGGTCTCGAGCACCTCGCCGTCCCACCGGGCCACGTCGTCCCAGGCCGGTGCGGCGAGCGCCGGCCCCTGCGGGACGAGCGTGTACGCGGCGTCGTATCCGAGCCGTTCGAGGGAGGCTCCGATGAACGGGGTCATGGCGCCGCCGGTGACGTCGTGCAGGCGGCGGTAGGTGTCGAACAGGGCGATCGCGTCGTCCCTGGCGTCGTCCGGGAAGGCCGTCGAGACGGGGCCCTGGGCGAACCGGGCGACGAACGCGTCGCCGCGGAACCGCGACCAGGTGCGGTCGAACCGGTCGATGCGTGCGGCGACGGCCTCGGCGGTCTCCGGCTCGAGCGGCAGCACGGTGTCGAGCTCCCAGCCGGTGCCGATCCCGTCGAAGCGCAGCGTCGTCTCGCTCATCGTCCGGCCGACCTGGCGGCTCAGCCCTTCGCTTCGGTCTTGATCGTGTCGATGGCGGCGTTGAACCCGCCGCTCGTGAGCGAGGAGCCGGCGACCTTGGAGACCTTGAGGCCGTCGATGTCCTTGCCGACGACCTCGCCGGCGATGCCGGAGATGAACTCGGCCTGGTAGCGCTTGCTGTTCGCGCTCTCGGCGTGCGAGACGACGTCGACGGCGGTGACCTTGTCCTCGGCGAGCGTCACGGTCACCGTGATCGACTCGGTGCCGTTCGGCGACTGGTAGCTGCCGTCGGCGGTGTAGGAGCCGTCCTTGTAGTCGGTCGAGCCGGACCCCGTCGCCGCGCCGGTGTCGCTGGTGGCCTCCGGGGTGGACGAGCTCTTGGCGTCCGGTGTGGTGGTCGTGGTCGTGCTTCCGGCGTCGGCTGCCGAGCATCCGGCCAGGCTGCCGATGAGGGTGAGACCGGTGAGCGCCGCGAACGTCGTCTTCTTCGCGGCCACGGAGAGCCGTGGCGTCCGTGCGGGGAGCTGGGTGGTGGTGGGGTTGCGCATCGTTCAATCTCCTCGGGCTATGTGGAGGCCGGGTACCGGCCGCCGCGGCGAGGTCCCTGCCGCGGTGGCTTCAGTGTCCTGAGCTTCCCTATGGGCGAGCTATGAGCGTTCTGGGAGTTGTCCGCCGCCTGTCGGAGGACGCGGGATCAGGCGAGGAGACCGTGCACGACGCCGCGGACGGCCTGGGCCACGTCCAACGCAGCCAGCGGCCCGTCGGCGGCGGCCGCGTCCCCGGCGGCGGCGTGGATGAGTACCCCGCTCGCGGCGATGCTCGCGAGCGAGGCCGGGTCGGCGAGGACGCGTTCCGCGTTGGTGGCCACCAGCGCCCCGATGATCCCGGCCAGCGCGTCGCCGGTGCCGGCGGTCGCGAGCCAGGGCGATCCTCCGGCGACCGTGATCGCCTCGCCGTCCGGAGCGACGACATGGGTGGTCCCGCCCTTCAGCACCACGACGATGCCGAGCCGGGCCGCGACGTCCGCGGCGTACAGCACCGGCTCGGCGCGGATCGCCTCGACGTCGGCCGGACTCCCCAGGCCGCTCAGCATGGTCGCCAACTCCCCGACGTGCGGCGTCGCGACGATGCGCCACGACTCGTCGACCCCGAACGCGCGCTGGTGGGCCCCGGCCGCGACCCGACGGAGGGACCCGGCGTCGGCGACGACCGGTTCACCGCCGTGCAGGGCGCCGTCGAGGAGCGCGCTCTCGGCGCGGGTCAGCTTGCCGGGATCCATGCCGGAGCCGATGAGCCAGGCCTGGACCCGCCCCTCCGCGGTCACGATCTCCGGCCGTCGCTGGAGCACGAGCTCGGTCGGGCGGTCCGCGCCGAGGTAGCGGACCATGCCGACACCGGTGCGGATCGCCGCCTCGACACCGATGACGGCGGCGCCCGGGTAGTGGTCGGATCCGGTCACCACCCCGAGTACGCCTCGGGAGTACTTGTCCGATTCGGCGTCGGGCACGGCGATCCAGTGACGTGCGTCGGCAGGGGTCCAGTGTCGGGGTTCGGCCATGCCTTCACCCTAGCCAGTCACCGCCACGCGGGACGGGAATCGCAGCGGCCCCTGCGACGTTGCGCCAGAGGCGACACCCCGTCGCCCGTCCCAGAGGAGTTCCGTGCCCGCACTGTTCGATCCGATCACCATCCGCGACCGCAGCATCCCCAACCGCCTGTGGGTCGCTCCGATGTGCCAGTACAGCGTCACCGCCCGGGACGGCGTCCCGACCGACTGGCACCTCATGCACCTCGGCCAGTTCGCGGCGGGCGGCTTCGGACTCGTCATCTCCGAGGCGGCGGCCGTCAACCCCGAGGGTCGGATCACCCCGCAGGACGCCGGGATCTGGAACGACGAGCAGCGTGACGCCTGGCGCCGCATCACCGCGTTCATCGTCGAACAGGGCGCCGTCCCCGGCATCCAGCTCGCGCACGCCGGCCGGAAGGCCTCCACCTTCGCCCCGTGGGGCACCGACGCCACGGGCAGCGTCCCGCTCGACCAGGGCGGCTGGCCGACGGTGGCCCCGTCAGCCGAGGCCTTCCCGGGGTACGACGTCCCCGCCGCGCTCGACGAGGCCGGCATCGACCGGGTCGTCGACGACTTCCGCGAGGCGGCGGTCCGATCCGTCGACGCCGGCTTCCAGGTCGTGGAACTGCATGCCGCACACGGGTACCTGCTCCACCAGTTCCTCTCCCCGCTCGTCAACCACCGCGAGGACGCCTACGGCGGGTCGCTCGAGGACCGCGCCAGGCTCCTGCTCCGCGTCGTCGAGGCCGTCCGTGCGGTCCTGCCCGACGGCATGCCGTTGTTCATCCGGTTCTCCGCGACGGACTGGGTGGACGACGGCTGGGACGAGCACCAGACCGCGACCGTCGCCGCCTGGTGCGCGGAGCGGGGTGCGGACTTCTTCGACATCTCCACCGGCGGTGCCGTCGGTGGCGTCCGGATCCCGCTCTCCCCCGGCTACCAGGTGCCGTTCGCGGCGCACATCGGTTCCACCGGTGTCGACACCAGTGCGGTCGGACTCATCACCGACGCCCAGCAGGCCGCGGCCATCGTGGCCGACGGGCAGGCTGAGGCGGTCATGGTCGCACGCGAAGCCCTGCGGGACCCGCACTTCGCGCTGCGCGCCGCCTCGGAGCTCGGTGTGGACGTCGCCTGGCCCGGCCAGTACGAACGGGCGAAGCCGCGCGGCTGACCGCCCGGCCCACACGAGGACGGCCCGCACGCGATCGCGTGCGGGCCGTCCTGTCGTTCGCGTGGGCGATACCGGTCAGCGGCGCCTTGTGGCGTCCTGCACCTCGCCGACCAGCTCCTCGATGATGTCCTCGAGGAACAGGACGCCGGTCGTGTCCCCGGCCTCGTCGAACACCCGCGCCACGTGGGCGCCGGAACGACGCATGGTCGTCAGGGCGTCCTCGACGTCCGATCCCTCGAACACCGACACGAGCTGACGGATGTGCTTCGCCGGTACCGGGCGCTCTTCGTCGCCCGTGCCGTCGAGGTCGTCGTACCGCAGGACGTCCTTGAGGTGGAGGTAGCCGATCGGGACCGACTCCTCGTCCACGATGACGTACCGCGAGTAGCCGTACTTCGCGACGGCGCGCTCGACGTCGGAGGGGGTGGCCTCCTCGGTCAGCGTGATGAGGCTCGTGAGCGGCAGGGCCACGTCGTGGACCTTCTTCTCGGTGAACTCGAATGCCGCCACGAGCGCGCCGGTGGCATCCGTGAGCACTCCTTCGCGCGTCGACTGGTCGACGATCGTCGCGACCTCGTCGAGCGTGAAGGCGCTGGCCGCCTCGTTCTTCGGCTCGACCCGGAACAACCGCAGCACGGCGTTGGCGATCGCGTTGAGCGAGACGATGATCGGGCGGAAGACCCGCGCGACGAACACGAGCGGTGGTGCGAGCAGTAGCACCGCGCGGTCGGGGATCGAGAAGGAGAGGTTCTTCGGGACCATCTCGCCGAAGACGACGTGGAGGTAGGACACGAGCAGCAGCGCGATGATGAACGCCACCGTGCCGATGGTCTCCTCCGGCCAACCGGTGAGCGCGAGCGGCACCTCGAGGAGGTGGTGGATCGCGGGCTCCGAGACGTTCAGGATCAGGAGCGAGCAGACGGTGATGCCCAGCTGGCTCGTCGCCAGCATGAGTGTGGCGTGCTCCATGGCCCAGAGCGCGGTCTTGGCACTCCGACTGCCCTGCTCCGCGAGCGGTTCGATCTGCGAACGGCGTGCGGAGATCACCGCGAACTCGGCGCCGACGAAGAAGGCGTTCGCGAGCAGCAGCACGACGAGCCAGGCGATTCCTGCCCAGTCGCTCATGCGTCACCACCTTCCTCCGTGGGGACGGGTCTCGGGGTGAATCGGATCCGGTCGATGCGGCGGCCGTCGAGTCGTTCGACGCGGAGGGTGCCGTCCTCGAGCTCGATGACGTCGCCTGAGACGGCGAGGCGCCCGAGCTCACTCATGACGAAGCCGGCGACGGTCTCGTACGGGCCGTCCTCCGGCACGCGCACACCGGCGCGCTCGAGGAGTTCGTCGGGGCGGAGGCTGCCGGGGAAGGTGGTGGAGTCCCGTCCGCGGACGACGCCGGCCCGTGACCGGTCGTGTTCGTCGGCGACCTCACCGACGAGCTCCTCGACGAGGTCCTCGAGGGTCGTGACGCCGGCGGTGCCGCCGTACTCGTCGACGACGACGGCCATCTGGTAGCCGCGCCCGCGCAGTTGCGAGAGGAGGACGTCGAGCTTCATCGTCTCGGGGACGCGCAACGCCGGCGACTGCAGCGCCGAAACCGGCACCTGACCGCGCCGGTCGCGGGGCACCGCGATGGCCTGTTTGACGTGCACGACACCGGTGATGTCGTCGGCGTCGGCGTCGGTCACCGGGAAGCGGGAGTGCCCGGTCGCCCGTGCGAGTGCGAGCACCGCCTGGGCGGGTTCCCCCCGCTGGATCGAGGCGACGCGAGGGCGCGGCGTCATGACGTCGGAGGCGTCGAGGTTGGAGAAGCGGAGCGTGCGGTTCAACAGGGTCGCCGTGTCGGCCTCGAGCGTGCCCTCGAGCGCCGAACGCCGCACGAGCGAGGAGAGCTCCTCGGCCGTCCGAGCTCCGGACAGCTCCTCCTTGGGCTCGATGCCCATCGAGCGCAGCAGCCCGTTGGCGCTGCCGTTCAGGACGACGATGGCCGGCTTGAACACCCAGGTGAAGGCGGTCTGGAACGGCACGACGAACTTGGCCGTCTGGCGTGGCAACGCGAGCGCGAAGTTCTTCGGGACGAGCTCGCCGACGATCATGCTGAGCAGCGTGGCCACGGTGATGGCGACGATCGTCGCGACGACCGCCACGACGGCCTCGGGGATGCCGAGCGCTCCGAGCGGACCGGCGAGCATCGAGGAGAGCGCCGGCTCCATCGTGTACCCGGTGAGGAGCGTGGTGAGGGTGATGCCGAGCTGCGCGCTCGACAGGTGCGTCGACGTGATCTTGAGTGCCGCGATCGTCATCGTCAGGCGGCTCTCACCGCGATCGCGGCGGGCCTCGAGGTCCGCGCGGTCGAGGTTCACGAGGGCGAACTCGGAGGCGACGAAGAAACCGGTGCCGATCGTCAGGACGAGGCCGACACCGAGCATGATCCACTCAGACATGCCGGTCCTCTCCGGGCTGGCCGGTCGACGCCGGACGGAGGGAACGACCGCCGGATCGAGCCGACGGCGCAGTAGGTCGGATCAGGTCGAAGCGGGGATGGTGGCCGGGGGATCTGTCTGAAGGAGGGTCGTCCATTGTGCGGACGAGTCTATCGGACTTCCGTCGCCGTGGACCCCGGATTCCCGGGGTTCTTCTCAGCTTCGACGGTGCCGGAGCGACGCCCTGCAGCGCGTGTCCGTCGACGGCGCACCAGGAGGAACCGCAGGCCGATGAGCCCCGCCGCGAGCGCGGGCACCCCGCCGGACACGATCATGCCGACGTGCGCTCCGGCGACCTCCACGAGCCACCCCATGAGCGGCCCGCCGATGGACTGCCCGCCGAGCAGGACGAGGATGTACAGCGACATCACTCGACCGCGGATCGCCATGTTCGACGACAGCTGCACGAGTGAGTTCGCAGCCGTGATGAACAGCAGGTTCGCGACGCCCGCGGCCACGAGGAGGAGGGCGAACGGGATGAGCACCGGCATGACACCGGCGGCCGCCTGCAGCACGCCCATGGAGGCCGCCGCGACGATCACGATGCGGAGGTTCACGCCGCCCCGACGCGTGGACGCGAGCGCGCCGGTGAGTGCGCCGACCGCGACCAGCGCGTTGAGGAACCCGTAGCCGCTCGCACCGATGTCGAAGACGTCCGAGGCGTACGCCGCCAGCAGGACCGGCAGGTTGAACGCGAACACCGACATGAACGCCACCATGATGACGGTCCAGCGGATGGCCGGTTTCCGCATCGCGTACCCCAGCCCCTCCTTGAGCTGCCCCTTCGCCTTCGCGACGACCGGGGTCGGGACGAGTTCGGAGACCCGCATGAGCGACAGGGTGAGGACGACGCCGGAACAGGCGAGCGCGTTGATCGCGAACGACCACCCGGAACCGACCGCGGTGATGAGGACACCGCCCACCGCCGGGCCGACGAGCTGCCCGAGCTGGAACACGGCGGAGTTGAGGCTGATGGCGTTCCGCAGCCTGGCGGGCCCCACGAGTTCGTTGACGAACACCTGCCTGGCCGGGTTGTCGACCACGGTGACGAGCCCCAGCATGAAGGCGATGACGTAGATGTGCCACACCTCGACGGCGCCGCTCAGCGTCAGGATCGACAGCGCCACGGCGAGTGCAGCGGCGAGCGACTGCGTGATCATGAGCAGCACGCGCTTGGAGTAGCGGTCGGCGATGACGCCGCCGAGCAGGCCGAAGAGGAGCATCGGCGCGAACTGCATCGCAACGGTGATGCCGACGGCCGCGACGCTGCCGGAGAGCTCGAGGACGAGCCAGTCCTGCGCGATGCGCTGCATCCCGATCGCGGTCGTGGCCACGATGTGCCCGATCGTGAAGAGCCGGAAGTTCGGGACGCGGAGCGAGGAGAAGGTGTCCCGCCAGGCGGGGCGCTCCCCCACGATCGGCATGGGTGCGGTGGGTGGCGGCGGAGCGACGGCGGTGTCGGAGGGAGGGGTCACGGAGAGAGCCAGCGTTTCGTATGTCGAGTGCGTGTCGTATGGGTGGAGCCCGGGCCGGGGCCGCTGGCTCCCCTCCACGCTATTGCCGAGCCCGCCATTTCCGAGCAGGATGGTCCCTATCAGTCCTATTCGATTCCCGAATGATCGGTGAACCATGTTCGACCCGGCGCTCCTCCGCACCTTCCTGGCCGTCGCCGAGACGCGGAACTTCACCCGGGCGGCCGCGCAGCTCGGGTTGAGCCAGCCGACGGTCAGCCAGCAGATCCGCCGCCTCGAGGAGGCCGCGGGCCGCTGGCTCGTTGTCCGCGACACGAGGGCCGTCCGGCTCACCGACAACGGGGACGCGATGGCCGGGTTCGCGCGGACCATCCTCGCCGCCCACGCCGCGGCCGAGAGCTACTTCACCGGCTCGGCGATGAGCGGACGCCTCCGCTTCGGGGCGGCCGACGACCTGGCGATGACCCAGCTCCCCCGGATCCTCCGCCACTTCCGGCAGGGCCACCCGCAGCTCAACCTGGAACTCACCGTCAACCAGAGCGGTCCGCTCTACCGCCGGTTGAAGGCGGGGGCCCTCGACCTCATCTTCATCAAGATGCATCCCGGCCAGAACGAGGGGAAGCTCGTCCGGACCGACTCGATGGTCTGGGTGGGCCTCGAGAAGACGGCGATCGAACCCGGCCAGCCGATCCCCCTCATCGCCTACCAGGACCCGAGCCTGTCCCGCCAGCTCGCGATCGACGCGCTCGAAGCGGCCGGGCGCACCTGGCGGATCACCTGCAGCACCCGCGAGGTCAACGGGGTGCTCGCCGCGGTCCGCGCCGGCCTCGGTGTCGCGGTCTTCCCCCGCAGCCTGATCCCGAGCGACCTCGTCATGCTGAGCAACCGACTCGAGCTGCCGCCCCTCGGGGGCGTCGACTTCACGCTGCTCGCCAACCCCCTGGCAGCCTCGGGCCCGGTCGAAGCGCTCTCCTCGGCGATCATGGATCGCTCGCTCGCCTGACGAGGGCGGCGGTCACACGGTGACGGGTGCGGTCTCCTCGGTGAACGGCGCCGGGATCAGGTACGTCTCGCGGACCTCGGCCGACTCGTGCGGGCCGCTGCCGTCCGGGGCGACGAAGGGCTCGTCGAACTCGACGATCCACGTCGTCAGCCGGTCGGTCCACACCGAGATGAAGGCCGCTGCACGCTGTCGGCCCGGCGCGACGATGACGCCGGACACGCGTGCCCCCGTCGACGGGTCCGTCTCCGGGTCGACGAGCACCAAGACCTGCATGCCGACACCGAACCCGTGCTCGTGCTTGTCCACCACCATGCGTCCATCATCCCATCGCGTCCGTGGCCGTCGCACCTGCTCGTGCGCCCGCCCCGTGGCTCACCAGGAGACCGGCAGCGCCTTGCCCTCCTCGTAGCCGGCCGCCGACTGCACGCCGACGATCGCACGCTCGTGGAAGCCGGGGACCGTGTCGGCACCCGCGTAGGTGAACGAGGAGCGGACGCCCGCGGTGATCATGTCGAGGAGGTCTTCCACGGACGGCCGCAGCGGGTCGATCGTGATGCGCGAGGAGGAGATGCCCTCGGCGAAGAGCGTCTTGCGGGCCAGCTCGAACGGGTCGAGCCGACCGAAGCGTTCGTGCACGGCCTTCGTCGACGCCATCCCCCAGCTCTCCTTGTAGATCGATCCGTCGGCGGCGCGCTGGAGTTCGCCCGGGGCCTCGATGGTGCCGGCGAACCAGGAACCGATCATCACGGAACTCGCACCGGCGGCGAGCGCGAGCGCGACGTCGCGCGGGTAGCGGACCCCGCCGTCGGCCCAGACCGTCGCACCGAGCGCCCGCGCCGCGGCGGCCGTCTCGAGGACCGCTGAGAACTGCGGGCGTCCGACGGCGGTCATCATGCGCGTCGTGCACATCGCGCCGGGGCCGACGCCGACCTTGAGGATGTCGGCACCGGCGTCGACGAGGTCCTGCACGGCGAGGGACGAGACGACGTTGCCCGCGACGATCGGGAGGCCGAGACCGAGCGCCCGGACGGCGGCGATGGCCCGGAGCATGCCCTCCTGGTGGCCGTGCGCGGTGTCGATCACGAGGACGTCGACGCCGGCTGCGGCGAGCGCTTTCGCCTTCGCCGCGACGTCGCCGTTGATGCCGACGGCCGCTGCGACCCGCAGGCGGCCGGACGCGTCGAGCGCCGGGGTGTAGATCGTCGACCGGAGCGCACTGGTGCGGCTCAGCGTGCCGACGACCGCACCGTGGTGCAGCACCGGCGCGAACTCGACGTCCGCCGCCACCATGAGGTCGAAGGCGGCTCGGCCTCCGGTGACGTCGTCGGCGTCGATCGAGGCCAGCGAGCCCCGCGCGAGGTCGCCGAGCCGTGCGTCGGGCAGTGCCGTTGCGAGTCGGGCGGCGGGAATGCAACCGACGAACGCGTCGTGCTCGTCGTGGAGCACGATGCCGTGGCCGGCGACCGCGGGGATGAGCCGCAGGGCCTCGGCGGCCGTCTGGTCGTCGCGCATGATCAGTGGGGTGTCGAACGCGACGGGCTGTGCCTTGACCCAGCGGATCGCCGCATCGAGGTCTTGGAGCGGCATGTCCTGGGGCAGGACGCCGAGCCCGCCGCGGCGGGCGAGCGCCGCCGCCAGACGCGGGCCGGTGACGGAGTTCATGTTGGCCGAGACGATGGGGATCGTGGCACCGGTGCCGTCGTCCGGAGCCAGGTCGACGTCGAGCCGGCTCGTGATCCCCGAGCGGCTGGGGACGAGGAAGACGTCCGAGTAGGTCAGGTCGTGGCTGGGAATCTCACCGATGAACCGCATGAGAACACCGTATCCCGAGCGGCGTCCGAGCCGCGCCGACGGCGGAATGGGTTTAGGCTTGATGACTGGATCGTGCGGGCATGTTCCCTGCCCGCAAACAGCAAGAATTCAACGGAGAGAGTGGGCGATCGACGGTGTCGAGCCAGATGACCGGAGTGGGCGCCGAAGACGGCGCAACGAACGAATTCGGAGCCAACGAGTGGCTCGTCGACGAGATGTACGAGCAGTACCTCGTCGACAAGGATTCCGTGGACCGCTCCTGGTGGCCGATCCTCGAGCACTACCGACCGGTGAACGGTGCCGCCCAGGGAACGACGGGCGACCAAGCCGACGCCGGTGCGGCTGCTGGCGGTGGGAGCTCACCCGCTCCGACGGCCCCCGCCGAGGACGCGGCCAACCGCGTCAACCCGCCGACGGCTCCGATCCAGGTCATCGGCGCGCAGCCGGTGGCCCGCACCACCTCGGTGCAGGCGAAGCCGGCCCCGATCCCGGCCGACGCCCCCATGACGAGCCCGAACCAGGTCCAGCAGCCGAAGAGCGACCAGACCGAGCCCGCTCCCGAGGACGTCGACAAGGTCACGGTCCTGAAGGGCATGGCCAAGTCGCTCGCCACGAACATGGACGCGAGCCTCACGGTCCCGACCGCGACGAGCGTGCGCACCATCCCCGCGAAGCTGATGATCGACAACCGCATCGTCATCAACAACCACCTGAAGCGCGCCAGAGGCGGCAAGGTCAGCTTCACCCACCTCATCGGTTGGGCGCTCATCCAGGCGTTGAAGGACTTCCCGAGCCAAAACGTCTACTACGAGGAGGCCGACGGCAAGCCGACGGTCGTCGCGCCCGCCCACATCAACCTCGGCATCGCCATCGACCTGCCGAAGCCCGACGGTTCGCGCGCCCTCATGGTCCCCGGCATCAAGCGCGCCGACACCCTCACGTTCAACGAGTACCTGTCCGCCTACGAGGACCTCGTCACCCGCGCCCGCAAGGGCAAGCTGACCGGGGCCGACTTCCAGGGCGTGACGATCTCGCTCACGAACCCCGGCGGCATCGGGACGGTCCACTCGGTCCCACGGCTCATGAAGGGCCAGGGCTGCATCATCGGCGCCGGCGCCCTCGAGTACCCGGCGGAGTTCCAGGGCGCCTCCGAGCGCACGCTGAACGAGCTCGCGATCGGCAAGACGATCACCCTCACGAGCACCTACGACCACCGCGTCATCCAGGGCGCAGGCTCCGGCGAGTTCCTGAAGGTGGTGCACGAGCTCCTCATCGGCAGCCGCAGCTTCTACCAGGACATCTTCGCGGCCCTCCGGATCCCCTACGACCCGATCCACTGGTCGCCCGACATCAGCGTCGACCTCGCCGACGCCGTCGACAAGACCGCCCGCGTCCAGGAGCTCATCAACGCGTTCCGCGTCCGCGGCCACCTCATGGCCGACATCGACCCGCTGGAGTACGTGCAGCGCTCGCACCCCGACCTCGAGATCGAGACCCACGGCCTCACGTTCTGGGACCTCGACCGCGAGTTCGTCACGGGGGCCTTCGGTTCGGCGCGGACGGCGAAGCTGCGCGACATCCTCGGTGTCCTGCGCGACTCCTACTGCCGCACCACGGGCATCGAGTACATGCACATCCAGGACCCCGCGCAGCGCAAGTGGATCCAGAGCAAGGTCGAGCGCAAGTACGAGAAGCCGACGCACGACGAGCAGATGCGCATCCTCGGCAAGCTCAACGAGGCCGAGGCCTTCGAGACCTTCCTGCAGACGAAGTACGTCGGTCAGAAGCGCTTCAGCCTCGAGGGCGGCGAGTCGACCATCGCCCTCCTCGACACCATCCTCCAGGGTGCCTCCCAGGCCCAGCTCGACGAGGTCGCCATCGGCATGGCCCACCGCGGCCGCCTCAACGTCCTCACGAACATCGCCGGCAAGACGTACGGTCAGATCTTCCGCGAGTTCGAGGGCACGCAGGACCCGGCGAGCCACGGTTCCGGCGACGTGAAGTACCACCTCGGCACCGAGGGCACGTTCAAGGCCGAGGACGGCCGCGAGATCCCGGTCTACCTGGCCGCGAACCCCTCGCACCTCGAGGCGGTCAACGGCGTGCTCGAGGGCATCGTCCGCGCGAAGCAGGACCGCGGTCCCATCGGTGCGTTCGGCACCCTCCCGATCCTCATCCATGGTGACGCAGCGATGGCCGGTCAGGGTGTCGTCCTCGAGACGATGCAGCTGTCCCAGCTCCGCGGCTACCGCACCGGCGGCACGGTCCACGTCGTCATCAACAACCAGGTCGGCTTCACGACGCCTCCCGGCGAGGGCCGTTCGTCGATCTACAACACCGACGTCGCGAAGACCATCCAGGCGCCGATCTTCCACGTGAACGGCGACGACCCCGAGGCCGTCGTGCGGGTCGCGGAGCTCGCCTTCGAGTACCGCCAGGAGTTCAAGCGCGACGTCGTCATCGACCTCGTGTGCTACCGCCGACGCGGCCACAACGAGGGCGACGACCCGTCGATGACGCAGCCGCTCATGTACAGCCTCATCGAGGCGAAGCGCTCGGTCCGGAAGCTCTACACCGAGGCGCTCGTCGGCCGTGGCGACATCACCGAGGAGGAGTACGAGGCCGCGCACCGCGACTTCCAGGACCGCCTCGAGCGCGCCTTCATGGAGACGCACGCCGAGCAGACCTCGCCGACGCCGATCCCGACGGAGGTCCTCGACGAGGACGGTTACTCCGGCGAGCTCGAGACGACCGGGGTCTCGGAGGGCGTCGTCCAGCTGATCGGCGACGCGTTCAACAACAAGCCGGCCGGCTTCACGGTGCACCCGAAGGTGCAGCAGCTGCTCGAGAAGCGCCTCGACATGAGCCGCAACGGCAACATCGACTGGGGCTTCGGCGAGCTGCTGGCCCTCGGGTCCGTCCTCATCGAGGGCACGCCGGTGCGCATGTCCGGTCAGGACTCCCGCCGCGGCACCTTCGTGCAGCGTCACGCCGTCCTCCACGACCGGGTCAACGGCCAGGAGTGGCTGCCGCTCGCGAACCTCAGCGACAACCAGGCACGGTTCTGGATCTACGACTCGCTCCTCAGTGAGTACGCGGTCATGGGCTTCGAGTACGGCTACTCGGTCGAGCGGGCCGACGCCCTCGTGCTGTGGGAGGCGCAGTTCGGTGACTTCACCAACGGCGCGCAGACCATCATCGACGAGTTCATCTCCTCCGCGGAGCAGAAGTGGTCCCAGCGGTCGAGCGTGACGCTCCTCCTCCCCCACGGCTACGAGGGGCAGGGGCCCGACCACTCCTCCGCGCGGATCGAGCGGTTCCTCCAGCTCTGCGCTGAAGACAACATGACCGTCGCGCGCCCGTCGACCCCGGCGTCGTACTTCCACCTGCTGCGCCGTCAGGCGTACGCACGCCCGCGCCGCCCGCTCGTCGTCTTCACCCCGAAGGCGATGCTGCGACTGCGTGGCGCGACCAGCCCGGTGGCCGACTTCACCTCGGGTCGCTTCGAGCCGGTGATCGACGACGCCAGGATCACCGACAAGTCGGCCGTCAAGCGCGTCCTGCTGCACTCCGGCAAGATCCACTACGACCTGCTGAGCGAACTGCAGAAGCAGCCGAACGAGGAGATCGCCCTCGTCCGCGTCGAGCAGTTCTACCCGGTCCCCGCGGCGGAGCTGAACGCGGTCGTCGCCCAGTACCCGAACGCCGAACTCGTCTGGGTGCAGGACGAGCCCGAGAACCAGGGTGCATGGCCGTTCATCTGCCTCGAGGCCGCGAAGCACCTCGAGGGCCGGACGATCCGCAACGTGTCGCGGACCGCTTCCGCGTCACCCGCGACCGGTTCCGCGAAGCGCCACGCCGCTGAGCAAGCCGAGCTGCTGCGCACGGCGCTCGCACTCTGACGCGACAGCTGACGACGAAGGCCGCCCGTGGAAACGGGCGGCCTTCGTCGTCAGCGGGACGACAGCGATCCGTGGGTGGTCGGTGAGCCAGCGCCAATAGGCTGACGCCATGGACTTCGCATTCCTCGCCGTCGTCGCGGTGGTGACCATCGTCGCGGTGGCCCGCTTCGCGACCAGGCTGCGCGTGGCAGCCCCACTCATCCTCGTCCTCGTCGGGCTGGCGCTCAGCTATCTGCCGTTCGTGCCGGACGTCGAGGTCAAGCCGGAGTGGATCCTCGCCGGCGTGCTGCCCCCGCTGCTGTACTCGGCTGCGGTCAACGTCCCGCTGGTGGACTTCCGTCGCAACCTGAAGGCGATCTCGGGGCTGTCGGTCGTCCTCGTCGTCGTCTCGTCCGTGCTGATCGGCCTCATCCTCTCGACGATCCTGCCCGACCTCAGCCTGGCCGCCGGCATCGCCCTCGGTGCGGTCGTCAGTCCGACGGACGCCGTCGCCGCGACCTCGATCGGGAAGCGGCTCGGCATGCCGCCACGCCTCGTCAGCGTGCTCGAGGGCGAGAGCCTCGTGAACGACGCGTCAGCGCTCGTGCTCCTCCGCTCCGCGATCGCGGCGACCGCCGGATCCGTCTCGCTCTGGGGCGTGATCGGCGACTTCGCCTACGCCGTCGCGTTGGCCATCGCCATCGGGATCGTCGTGGGGTTCGTGACCGTCCGCATCCGATCGCGGCTCGGGGACCCCGTGCTGACGACGGTCGTCTCGTTCGCGGTGCCGTTCATCGCATACCTCCCGGCCGAGCACTTCCACGCTTCCGGAGTGCTCTCCGTCGTGGTCGCCGGGCTCTACACCGGTCACCAGAGTGCGAAGTACTTCACCGCTCAGGACCGCATCAGCGAGCGGATCAACTGGCGGACCACCCAGTTCCTCCTCGAGAACGGAGTGTTCCTCCTCATGGGACTGGAACTCGAGGCCATCGTCTCGCAGGTCGAACAGGACGACCTCGGCATCTGGCCGTCGATCGGCCTCGGACTCCTGACCGCCTGCACGCTCATCGTCGTGCGGATCGTCTTCGTCGGCGGCCTCGTCTGGTCGTTGCGTCGGGACGAACGCGAGGCGTTGTCGCGGCGACCGAAACTCGACGAGTTCTCGGCACGATTGGAGGACCACCCCTCGGAGAACCCCCGGTCCGCCAGACGGAAGGCCGCCTTCACCCGGTCGATCGCCCGCCGGAGCGCCGACCTCGACTTCCTCCAACGCGAAGGCCTCGGTTGGCGGGGTGGAGCGGTCCTCGCCTGGGCGGGCATGCGCGGCGTCGTCACGATCGCGGCCGCGCAGTCGCTCCCGCTCGAGACCCCGTATCGGGCCGAACTGGTGCTGATCGCCTTCGTCGTCGCGATCGTCACGCTCCTCCTGCAGGGCGGATCGCTGCCGCTCGTCATCCGGCTGAGCCGGGTGGGCGGCACGGACCAGGAAGCGGCGACGGCGGAGCTGGCGGGCCTCGTCGAGGAGATCTCGACCGTCGGCGTCGCCGCCCTCGACGACCCGCAACTCCAGACCGACGACGGCGAGCCGTTCGACCCCGCCGTCGTCGACCGGGTGCGCACCACCAGCCTCATCCGCGTGGAGTCGGCTGCGGAGCGCACGGACGCCGGCGTCGGGCCGCATGAGCAGTACCGCCAGCTCAGGCGGCGAGTGCTCGACGCTGAACGGGACGCCCTCCTCGACGCGCGCGCGACCGGGAGTTACCCCTCAGAGGTGCTCGCGAGGGCGCAGCGCATGCTCGACGTCGAGGAGTCCCGCCTCGACGGTGCCGGGTGAACCGGAGGGACCGGGGTCAGGCGCTCTCGTGTGCGGCCTGGGTGGCGCGCAGAGAGGCCAGCACCTGGTTCTTGAGGTCCTCGGGTGCCGTCTCCTTGCAGGCGCGCTGCACGGCCTCCGTCAGCGTCTGGGCGACCAGCGCCTCGTTCTGACACTCGGGGCAGCTCGCGAGGTGCTCACGGATGTCCGCTGCCTCGGTCTTGCACACCTCGTGACGGAGGTACTCCTCGAGGTCCTTCTTGGCCTTGTCGCAGCCGCAGTCGCTCATTTCTTGCTCCCCTGCTTCGTCACGCTGAAGCCGCGTGATTCGGCGTAGTCGGCCAACAGGTCGCGCAGGAGTCGTCGGCCACGGTGCAGACGACTCATCACGGTCCCGATGGGGGTCTTCATGATGTCGGCGATCTCCTGGTAGGCGAAGCCCTCCACGTCGGCGAGGTACACCGCGAGGCGGAAGTCCTCCGGGATGGCCTGCAGCGCGTCCTTGACGTCGCTGTCCGGCAGGTGATCGATCGCTTCGGCCTCGGCGGACCGGCTCGAGGTGGCGCTGATCGACTCGGCACCACCCAACTGCCAGTCCTCAAGGTCGTCGATGGTGCCCTGATACGGCTCGCGTTGCTTCTTCCGATACGTGTTGATGTACGTGTTCGTGAGGATGCGGTAGAGCCACGCCTTCAGGTTGGTGCCCTGTTCGAACTGCGCGAACGCGGCGAAGGCCTTCACGAACGTCTCCTGGACCAGGTCCTGAGCGTCCGACGGGTTCTTCGTCATGCGCATGGCAGCGCCGTACAGCTGGTCGATGAACGGCAGTGCCTGTGCTTCGAACAGTGATCGGGGGTCCGGCTCGGCCGGAAGGGCTTCTGGGTCGACGGAGGTCATCACCGGCCAGTCTACGGCCAGCACCCGAGGGCCGTGATCGGCCTCGGTCACCGGTCGTTCCAATACCGCTGTGGACATCCGTTCCTCCTTCTGCTCGTGACCCCGACTACTGTTGGAACCAATGTTGACCAATCCGTATTCCGCACCAGATTTCGACGTGTACGGCGATGCCGAACCCGAGCACGACGACGCAGCCTGGCCGGCGCCCGTCGCGGGTGGGCCGGTCGACGCGTCCGTGTCGCTCCCGGGGTCCAAATCGCTCACGAACCGGGAGCTCGTCCTGGCCGCGCTGGCCGACGGCCCCTCGCTGCTGCGCGCTCCCCTCCACTCGATGGACAGCACCAACATGGTCGAGGCCCTCCGCGCCCTCGGCACGACGATCGTCGAGCGCCCGGCGACGGGTGCGTTCGGCGCCGACTGGCTCGTCACCCCCGGTGAGCTGTTCGGGAGCACGACCGTCGAGTGCGGTCTCGCCGGCACCGTGATGCGGTTCGTCCCGCCCCTCGCCGCCCTCGCCCTCGGTCCGACCGTGTTCGACGCCGACCCCTCGGCCAGGAACCGGCCGATGTCCACGATGATCACCTCCCTGCAGGCGCTCGGCGTCGACATCAGCGACGACGGACGGAAGGCGCTCCCCTTCACCGTGCACGGCACCGGCGCGATCGCCGGCGGGAAGCTCACGATCGACGCCTCGTCGTCGAGCCAGTTCGTGTCGGGCCTGCTCCTCGCCGCTCCGCGCTTCGAACAGGGGCTCCACCTCGTCCACGAGGGTGAACGCCTGCCGAGCCTCCCCCACATCGAGATGACCATCGCCGCCCTCGCGGCACGCGGGGTCACCGTCGAGCAGCCCGCCGTCGGCGAATGGGTGGTGGAGCCGGGGACGATCGCCGGACGCGACGTCGACCTCGAGCCCGACCTCTCCAACGCCGCTCCGTTCCTCGCCGCGGCGCTCGTCACGGGCGGCAGCGTGACCCTGCGCGGCTGGCCGGCGTCCACCACGCAGGTCGGCGCCGACCTGGCCGAGTTGCTCCCCCGCTTCGGAGCGACCGTCACCCTCGTGGGCGACCGCCTGACCGTGACCGGTGGCGAGCGCATCACCGCGGTCGACCTCGATCTCACCACCGGCGGCGAGCTCGCACCGGCCCTCACCGCCCTCGCGGCACTGGCCGACGGTCCTTCCACGATCACGGGCATCGGGCACATCCGTCATCACGAGACCGACCGCCTCGCGGCCCTCGCGACCGAGATCAACAAGCTCGGTGGAGCCGTCACGGAACTGCCCGACGGCCTCCGCATCGACCCCCGCCCGCTCCACGGTGGCGAGTGGTCGAGTTACCACGACCACCGCATGGCGACCACCGGCGCGATTCTCGGCCTCGTCGTGCCCGGCATCACCATCGAGAACATCGCCACCACCGCCAAGACGCTCCCGCAGTTCACCGAGCTGTGGCACGCGATGCTCGGAGCCTGAGCCGATGAGCTGGTGGAGCGACGACGCCGACGATGACGACGACCGACTCGAGATCGACGAGTCGAGCATCCGGATGCGACCGAACCCGAAGGCGAACCGCCCCAGGACGAAGACCCGGCCGGAACATCTCGACGCCCTGACCGCGCGCGTCCTCGCCGTCGACCGCGGGCGGTACACCGTCCTCCTCGACGAGGGCACGCCGGACGAGCGCGTGCTGACGTCCACCCGTGCCCGCGAACTCCGGAAACAGGCCATCGTGACCGGCGACCGCGTGGACGTCGTCGGCGACACCTCGGGCGCCGAGGGCACGCTGTCCCGCATCGTCCGGATCGTGCCGCGGACCACGCTCCTCCGCCGGAGCGGTGACGACACCGACGCCATGGAGCGCGTCGTCGTCGCGAACGCCGACCAGATGCTCATCGTCGTCGCTGCGGCGAACCCCGAGCCGCGGGCACGCCTCGTCGACCGCTACCTCGTCGCAGCCTACGACGCCGGGATCACCCCCATCCTCTGCATCACGAAGACCGACCTGCAGGATCCCGACGAGTTCCTCGCGAACTTCGCCGGGCTCGGGCTCCGCGTGTTCCGCAGCCGCGAGGACGACGTCCCGCTCGCGGAGATCACCGAGGCCCTCGTCGGCCACGACACGGTGTTCGTCGGCCACTCGGGTGTCGGCAAGTCGACCCTCGTCAACGCGCTCGTCCCGACGGCCGAACGCGCCACGGGTCATGTGAACGTCGTGACCGGTCGAGGGCGCCACACCTCCTCATCGACGGTGTCGTTGCGGATCGAGAGCCCCGCCGGTTCCGGATGGGTCATCGACACCCCCGGCGTCCGTTCGTTCGGCCTCGGGCACGTCGACACGGCGAACATCCTGAAGTCCTTCACCGATCTCGCCGAGATCGCGCTCGAATGCCCGCGCGGCTGCACCCACCTGCCGGACGCGCCGGACTGCGCGATCATCGAGGCCGTCGCCGAGGGGCGGCTCGGGGAGAACGGTCCGGCACGCCTCGACTCCCTCCAGCGGCTGCTCGGCACCTTCGCGACGATCAAGGCCGACCAGTACTCCTGAGTAGGCTGGTGGACATGCCCGAACCCATCCGTCTGTCCGCCGGCGACCCGGCTCCCACGTTCACCCTCACCGACCAGGACGGCTCGGCCGTGTCGCTCGCCGACTTCGCCGGCCGACGGGTCATCCTCTACTTCTACCCCGCCGCCATGACGCCCGGCTGCACGACGCAGGCCTGCGACTTCCGCGACAACCTCGCGTCGCTCGCCGGTGCCGGGTACGTGGTCCTGGGTGTCTCGAAGGACTCCGTCGAGAAGCTCAAAGCCTTCCAGGAGGAGGACGGGCTCACGTTCCCGCTCCTCAGCGACCCCGAGCTGACCGTGCACCGGGCCTACGGCGCCTACGGCGAGAAGAACTCCTACGGACGCATCGTCACCGGCGTCCTCCGCTCGACGTTCGTGATCGACGAGGCCGGCGAGCTCTCCCTGGCCCGGTACAACGTGAAGGCCACCGGACACGTGAAGAGCCTCCGGAAGGCACTCGGCCTCGACGCCTGACGGGCGACCGGTGGCCCGCCGCGCTCAGAGCTCGCGGCGGGTCACTGCGGCGACCGCGGGCGTGAACAGGAGCCCGAGGACGACGAGCGACGGCACCAGCAGGCACCATCCGATGGCGGGTTGCGCGAAGACCCCCTGGAACGCGCCGACCGCCACGGCGATCTGCACGAGCTGCCACGTGACCGCGCCACCGCGGATCCAGCTCCGACCGCGCACGGCCCCGAGCGCGAGTGCGGTGACGAACGCCGTCGCGATGAGCAGGATGACGAAGATCGCGAGCGCGCTCGTGAACGATGCCGGTGTCGCCGCGACCAGCTCGAACAGGAACCACGCCGAGAGCCCGATCATGAACAGCGCCTCGACCACGAGGAGGGCCACGAAGGCCAGCACGGCGGGGTGACGGCGTTCCTGAGGGTTCGGAGCGGAAGCGGTGTTGCGGTCGGTACTCACAGGGTTCACCCAAACTTGACTATTGATTTGCTCTTACCGATATGAAACCATGTTTGAGGCCGACATGAGGTCCACGAGGGTGTGGACAGATCCCGATTCCCGGACGATCATCCCCCTCGCATTTCGGCTTTCCCTTCCCGAGACCCCTCACTCGGTTGAAGACATCTCACCATGCAATAAAAGGAGCTCCCCTATGGATTGGCGCGATAAAGCTGCCTGCCTGACCGTCGACCCGGAATTGTTCTTCCCGGTCGGGAACACCGGTCCGGCGGTCGATCAGATCGACAAGGCGAAGGCCGTGTGCGCCACCTGCAGTGTCACCGAGCTCTGCCTCCAGTACGCGCTCGAGACCGGCCAGGACTCGGGTGTCTGGGGCGGCCTCAGCGAAGACGAGCGTCGCGCGCTCAAGCGCCGCGCAGCTCGCGCCCGCCGCGCCTCCTAGTCCTGCACGAGAACCCCGGTGCCGATCACGGCACCGGGGTTCTCGCATGTCTGGGCGGCGGCGGCCCCGTTCGGTCGCCTCCGGTTCGATCTCAGCTCTTGGCGACCCAGCGCATCGGGATCGCGATCGTGACCTCGGTCCCGCTGCCCATCAGCGTGTGCCAGTCGATGGTCCCGCCGAGCTCCCCCTGGATGAGCGTGCGGACGATCTGCGTTCCGAGCCCGGAGCCGACCTTGCCCTCGGGCAGGCCGACGCCGTTGTCGCGCACCTGGACGCTCAGCAACTCGTCGGTGCGGTCCGCGGTGATCTCCACGTCGCCGTCCCGCCCGTTGAGGCCGTGCTCGACCGCGTTGGTGACGAGCTCCGTGAGGGCCAGCGCGAGCGGGGTCGCGTACTCGCTCGGGAGCACCCCGAACGAGCCGGAGGACTTGGGCCGGACGGTGGTGTTGTGCGAGCTCGCGACCTCGGCGACGAGCAGCAGCACCCGTTCGAAGACCTCGTCGAAGTCGACGTTCTGGTTGAGCCCCTCGGAGAGCGTGTCGTGGACGACCGCGATGGCCGCCACACGCCGCATGGCCTGGGTGAGGGCGTCGTGCGCGTCCTCGGAGTGCGTCCGTCGCGCCTGGATACGCAGGAGTGAGGCGACGGTCTGCAGGTTGTTCTTGACCCGGTGGTGGATCTCGCGGATGGTCGCGTCCTTGGTGATGAGCTCCTGCTCCTGGTGGCGCAGTTCGCTGACGTCGCGGCAGAGGACGATCGCGCCGACGCGCTCACCCCGGCTCCGCAACGGGATCGCCCGGAGGGACACCGTCACGCCCTTGTCCTCGATGTCGGTGCGCCACGGAGCGCGTCCGGTCACGACGAGCGGGAGGGACTCGTCGACGGTGACCGTCCCCGTGCCCGAGAGCAGGTGCGTGGTGACGTCCGCGAGCGACTCGCCCTCGAGTTCCTCGGCGAAGCCGATGCGGTTGAACGCGGAGAGTGCGTTCGGGCTGGCGAAGGTGACCGTCCCGTCGACGTCGAGTCGGATCAGTCCGTCGCTGGCGCGTGGAGCGCCCCGGCGGGGTCCGGTCGGCGCCCCGAGGTCGGGGAAGTCCCCGACCGCGATCATCTCGAACAGGTCGCTCGCGCAGTCGTTGAACGTGAGTTCCTGACGGCTCGGGGTGCGCGCTTCGCCGAGGTTCGTGTGCCGGGTGATGACCGCGATCGGTCCGTCGGCGTTCGTCTTCTCGGTCGGTGAGATCCGACGTGCCACCGGGACCGCGCGCACGCGGGTCGGGGTCTCCTCATACCAATCGGGTGCGGACGACTCGATGATCCGCCCGCTCTCGAAACAATCGGTGACCTGCTTGCGCCATTCCTGCTTGATCGACTGACCCACGAAGTCGCGATAGAAGAGGGTGGCGGCACTGGACGGCCGGGAATGCGCGACGGCGATGAAACTCCCCGAATCCGTCGGCACCCAGATGACGATATCCGCGAATGCGAGGTCTGCGAGGAGTTGGCTGTCTGCGAGCAGCATATGCAGCCACTCGACGTCGGCCGCACTGGAGCGGCCCTGGGCGAGAACGAGATCACTGAGCGTCGACACGGTCCCAGTCTAGGCTCGGGCGGCGCGCGTCGAGTGCGGACCGACTCCCGGGACGGAGCCCGCGCCGGGCTGCTCGGCAGACGACGACGGCGCCCGGGACCACGGGGGTGGACCGAGCGCCGTGTCAGGTGCGGGACGTCAGTTGGCGGCGCGGTATGCGTCCTGGACGGCCTGCGGGATGCGTCCACGAGAGGAGACGGCGTGCCCGTTCTTCGCGGCCCACTCGCGGATCGCCGCGAGGTTCTCCGCACTGTTCCGCGTGCTCGTGCCCGAGGTGCGACGGCCACGCTTGACCGGACGTCCGGCGCCGATGAACGGCTTCAGCGATTCGCGGAGGTTCTTCGCATTGTCGGAACCGAGGTCGATCTCGTATTCGGTTCCGTCGATGGCGAACCGCACGGTCTCGCCCGCGCCGGCGGCGAGTTCACTGCCGTCGAGATCATCGATGTAGGTGGTGGTGACTTTCTGAGCCATGGGGGTCCTCCTGAAACAATCCGTGGTGAATCCGACGGTTATTCAATCATAACGAGCCGTCGCAGACGATTACGAATTGCCGCGCGATACCCATTGAATACATCACCCAACGGATAACGGAATCGACTCCCGAAACAATGCAGATGAATATATCGGGGTGCGCTGCATATTCGGGTGTTCACCTGGATATGTATTGGGCGACACTCCCGCTATTCACGGCGCCGTGTCCGCTCGATCGCACGGCGGCGACCGCGGGTGCGTCGGAGCGACCGCCGACCCCGGCCACGGTCGCGGCCTCGCGATGTCGCCGGATGGTCCTCCAGCTCTGCGGAGACGAAGCGGCGCAGCGCTGTGGGGAGCGCGCCACGCGGCGCCTGGTCGCGGAGGCACTGCCCGGCGATGACGGCGGCGTCCACCACCCGCTGATCCTCGGGGAGGAGTGCCGCCGCCTCGATCCCGCCGAAGCGGGAGAGCGTCGAAGCCAGCTGGCCGGCCGGCCCGGTACCGAGCGCGACGCTGCGCAGCCGGTTCACCACGACGGAGATCCTGGTCGGATCGACGAGTTCGACGAGTTCCGCGTGCCCGCGGAGGAGTCGCGTGATCCCGACGGGGTCCGCGGCCCCGACCTCGACCACGCGGTCGGCGGAACCGAGCACCGCGAACGCCGCACCGTTCCGACGCGGAGCGAAGAGGTCGCTCGAGATCTCCTCGTCCGCCTCCAGACAGAACGCCGTGTCGACGACGACGTCGTCCATCCACTCGCGGCACCGCTCCAGGGTCGTCGCGACGCGCTCGGTCGAGAGCTCGGGCCAGCGCGCTGCACGCGAGATGCCGGTGAGCACGCGGAACGCACCGGACGGCGACGGATGCACCACCGCGATGCGCTCGAGCTGTTCGATGTCGAGCGCACCACTGCCGGCCAGGCGACAGGCGGCAGCGAACCCTGGTGCCTCGTCGAGGAGCCCCAACATGGTCGCGACGGACGAGCCGTAGGTGTCGGCATCGACGAGCAGGACGCGTCGACCGCGCGCCGCGAGCTCGCTCGCGATGCCGGCGGCCACCGTCGTCGTGCCCGGCGAACCCGCCGAGCCCCACACGGCGATCACCCGACCCGCTGCCGGTTCCGGCACACGACGGTCGGCGTCACCGAGCTCGATCGGAGCGATGCTCCGCTCGAGCTCCTCCGCATCCACCGGCAGGAGCACGACGTCCACGAGCCCGAGCCCGGTGGCCTGGCGACGCTCCGCTTCACCCGAGGCGAGCGCCACGACTCGGGTTCCGACCCGGTCGGCGGTGTCGATGAGTTCCGCCCGGAGGCCCGCGGCGGCGGGTGAGACCAGGAGCACCTCGACGGGCGACCCCGTCGCCAGACGGTCCTCGAGTTCGGCCGCGTCGTGGCAGCGCCACGCGACCCGGTGTCCGAGATCGAGCATCGTCGCGAGGATCTCGCCCTCGACGCGCGGGTCGAGGGCGAGGCCGACCCGCAGCATCAGTGGCCGCCGGGTTCGGTCGGGACCACCGAGAGCAGGTGCGCCGCCGCGGTGGCGGCGAGGACCGTCGCCACCGCGGATCTGGGGACCGCGAGTTCGAGGGCGACCGAGCCACCCCTCGCCAGGAACCCCTCGTCCTCGCTCGCGCGGACGACGGTCGCCGCCGATACCAGCACTTCGGGGACCCCGTACCCGTCGCCCTCGGGTGCCGCAGCCCAGAGGTCGACCACCGTCCCCCGGACGATGTCGGCGCTGAGCCTGCCCGCCGGTTCGACCACGAGGGTGGTCACGCCCACGGCGTCCGCCTCACCCAGGGCCGCGAGCGGTACGAGCTCCCCGGCCGCGATCGTCCGGGTGACGACGGCGTCGTCCGGTGGATCCCCCTGCGCACCGAGGTAGCCCTCCTCGACCGCGCCGAGCCGGGTGTCGATGACACGCAGGGAGGATCGGTCGAGCGGGGTCCCCGGCGTCAGCGTCTCGGACGCCGCGTAGACCGGCACCGTGCGGCTGGAGGTGGTCACGAGCCACCACACGCCGGCGATGGACGCCACGACGAGCATCACGCCCACCAGGAACCGCGGGTCCACCCAGACACGCGAGCGCGACCAGCTCCGATTGCGCGTCGGATCCGGGCTGACAGGGCCGCCACCGGGGCGCGGTCTCCCGTCGGCCCTCGCACCCACCGGCTCCACGCCCGGGCCTCGTTCGATTCCCCGCACCGTCTCCTCCTTCGTCGGCGCACCGTGCGCCGTCTCCGTCCCCATGCTGCCGAGTGCGCGGCGGGCGCCGTGGAAGTTATCCACAGACCTCCGGACGCCGATCGCACGAGAGGATAATCGAGGAATGGAACTGCAGCGCGACCCGGCCCCGCTCGGCCGCTTCCTCACCGTCAGCGATGCGGCGGACGTCCTGAACGTGTCGGCGGCGGAGATCTCCGGACTCATCGAGACCGGCGAGCTGCCCGCAATCAGGGTCGGCCGCAGCGGTCCGTGGCGGATCGAGTTCCCGGCGCTCGAGGCGTTCATCTCGGGTCGATACGAGGAGGCCCGTCGTGCCGGGCTCTGGCACGAGGCCCAGTTCACCGAGCTGACGGAGTTCTCCGGCGCCCCGACACTCCGGCCGCTCCTCCCCTTCAGCTGACGCCCGCGCGGACGATCGGCCGGTTACGGCCGAGTCAGTCCGCCCGCTCGACGACGACGAGTTCCGAGAACGCGATGAGACGGATCTGCTCGACGTCACGGGCGCGCCTGACGGATCCGGGCTCATGCACGGCGAGGTCGAGATGGTCGCGACCGACGCGGTCGATCGTCCCGGCCCATCGGCCGGAGCGCGTGCGCACGAAGACGCCTGAACGTCGGCGAGCGAGGTCACGCAGGAGGAAGGAGATCGTGAGGCGGTCGAGCAGACGTGGCTCGTGCGGCGCGACCTCGTCGAGGCTCCAGTCGACCTGGGTCTCGGTCAACGCGACCGCTGCGACGGCCGAGAGCGGGACGATGAGCTCCTGGCGATCCTGCGTCCCCGCGCTGGCCTGCAACCAGTCCTTGCCAACACTCCGGACCCGAAGCCGCCAGGTGCTGCCGTCGACGAGTTCGACCACCAGCGCCTCGTCGGTGCCGAGATCTGCTTGCAGCGCCAGGACGCGGTCGCGCAGGGTGAGCCGTCCGCGACGAAGCCGCTCGGCCTCCAGTCGCACGCCGGCGTCGTCGGCCTCGAGCTCGTCGTCGAGCTGGCCGGCGAGATCGTCGAACAGGCTGTCCCAACGCATACGCCGACGCTAGTCCGCCGACCGCCCAAGCGTCACGAGTTCTCCACAGTGAGGAACGGCTCGGCGAAGCACTGGACATCGGATCTCTGGCATGGTTAGTTTAACATTCCACATACGGTCGCCCCACTCCGGTCGACCGTCCAACCCCCTCGGAGGCCCCATGACCATCGCTGCACGGCATGACGACGACGAGTCCGCGGCGCGCCCGGCACGCCTCCGGCCGGCCGGCCCACTCCCCGAGCGCCGCACGCGGGAGCCTCGCTCCGTCATCCGTCCGGGGAGCGACGAGTTCTTCGGACACCAGCCCGCACCCCGCGCCGAGCTCCCCGACCCACGGCCACTCCTCGAGAACCTGACCCGCAGCGTCATCGAGGTCATCGCCGGAGCGCGCGACCTCACGCAGCTCGCCCGCTGGATCACGGCCGACGTCCACACCGTCCTGCTGAAGCGGGTCATCCTCGCCGAACGGGCCAGACGCGTCCGCGGGGTCCCGGGGAGCGTCCCCCTCATCTCGATCGGCACCGTCACCGTCACCGAACCACGGGACGGCGTCGTCGAATCCGTCGTCATGGTGCACGGCCGCGCCAGATCCCGCGCCGTCGCCATTCGCCTCGAGGGCCTCGACGGCCGGTGGCGAGCCACCTCCGTCAGCGTCCTCTGAGCGCGGGCGGACGCCCGATCGACGACGAAGCCCTCCGGACCGATGATTCCTGGTCCGGAGGGCTTCGTCGTGCGCGGAGCGACTACTTCTTCTTGCCCTGCTTGCGTCGGTCGGAACGGTTGCTGGGAGCCGCGGGCGCGGCGTCGGACTGCTGTCCGAAGGCCCCACGCGTCGCCTTCGCCGACGGCGCAGACTTGGCCGACGGCGTCGACTTCGTCGCCGGAGCACCCTCGCCGGCGGTGCCGCCGGCCTGCTGCAGGCGCTGAGCGCGCTCCGTCGCCGCCTTCTCGATCTGCCCGCGCTGGTTGCGCACCTCGACGCCGCCCTGCTCGCTCGGCGCGGAGTAGCTCAGCTTCTCGGTGTCGGGCGTCTCCTGCGTCAGACCCTTGGCCGTGATCGCCGGTGCGGCGGCACTCGAGTCGACCTCGCCGTTCACCTCGACCTCGAGGTTGAACAGGAATCCGACGCTCTCCTCGCGGATCTGCCCCATCATCTGCTGGAACATCGCGTATCCCTCGCGCTGGTACTCGACGAGCGGGTCGCGCTGCGCCATGGCACGGAGGCCGATGCCGTCCTTCAGGTAGTCCATCTCGTAGAGGTGGTCGCGCCAGCGGCGGTCGATCACCTGGAGCACGACCCGACGCTCGAGCTCGCGCATCGCGGGCGCCCCGAGGGACTCCTCGCGGTTGGTGTACGCCAGCTTCGCGTCGGAGAGGATCTCGCGCCGCATGAAGTCGCGGTTGATCCGTCCCTTCGCTCCGGCCTCCTGGACCACCTCGTCGATCGTCAGACCCACCGGGTAGAGGGTCTTGAGTTCCGCCCAGAGGGCGTCGAAGTCCCAGTCGTCGCCGTTGCCCTCGCCGGTGTGCTCGTCGAGCACGTCGTCGACGACGCTCTCCAGGAACTGCTGCGCGCGGTCGTGGAGGTCGTCGCCCTCCAGGATGTGGCGGCGGTCGGAGTAGATCGCCTCGCGCTGGCGGTTGAGGACGTCGTCGTACTTGAGCACGTTCTTGCGGATCTCGGCGTTGCGCGCCTCGACCTGCGACTGAGCGCTGCGGATCGCGCGGCTCACGATCTTCGACTCGATCGCCAGGTCGTCGGGGACGTTCTGGCGACCCATGAGGCTCTCGGCCGCGCCGGCGTTGAACAGGCGCATGAGGTCGTCGGTGAGCGACAGGTAGAAGCGGCTCTCACCCGGGTCGCCCTGACGTCCGGAACGACCGCGCAGCTGGTTGTCGATACGGCGGGACTCGTGGCGCTCGGTGCCGAGGACGTACAGGCCACCGGCCTCGATGACCTTGTCGGCCTCCACCTTGACCGCGGCCTTGACCTCCGTGAAGACCTCGTCCCACGCCGCCTCGTACTCCTCGGGCGTCTCGATCGGGCTGAGACCCTTCGCGTTCATCTCGGCGACGGCGAGGAACTCGGCGTTGCCGCCGAGCATAATGTCGGTTCCACGTCCGGCCATATTGGTGGCGACGGTGACCGAGCCGAGCCGCCCGGCCTGGGCGATGATCGCGGCTTCACGCGCGTGGTTCTTCGCGTTGAGGACCTCGTGCTTCACGCCCTTCTTGGCGAGGAGCCGTGACAGGTACTCGCTCTTCTCGACGCTCGTCGTGCCGACCAGCACCGGCTGGCCCTGCTCGTGCCGCTCGACGATGTCCTCGACGACCTGCGCGAACTTCGCCTCCTCGTTCTTGTAGACGAGGTCGGACTGGTCGATGCGCTGCATCGGACGGTTCGTCGGGATGGGTACGACGCCGAGCTTGTAGGTCGACATGAACTCGGCCGCCTCGGTCTCGGCCGTACCGGTCATGCCGGAGAGCTTCTCGTAGAGACGGAAGTAGTTCTGGAGCGTCACCGTGGCGAGCGTCTGATTCTCCGCCTGGACGGCGACGCCCTCCTTGGCCTCGATCGCCTGGTGGATGCCCTCGTTGTACCGACGCCCGACGAGGATACGACCCGTGTGCTCGTCGACGATGAGCACCTCGCCGTTCATCACGACGTAGTCCTTGTCCTTCTTGAACAGGGCGCGGGCCTTGATCGCGTTGTTCAGGAACGAGATGAGCGGGGTGTTCGCGGACTCGTAGAGGTTGTCGATGCCGAGGTAGTCCTCGACCTTCTCGATACCGGGCTCGAGCACGCCGACGGTGCGCTTCTTCTCGTCGACCTCGAAGTCCTCGCCGGGTTCGAGCCGGACGGCGAGCCGCGCGAACTCCTGGAACCAGCGGTTCGCCTCGCCGGAGGCCTTCCCGGAGATGATGAGCGGGGTGCGCGCCTCGTCGATGAGGATGGAGTCGACCTCGTCGACCACGGCGAAGAAGTGACCGCGCTGCACCATGTCCTTGGCCTGCCAGGCCATGTTGTCGCGCAGGTAGTCGAAGCCGAACTGGTTGTTCGTGCCGTAGGTGATGTCGGCGGCGTACTGCTCGCGACGCTGCTCCGGCGTCTGGCCCTCGACGATCACGCCGGTGGTCATGCCGAGCGCGCGGAAGACGCGGCCCATGATCTCCGACTGGTAGGACGCGAGGTAGTCGTTCACCGTGACGATGTGGACGCCCTTGCCGGCGATCGCGTTGAGGTACGCCGGGAGGGTCGCGACGAGTGTCTTTCCCTCACCGGTCTTCATCTCGGCGATGTTGCCGAGGTGGAGGGCGGCACCACCCATGATCTGGACGTCGAAGTGCCGCATGCCGATCGTGCGACGCGCCGCTTCGCGCACCGCCGCGAACGCCTCGGGGAGGAGGTCGTCGAGGGTCTCGCCCTTCTCGAAGCGCTCTCGCAACTCGACGGTCTCGCTCTTCAGCTCCTCGTCGCTCAACTCCGTGAAGTCGTCCTCGAGGGCATTGACCGCCTTCGTGAGGCTGGTCAGCTTCCGGAGGATGCGACCTTCGCCGACGCGAAGGATCTTCTCAAGTGGTGAGGCCACGAATTGCTCTCCATTACGTGTTCCTGATCTCCACCCGGGTCGACTGACCTGGACGGACGGGGTGCACCAGAACGGGGCAGTCCTCTCAACATGTTAGCGGTGAGTCGCTTGAGTGGACCCTGTGTATCGGCCGTCCGCCGATGTCCTCGGAGCGCCGCCGTCCCGCGCGACGGTCCGCTCAGTAGGCTGGTCACACCATACGGCGTAGGTATATGTGGGAGGTTCGATGTCGGTCAAGCACGGTCTCCTCGCGATCCTGGCCTCCGGCGACGACTACGGGTACCGGCTGCGCGCGGAGTTCGACCGCCGGACGACGCCGACGACGGCGCTCAACGTCGGCCAGGCCTACGCGACCCTCGATCGACTCGAGCGCGACGGGCTCGTCGAACGCGCCGCGGTGAACGCGCAGGGTCACGTCTTCTACCGGATCACGACTGCCGGCTTGTCCGTCCTCGACACCTGGTGGTCGACACCGGTCACCACGGGCGCCTCACGGGACGAACTCCCGAACAAGGTCGCGCTCGCGGCGTCGTTGCGCGGGGTCGACGCCCACGGCGTGATCGCGGTGCAGCAGGCGTGGACCCTCGACCTCGCCCAGGACCTCGACAGCACGCTCGCCGCCCTCCCACCGACCCCGCAGGGCGACATCGCGTGGATCGGCCTGGACGCGCGGCGCCGACGCGCCGCCGCGGAACTCGAGTGGCTCGCGGCGACGTCGGCACGACTGCGCGCGCGCGACCCCGCCTTCGACGTCGGGACCGACACACCACGACGCGGCCGCCCGGCGAACCGGGCGACCGCGTCGGCGGGTGGAGCTGACGTTACTTCGAGCCGTCCTCGAGGCTGATCACGCCGTAGTCCCAGCCCTTCCGGCGGTACACGACGCTCGCGCGCTCCGAGGCGGCGTCGATGAACAGGAAGAAGTCGTGACCGACGAGTTCCATGCGGTCCACCGCCTCCTCGAGGCTCATCCACTCGGCGGGGAACTCCTTCGTGCGGATCACGACGGGCGAGTACGCCTCGGGTTCCTCGTCCTCTCGGGTCAGCGTCGCGACGCTCCCGGTCGCGACCTGCTCGATGAGCTCCGGTGCCGCGGGCGTGATGTCGACCCCGCTGAAGCCCTCGCTGCTCGCCGCATGCAGGGAGGTCCGGTGCTTGCCGCGGTGTTCCTGCTTGCGGTCCTTGGACCGGCGGACGCGCTCGAGCATGCGAGCGATCGCCAGGTCGAAGGCGACGTACTTGTCGGAGCCGGTCGACTCCGCCCGGACCAGCGGCCCGGGTCCCACGAGCGTGAGCTCCACGCGGTCCTCACCCTTGCGACCATTGGCGTCGTTGTGGCGGGACACCTTGATGTCGAGCGACTGTGCCTGCTCGACCAGATGGGCGACCTTCTCCGCCTTCTCGGTCGCGTACTCGCGGAACCGATCGGTGATGCCGAGTCCAAGTCCGACGATGTTGATATCCACGTTCGACCTCCTCATCCGGCTGACCACCCGGTCTCGGGCGGTCATTCGCGCCGTTCTGCCACCGTAGTGCCCGAGGCTGCGGAAGTCATCAGCAGAGTTCGGTGTGTGTTCACCCGGCGGCTGTCCGGTACCTCGACCGTTCACCCGTCGACCCGGGCGAGCGCGACGACACCGGCCACGACACCACCCGCCGCGTGGACCGCGCGGATCGCCTCCGAGACCGTGGCGCCGGTCGTGACGACGTCCTCGACGAGGAGGAACCGACGGCCGTCGAGCGGTTCACGCGCGACGAGTGCACCGTCCAGGTTCGCGAACCGCTCGACGCGGCCGAAGTCGCGTTGATCGGCCGGCTCACGGACCCACCGGAGCGGTCGGTGTGGTCGGGCGCCGAGCCGCCGGACGATCCGCTCCACCGGATGGAAGCCCCGCTCCCGCGCGGCGCGTCGTCTGGCCGGGACGGTCGCGATCTCGGGGGCGACAACATCGGTACCTCGTGCCGCCTCGGCCATCGCGAGCCGGAACGCGGGTTCCAGCGCTGCGGCCAGCGGCCGGACGAGCCCGACCCGTGCGTCCTCCTTGTAGGCGAGCAGGACGGCGCCGACGAGCGCGTCGTACCGACGAGCAGCGAGGCCCGGGGTGCCGTCAGGGCAAGACCAGCGAACCCGGGCGTCGCCCCCGGGCTCGTCCGGTGCACACAGACGGGTGCGACACCGGTCGCAGAGGCCGCGGTCGGGAGACCCGCAACCGGCGCACACCACGGGCACGAGCAACGCCCAGGCGTCGAGACAGGCCGCCCGGGTCGCATCGAGGGCCGCCTGTTGATCGAGCGTCGAAGTCATGCTCCGATGATCCTGCGCCGCCGGGACGTCGCGGGGCAGGATCGATCGATCGGGCACGCCGACGGGCCGGCGGCACGGTGTGGAGCGCAGTCGCTCAGTCGGGCGAACCCAATTGCGTCGCGATGAACCGGACGTCACCGCCCGCCTCCTGCCAGCTCGATCCCCGCGGGAGCAGGAGCCGGCCATCGCTCGTGAGCGCCCGGAGCTGGGTGAGTCCGTTCCCGCCGACGAGGGTCGTCACGTTCGCCAGCGGCGGCACCGGCGCCGAGCGCCCGCCGATCTGCTGCGTGAGGATCGTCGTCTGATCGTCGCCGTCGAGGAGCACGGCGACCGTGATGTCGTCGACCCAGGTGACGGTCTTCGCCGCCGAGGACATCACGCGGAGCTCGACGGGGTCGCCGAGTCGCAACGGCGCGTTCCGATCCCCGCGGATGATCGCCGCGGCCACCAGTCGGGACTGGGTCCCGTCACGCAGGAGAGCGACCAGACGGGTCCCCTCCCTGGAGACCTGGATCGAGTCGATCGTGGACGCACCCGTCCAGCTCGTGGTGACCTGGACCGTGCCACCGGCGGCGTCGTGCGCGAGCAGCGCCGTGGGTGCGGAGGCCGGGACGGTCCAGGTGAACCCGAACGGATCCATGGTCGGCGGCAGCAGCCCCGGCCGGTCGTCCACCAGCCGGACGTCGCCGTCGGCCTGGACGACCGTGACGCCCGCCGCGGACCGCACCGCCGCCTGGTCGTGGTCGGCCGAGAGCACCGCCGCGTCCGCTCCGGCCGCGACGACCGCCGCCGAGATCCCCGGCACCGTCTCGATCCCGTCGCCGGAGGCGAAGCCGAACTCGTCACCGCGCTGCACGAGCGCCCTAGGGTCGACGCGTGGTGCGGCGAGCGTCAACGGTGACACCGTCTGGGTCGAGTTGCCGACCACGGTGATCGCGACGTTCGAGACCGCTGCGACACCGCCCACGCTGCCGGACAGCTGCACGAGACTGCTCGTCAGCTGGAGCTGCATCCGCTGGAGGGTGACGGCGTCGGCCTGCAAGGCAGGTTTGGTGAGGTCCACGCGGGCGGTACCCGCCTCGACCGGGACCGCGTCGCTCGTGAGTGACGTCCCCTCGGGGAACGCCGTCGCGACCGCGCCCTTCAACCACTCCGCGGGCCCGTCGAGCAGCGCCCCGACGATCCGCGTCGCCGTGGATGCCCGGGACGGGAACCACCGCTGGTCGGGCACGAGTCGCGTGTAGCTCGGGTCGAAGTAGCTCAGCGAGTACGCCGCGAAGACGTCGGCGAAGGTCGAGGCCTCGAGCACGATGCCGGGTGGGGCGGACGCGATGCGCCACTCCCCCCGCACCTGGATGAACCCGTACGTCCAGCTGAGGGGCGAGGAGTTCGCCGATTCCCGGTACTCGCCGCGGTCGTCCACCGCGGCCACGGGGCTGACCGTCAGCTGCACCGCGTCGGCGACGGGCGCGAACGTCCGTCCGCCCTGGTCGATCGTCACCCCGGCGTCGGGATCCCAGTCGGACCGGAGCTCCGGTGCGAGGAACTCGCGGGCGATCTCGTAGTTGTTCTGCGGACTCGCGGCCGCGTCGACGAAGCCGCGCAGGATCTGCTCCTGGGTCGCGCCCTCCGTCGGGCCTGGCGCGATGAAGTTGACGTCCACATCGCCATCGCCACCTCCGACGGTGCCGCCGTCCTGCACCGAGCCGCCACGAGGGATGCCGACGCAGGCGGAGAGCACCGCGACGAGCAGCACCGGGAGGGCGGCGGCGGCGAGCCGACGCGCGACGGATCGTCTTCGAGGTCGTGCGGAGCGGTCAACCACGTGCATCCTCCTCATCGTCGTCGGGTGCGGTCACCGTCTGGAGCGAACGCGTCGTCGGGGCGGTCAGCTCGTCGACGATGGACTCGATCGCGTCGTCCGGGGGCAGACTGATCGGCGATCGCACGATCTCCGTCCCCGGCTCGCGCGGGATCGTGAGGCGGAACGACGAACCGCCCGCCGGCTCGGACCAGACCTCCAGCCAGCCCTCGTGGAGGATCGCGTCCTCGAGGGAGATGGCGAGCCCGAGACCCGTTCCACCGATGGTCCGTTTGCGCGACGGGTCCGCGCGCCAGAAGCGGTCGAACACCCGCTCCGTCGCCTCGGGGGTCATGCCCTGGCCGTAGTCCCGGACGGCGATGGCGACCGAGGACTCGTTGCTGTCGACCGACACCACGATCGGTTTCCCCTCACCGTGCTCGATGGCGTTGCCGATGAGATTGCGCACGATCCGACGGATGCGGCGTGGGTCCATCGGGACCGCCGAGTACCCGCCGGGCGCGACGATGCGGAGATCCGACCCGGTCGGCTCCGCGAGGGGACGCAGCTCGTCGACGACCTCTTCCGCAAGATGGACGAGGCTCGTCGGCTCGAGATCGAGCTCGATGCTCCCCGCGTCGTACCGGCTGATCTCGAGCAGGTCGGCGAGCAGGATCTCGAACCGGCCCACCTGGTCGTGCAGCAGCTCCGCCGTCCGCTCCGTCGCCGGGGGGAACGAGTCCCGCTGGTCGTAGAGCACGTCGCCGGCGAGCCGGATCGTCGTGAGCGGCGTGCGCAGCTCATGGGAGACGTCCGAGACGAACCGCTGCTGCACGAGCGAGAGCTCGGCCAGTTCCTTGATCTGTTTCTGCATGCTCGCGGCCATGCCGTTGAAGGACCTGGCAAGCGTGGCGAGCTCGTCCTCACCCTTCTCCGGCATGCGGACGTCGAGGTCACCACCGGCGAGGCGTTGGCTCGTCTCGGCGGCGGAGCGGATGGGCGTCGCGACGAACCGCACGATGAACCACGCCGCGCCGCCGACGAGGATCATCAGGCCGACACCGGCGAGGAACAGGGTGCGTTGGACGAACCCGAGCGTCTGCTCCGACTCGTTCAGGTCGTACCCGAGGTAGATCTCGTACGACCCCGCGGTCGGCATCGACACCTCCGAGCCGACGACGATGCCGGCGGTCGACGAGCCGTCCGCGGTGGTCAGGGTGACCGACTGCCACTGGAGCGTGTCCGGGTCGGCTCGGACCGCCTCGGTGAGTTCGTCCGAGATCACGCCACCGGCGAGCCCGGGTGATTCGAAGCCCGGCGGGGTCACCTGGCTGAAGTCCTGACCCGGAGCGCGGTAGGCGGCGATCAGGCTGCTGCCGGACGTGGTCTGGAGGTCGGTCCGCACCGTTCCCATCAGCTGCTGCAGGGCGACCCGCTCGCTGGCATCCGAGGCGTCGAGGATGCTCTGCGCCGAGGCGATGGCTCGACTGGAACCGGCGAGCGCCTGCTGCAGCCGGGACTGGAAGAGGTCGTTCCCGATGCTGAAGGAGAGGTAGGCACCCGTCAGGAGGATGGCGAGCCCTGACAGCCCGACGGTGATGGCGACGGTCCGGAACTGCAGCGAGCGCCGCCACTGCGAGCGCAGCTGCTGCGGCCACGTCCGCCAGAGACGCCAGTCGGCCGCCCAGCCGGCGAGTCGGGAGGCCATGTCGGATCAGCCGGTGACGGCGCCGGCGCGGTACCCGACGCCGCGGACCGTCATGACGATCTTGGGGTTGTCCGGGTCTTCCTCGACCTTGGCGCGGAGCCGTTGCACGTGCACGTTCACGAGCCGGGTGTCGGCCTTGTAGTGGTACCCCCACACCTGCTCGAGCAGCATCTCGCGGGTGAACACCTGCTGCGGCTTGCTCGCGAGCGCGAGCAGCAGGTCGAACTCCAGCGGGGTGAGTCCGATGACGCCGTCGGCGCGACGGACCTCGTGGCCGGCGACGTCGACGGTGAGGTCCCCGATGCGGAGCGTCTCGGCGAGGTCGGCGGCCGGGGCGCGCAACCGCGTGCGGATCCGTGCCACGAGCTCCTTCGGGTTGAAGGGCTTGACCATGTAGTCGTCGGCTCCGGATTCGAGGCCCTTGACCACATCCGCGGTGTCGGACTTCGCGGTCAGCATGATGACGGGGACGCCGGACTCCTGCCGGATCAGGCGACAGACCTCGATCCCGTCGATCCCGGGGAGCATGAGGTCGAGCAGGACGAGGTCGGGCTTCGTGTCGCGGAACGCCTGGAGCGCGCCGCTGCCGTCCGCGCAGAACGACGGCTCGAAACCCTCGGTGCGCAGGACGATGCCGATCATCTCGGCGAGTGCGGTGTCGTCGTCGACGACGAGGATGCGTGCGTTCATAGCTCCGTCTCGGGTGTGACCGGCCGGCCGCGCTGCCTGACCGGTGTCCTTACGTCTCGCCTCAGCGTAGTCGAACTGTCCCCCGGAACCGCCGAAGGACCGATCGCGGACCGGCCCGGTGTGACAACATGGAGGGGTTCGAGACGGCGAGGGGGTGCTGCTGATGGACGGTGAACAGCGAGCCGGGGGCGAGATGGGCGATCAGGGTCAGGCCCCGTGGACGAACCCCGAGGAACCGCAGCGACCGGACGGGTCGGCACAGACGCCACCCCGACAGACACCGCAGCAGCCCGGGTACCCACAACCCTCCGGATACTCGCAGCAGCAGGCCGGATACGGCCAGCAGCCGGGATACGGACAGCAGCCCGGGTACGGACAGCAGCCTCCCTACGGACAACAGCCGGGGTACGGACAGCAGCCTCCGTACGGGCAGCCTGCATACACCCAGCCGTCCGCCCCCTCTCAGCAGCCCGGGTACGGCACCCCTCAGGCGGCTCCGAGCGCCGGCTACGACGCGAACCCCTACGCGAACGCCGCGCAGTGGGCCCCCGGTCCACAGCAGGGCTGGGCTCCCCCGCCCAAGCCGGGACTCATCCCGCTCCGCCCGCTGTCCTTCAGCGACCTCTTCGGTGCCCCCTTCCTCGTCCTGCGCCGGAACCCGAAGGCGACGTTCGGGAGCGCGCTGCTCTTCCAGGGCCTCACCGCGGTCCTCTCCCTCGTCATCGTGGGCCTCGTCGCCTGGCTCTCTTTCAGCCGACTGTCGCAGGCGGCCCCCGGCGAGGAGGACGCCATCGGGGCCGGCGGGATCACGGCGATCATCCTCTCCTCGCTCATCCCGATCGCGGTCTCGATCGCCGGGAGCGCGATCCTGCAGGGCCTCATCGCCCAGGAGGTCGCCCGCGGCACCCTCGGCGAGAAGCTGCCGCTCGGGGTCCTCTGGCGTCGCACCAAGAAGCGCTTCCTCCCGCTCATCGGCTACACCTTCCTCCTCATCGGCGTCGTGACCGTCTTCATCGCCGTCGCGGTCGGCCTCGGGTTCGTCCTCACCGGACTCGGCGGCAGAGCCGGCGTGGTCCTGACCGTGCTCATGGCGATCGCGGCGCTCCTGGTGCTGGTCGTCGCATCGGCCTGGTTGGGGACGAAGTTCTCCCTCACGCCGAGCATCATCGTCCTGGAGAACAGTCGGGTGTTCCCCGCGCTGGCGCGGTCGTGGCGCCTGACCGACGGGTACTTCTGGCGGACGTTCGGCGTCCAGTTCCTCGTCTCCTCGGTCGTCAGCGTCGCCTCGCAGGTCGTCGCGACGCCCATCAGTCTGCTCGCGAGCTTCGTGCCCGTGATCCTCGTCGGTGTCGACTCCGAGGCGACGATGATCGTGGCGACCATCGCCGCTCAGGGCCTGTCCCTGCTCGTCTCCGTCATCATCGGCGCGATCACGGTCGTCGTCATCAGCGCCACCTCCGCCGTGATCTACATCGACCTGCGGATGCGGAAGGAGGGGCTCGACCTCGATCTGGCGCGCTTCGTGGAAGCCAGGGCCGGTGGCCGCGAGGCGGTCGACAACCCGTTCGACCTCGCTGCCGCCGGGGGTAAAGCGCCCCGATGAACCCGTTGGTCCTCACCTCGCGACTCGACGTCCCGCTCGTCCCGGACGCGCCGGGCGCACGTGACCTCCTGCAACGCGAGCTGTCGAAGCCCGAGTACCAGACGGCGCAACCGTCCCTGTGGGACATCATCTCGAAGGCGTTCTGGGACTGGGTCAACTCCCTCCGGGTGCCGGGCGACGGACCGTTCACCGGGCTCTTCCCGATCATCGCGATGACGGTGGTCGTCGTCGGCATCGTGATCGCGTTCATCGTCTGGGGCGTCCCGCGCATCAACCGGCGGAGCACCCGGCAGCTGGACCTGTTCGGCGAGCGCGACGACCGGACCGCCGATCAGCTGCGACGCGATGCGAGGACGGCGGCCGGTGCCGGCGACTGGACCGTGGCATTGCAGGAGCTCTACCGCGCCATCGCCCGTGGACTCTCCGAGCGGACGATCGTGGTGGTGTCCCCCGGCACCACGGCACACGGCTTCGCGGCCCAGGCGGCGGCGGCGTTCCCCGCCGAGGGACGCGCGCTCGAGCGGGCGGCCGACGTCTTCGACGCCGTCCGGTACCTCGCTGCGACCGGCACCGAGGAGCAGTACCGCGAGCTCGAGGCCCTGGACGCCCGACTCGCCACAGCGGCACCCGCCTTCCTCGCCGAGCCGGAGGACGTCCTGCGGTGACCCTCACGACGAAACCCACTGCGGAGCAGCAGCCAGAACCCGACGTCGCCACGCCGCGGCTCCGTACGAGACTGCGACGGAGCCGGTTCTGGATCATCGCGGCGGTGTTCGCGATCGGCGTCGCGCTCGTCCTCATGTTCGTGACCCGCGGCGCCTCCATCGACGCCGCCCTCCTGAGCCCCGGCAACCAGACTCCGAACGGCGGACGGGCGCTCGCCCAGGTCCTCCGCCAGGAGGGGGTCACCGTGAGCGAGACGACGACCCTCGACGCGACGCTCGAAGCGGTCGAGGACGCGGAGAGCACCGTGTTGTATTTCGATCCGACCGGCCTGCTGGACGCTGAGCAGCTCGAGCGGCTGAGCGACGCCGACGCCCGACTCGTCGTGGTCACGCCGCGAGCATCGGTGCTCCGCGCCCTCTTCCCCGGGGTGTCCTTCGCCGGCAGTGCCGACGCCACGGAGGTCCTCACAGCGGACTGCGCAGACGACACCGCCGACCGCGCCGAGTCGGTCACGGGCGGGTGGACGTTGTACACGTCGACGGACGACGACACCGAAGCGTGCTTCACCGGAGACACCGGCGGGAGTGCCGTGATCTCGCAGGACGACGGCGAACGGGTGCTGCTCGGATCGGCGGACGCGCTCACGAACGACCTCGTCGACCGAGCCGGGAACGCGGCGCTGGCCCTCGGGCTACTCGGCGGCACCGAGCAGCTGGTCTGGTATCTCCCGAGCCTCGCCGACGTACCCGTGACGGGCCCGCCCAGCCTCGACGAACTGACCCCGGGCTGGGTCGCCGGGGTCACCGGCACCGTCGTCATCACCGCGCTCCTCGCCATGATCTGGCGCGGGCGCCGGTTCGGTCCGCTCGTCATCGAGGACCTGCCGGTGGCGGTCCGGGCGAGCGAGACGATGGAGGGTCGTGCGCGGCTCTACCAGCGCTCCGCGAACCGCCGACGTGCACTCGACGCACTGCGCATCGGGACCGTCTCCCGCCTTGCGGTCGCCACGGGGCTCTCCCGTCACGCCTCGGTCGTCGAGGTCGCCGACACGGTCGCCGGCGTGGCCGGTCTCGACCCCAGGCACGTCCGCGCCGTCCTCCTCGACGCCGACCCCACGCGTGACGCCGAGCTCGTCGCCCTCTCCGATCACCTGCTCGATCTCGAAGCCGCCGTCGCCCGCGCCACGGACCTCACCGGAAGGAACCATCCATGACCGACGCCCCAGCGCCCCGAACCACCACCCCGAGCCCCGACGACCTCCGACGCGCACTCGCCCAGGTGCGCGTGGAGGTCGGCAAGGCCGTGGTGGGCCAGGACGCCGCCGTCACCGGCCTCGTGATCGCCCTCCTCGCCAAGGGACACGCGCTCCTCGAGGGTGTGCCCGGCGTCGCCAAGACGCTGCTCGTCCGATCGCTCAGTCACGCCCTGAGCCTCGACACGAAGCGCGTGCAGTTCACCCCTGACCTGATGCCGGGCGACGTCACCGGATCGCTCGTCTACGACGCGAAGACCGGCGAGTTCGAGTTCCGCGAGGGCCCCGTCTTCACGAACATCCTCTTGGCGGACGAGATCAACCGGACGCCTCCGAAGACCCAGTCAGCCCTGCTCGAGGCGATGGAGGAGCGCCAGGTCAGCGTCGACGGCCGTTCACTGCCGCTCCCCGACCCGTTCATCGTCGCCGCCACGCAGAACCCGATCGAGTACGAGGGCACGTACACGCTCCCAGAGGCGCAGCTCGACCGATTCCTCCTGAAGCTCGTGCTCGACGTTCCGGAGCGGGACGTCGAGGTCGAGGTGCTCCGCCGCCACGCCGCCGGGTTCAGTCCCCGAGACCTGGCCGCCGCCGGCGTCACCCCGGTGATGGGAGCCGCCGAACTCCGTGCCGCACAGGTTGAGGTCGGCCGGGTCGGTGCCAGCGCCGACGTCCTCGCGTACGTCGTCGACCTCGCCCGCGCGACACGACGGAGCCCCTCCGTCCGGCTCGGCGTCAGCCCCCGCGGGACGACCGCGCTGCTGGCGTCGGCGAAGGCCTGGGCCTGGTTGAGCGGCTATCAGTCGATCACCCCGGACCACGTGCAGACCATGGTCCTCCCCGTCTGGCGCCACCGGATGCAGTTGCGCCCGGAGGCGGAGCTCGAAGGCGTCTCGGTGGACGCCATCCTGCGGTCGATCATGCAGCAGGTCCAGGTCCCCATCTAGATGGCCGTCACCGGGAGGTTCGTCGCATTCGTCGCGTTCGGCATCGTGCCGATCGTGGTGATCGGTGTGCTCACGGACGACGCGGCCTGGGCGTTCGCCGGCTGGCTCGGCCTCATCGCCCTCCTCGGCGTCCTCGATCTCGTCCTCGCCGGGTCGCCGCGGGAGATCGTCCTGCAACGGGCGCTCCCGTCGCGGATCCGGCTCGGCGAATCGGCGACGAGCACCCTCCTGCTGACCAACCGCGGTGGCCGTCGGGTGCGCGCCCTCGTGCGGGACGCCTGGCAGCCGTCGGCAGGGGCGCCGACCGCCCGCCTCCGTGTCGACCTCCCGCCCGGCGAGCGCCGGAGCGTCAGCCTGGTGCTCACGCCCTTCCGTCGCGGCGAGCGCCGGGTGTCGCAGGTGACGGTGCGCTCGTTCGGGCCGCTCGGTCTCCTCGCGCGGCAGGCGACGCTCAACAGCCCGGGACACCTCCGTGTCCTCCCGGCGTTCGCATCTCGGAAGCACCTCCCGAGCCGCATCGCGCGCCTGCGCGAACTCGACGGCGCGACGAGTGTCATGGTGCGCGGTCAGGGCACCGAGTTCGACTCGCTGCGCGAATACGTGCGCGGCGACGACGTGCGATCGATCGACTGGCGCGCGACCGCCAGGCGTGGCGACGTCATGATCCGCACGTGGCGGCCCGAACGCGACCGCCGGGTCGTGATCGTGACCGACACCGGACGGACGTCCGCAGCGCGCATCGTCGACGAGCCGCGCATCGACACCGCGTTCGAAGCGGCGTTGCTGCTGGCGGCGTTGGCGACGAGGGCCGGCGACCGCATCGACTACCTCGCCTACGACCGACGCGTGCGGGGTCGGGTGCAGGGTGCGACCGGGCCAGAGTTGTTGTCGCGGATGGTCGACGCGATGGCGCTCGTCGACCCGGAACTCATCGAGACCGACTGGGACGCGGTCCCCGGCCAGGTGAGGCAGATCACGAACCAGCGCGCACTCGTCGTCCTGCAAACGTCGATCGACGCTCCAGGCGCGGCACGAGGGCTGCTCGCGGTGCTCCCCCAACTCACGCAGCGGCACACGGTGGTCGTGACGAGCGTCGTCGACCCGGCGACGATCGAGGCGACGCGGGACCGCGGCAGCAGGGAGAGCGTCTACCGCGCGGCCTCCGCCGAACGGGCGCTCCTCGACATCGAGCGGGTGTCGGCGGCCATCAGGCAGCTCGGGGCGGACGTGGTCACCGGATCACCGGAGACCTTGCCCCCCGCCCTGGCCGACGCCTACATCGCGCTGAAGGCGTCGGGGCGGCTCTAGGACGATCCCGATCCGTGGGACTGGCGCGACGGGCGCTGCAGCGGAACGAGCCTCAGCGGCCCTTGCGTTTCTTGCGGCGCTCCCGGGCGAGGGCCTCCTGCTTGGCCTTCCGCGCAGCGAGCTGGGCGCCGCGGCTCGTCCCGGCGGCGGTTCCCGGCGTCGAGCCGGCCTTCGACGGCTTCCGCCGCTTCCCGGTCTGCTGCGGAGCGGCCGCCGCGGGGGTCTCGGCCGGTGCGCTCCGACGTGAGCTGTTCGCCGTCCGACCTCGGACGATGCCGATGAACTCCTCGAGCGCCTCATCCTCGCGGTCCCGAGGCCACGCGAGCAGCACGGGCACGGGCGGGAGGTCGACGATCGGGCGGTACTCCACGTCCTTCCGCTGGTGGAGCCTCGCGACCGACTGCGGGACGACGACGATGCCGACCTCAGAGGCCGCGAGCTCGATCGCCGCTTCCGGATCGGAGGTGAGCGGTGCGGCGGGTGCCGCGAACCCGAGCGTGTCCGCCTGTTCCGCCCACCCGAGCACGAGGGGTGCCATGATCAGCTGCTCCTCAGCGAGTGCGGCGGTGTCCACCGCGTCGTGCTCACCGAGCGCAGCACCCTTCGCGAACACGACGACTGGGAGCTCCTCGAACAGGGCGATGATGTTGAGGCCCTCGGTGTCGATGGGCACGCGGACGAGCGCCACGTCCGCCGCGCCGGAGCGGAGGACGTCCCGCTGTTCGTCGAGGTCGACTCGGACCAGACGGAGTTCGTCGTCTGGCCGCCGCTCGTTCCAGATGCGGGCCCACTTCCCGGGATTGACCCCCCGGGCGAACGCGACCGTCAACGCCGGTGTGGCAATTTCCTGGTCGTGATCGGCACCGTCGACCTCGACATCGATGCGGGAATCGTCGCCCTGGTCGTCCTGCCTGTCCATCGAAGCCTCCACTGCTCGGCTTGCCACACTACTGCAGGGCGGTCGGCGAGGCGGTGCGATCGGTTGGGAGCGGGCGCTCCGGCGAGGTACGCTGAGCGGATGGGCGCGAGCGAACAGATCATGAAACCGGCAACCGCGGCGAAGAAGCTCGGGGTCTACCTGCCGGCGACGCCGGCGTCGTTCCAGGAGGAGCCCATCACGCGGTCCGCCTTCCTCGAGCTGCAGGCCAACCCGGCCGACTGGCTGGTCGAACTCCGGAAGAACGGCCCGCACCCGCGGGACGTCGTCGCTCGCAAGCTGGGCGTGTCGACCTCGGGTCTCGCGCGCGCGGAGATCACCGAGGCACTGACGACCGAGCAGATCCAGGAACTCCTCCGCACCCTGCCGGCCTGGCTCGTGCAGGAGCGTGCGGTGCACGCCGAGGTCAACGCCGAGAACGCCCGGGTCAACGCCCGGAACGCCGAGCGCCGCGCACGGTCTGAAGCCGGCGAATAAGGCTCAGCCGGCGACGATGCGCTTTGCGCCGGCTTCGAACTCGGCCAGATCGCCGCGCTCACCCGAGCGGTAGGCGATCCCGCCCAACCAGCACATGTACAGCAGGAACGCCGCGAGCGCTCCCCCGCCGATGAGCATCTTCACGGCCCACGGCCAGGGTGCAGGGGTCACGAACCCCTCGACGAGGCCGGAGACGAACAGGACGATCACGAGCCCGATGGCGATCGTGAACAGGGCCCTGCCCTCTTCAGCGAGGGCCTGTCCCCGCGTCCTCGGTCCTGGTGCGACCCACGCCCAGAAGATCCGCAAGCCGGCCGCCGCCGCGACGAACACCGCGGTCAGTTCGAGCATGCCGTGCGGGAGGATGTACTCGAAGAACACGTCGCCCTTGCCGTAGGCGAACATGAGCCCGGCAGCCTGGCCGACACCCTGTGCGTTGGTGACGATGATGTACGGCACCCACACCCCGCTGATCCCGAACGCCACGCATTGGGCGGCGATCCAGGCGTTGTTCGTCCACACCTGACCGGCGAAGCTGGCCGCCGGGTTGTTGGAGTAATAGGCGACGAAGTCGTCCTCGACGTACTGCTTGAGCTGCGCGTCCGTCCCGAGGTTCGCGAGGACCTGCGGGTTGCCCGCGATCCACACGGCGTACAGCGTCGCGATGACGACGGTCGCGACGGCGACGGCGAGGGTCACCCAGCGGACCCGGTAGAGCGCGGCGGGCAACGCCAGGACGAAGAACCGCGGAACGCTCGACAGCACGTTGGCACTCGCACCGGTGAACCGAAGACGCGCCCGCGACAGCGAGACGGACAGGCGGTCGCCGACGAGCGTCGACCCGGCCGTCGTCTTGATGGCTGAGAGCTGCGTCGCCCCGGCCTGGTAGCGGTCGATCAGCTCGTCCGCCTCCGGACCGCTGAAGAACCGCTGCTTCCCGAGCGCGTCGAGGCGGTCCCATTCCTGACGGTGGGCTGCGGAGTAGGCGTCGAGATCCATCGGAGCCATGCTACGCGGTGGGGACGCTCCGTGACCGGTGCTCCGGGCATCTGCTTGAATGGTCCACATGTCCGAACCGGCCCGGGTCCCCCTGCACGAGTCGTCGGTGGACGACGGCACCGAGCTGATCACCGGTGAGGCGGTCGCTCTGGACGTCCGGCCCACCGGGTTCATCCTGCGGGCCGCCGGCGCGCTCATCGACTATGCGGTGTCGATCCTCGTCTTCGTCGGCCTCATGCTGGCGATGTTCTCGTGGCTCCTCTCCGGCGTCGCCATGGACACGGCGATGTTCACCGCGATCGTGCTCGGGTTGACGGTCCTCTGCCTCGTCGTCCTGCCCGCCGCCGTCGAGATCGCCACCCGAGGTCGTTCCCTGGGCAAACTCGCCGTCGGCGCCCGCATCGTCCGAGACGACGGCGGAGCGCCCGGATTCCGGCACGCCTTCATCCGCGCCCTGACCGGGTACTTCGAGATCTACCTGACCGCCGGCGGGATCGCCGCGCTCTCCGGTCTGCTCAGTGCCCGCTCGAAGCGGCTCGGCGACGTCCTCGCCGGGACGTACAGTCAACGCGAACGGCTGCCGAGGGTGGTCGAGCCGGTGGCGATGATCCCGCCACAGCTCGCGCCGTGGGCCGCGGGAGCGGACGTCGCGCGGCTGCCGGATCCCTTGGCGCGGCGGGTGTCGCAGTTCCTCAAGCAGGCGGCCGCACTGACGCCGGCGACCCGGACCCGGCTCGCGGCCGAACTCGCCGCGGAGGTGTCGCGGTACGTCTCGCCGCTCCCGATCGCACCGCCCGAGGCGTTCCTCGTCGGTGTCTCCGTCGTGCGCCGGGAGCGTGAGTACCAGGCCCAGCTCGCCACCCGCCAGCGGCTGGCCCTGCTGCAGCCGGTGCTGAGCGGACAGCCGCACCGGTTCCCCGACCGCTGAGGCGGGGAACCGGCGAGGCCGCTCAGTAGCGGTAGTGGTCGACCTTGTAGGGGCCTTCGACGGACACGCCGATGTAGTCGGCCTGCTCACCCGTCAACGTCGTCAGCTGGACGCCGAGCGCGTCCAGGTGCAGCCGCGCCACCTTCTCGTCGAGGTGCTTCGGGAGCACGTACACGCCGATCGGGTACTCCTCGATCCGGGTCCAGAGCTCGAGCTGCGCGAGCACCTGGTTGGTGAAGGAGTTGCTCATGACGAAGGACGGGTGACCCGTCGCGTTGCCGAGGTTCATCAGGCGACCCTCGCTGAGCACCAGGACGCTGCGTCCCGTCGGCAGACGCCACTCGTGGACCTGCGGCTTGATCTCGATCTTCTCGGCGCCCTCGAGGGCCTCGAGCGACGCCATGTCGATCTCGTTGTCGAAGTGTCCGACGTTCGAGACGATCGCGAGGTGCTTGAGCGCCAGGATGTGGTCGAGCGTCACGACGTTGAAGTTGCCCGTGCAGGTGACGATGATGTCGACCTCGGAGGCGACGCTCTCGAGCGTCGCGACCTGGTAGCCGTCCATCGCGGCCTGCAGCGCGCAGATCGGGTCGACCTCGGAGACGATGACCCGCGCACCCTGGCCGCGGAGGGCCTCGGCCGCACCCTTGCCGACGTCGCCGTAGCCGGCGACGAAGACGACCTTACCGCCGATGAGCACGTCGGTCGCGCGGTTCAGCCCGTCCGGCAGGGAGTGGCGGATGCCGTACTTGTTGTCGAACTTGCTCTTCGTGACCGAGTCGTTGACGTTGATCGCGGGGAAGAGCAACTCCCCCTGCTTCGCCAGCTCGTACAAGCGGTGCACGCCGGTGGTGGTCTCCTCGGTCACGCCGAGGATGTCGGCGGCCACCTTCGTCCACCGGTCGGTGCTTCCGGCGAGCGAACGACGCAGGACGTCGAGCACGATGCTGTACTCGTGGCTGTCGGTCGCCGTCGTCTCAGGGACGGCGCCGGCGAGCTCGAACCGGCGACCCTGGTGGACGAGCATGCTCGCGTCGCCGCCGTCGTCGAGGATGAGGTTCGGTCCGGTCCAGTCGGCTCCCACCGCGGCGGCCTCCGTCGACCAGTCGAAGATCTGCTCGGTGCACCACCAGTACTCCTCGAGGGTCTCGCCCTTCCAAGCGAACACCGGCACGCCCGACGGCGCGTCGACGGAGCCCTGCGGCCCGACCGCGACGGCCGCTGCGGCCTCGTCCTGGGTGGAGAAGATGTTGCAGCTCGCCCAACGGACCTGGGCGCCGAGCGCCACGAGCGTCTCGATGAGCACGGCGGTCTGCACCGTCATGTGCAGGGAGCCGGCGATCCGGGCTCCGGCGAGGGGCTGGCTGGCGCCGAACTCCTCGCGGAGGGCCATGAGGCCGGGCATCTCGTTCTCGGCGAGGCGGAGCTGGTGGCGGCCGGCCTCGGCGAGCGACAGATCGGCCACCTTGTACGGGAGCGTGGTCGTGGGGGCGGTCGGTGCGGAAGAACTCATGCAGCCATTCTCGCAGACAGCCGGCACTCGCGGCCCTTCATGTCGACGCCGTCGACCGGTCAGGAACCGTAGCCGACGTCGCCGAGGACGCTGTGCTTCACGACGCGCCAGCCCTGCGGCACACTCAATCGTTCAGCATGGATGGAGCAGAGATCGTAGCTGTGCGGGCTCTTCTCGATGCTGAGCGGCCCGAGCACCGCCATCGAGTCCCGGTAGTCGTAGGTCAGCGTCGCGACGGGCTCGCGTGAGCAGCCGACCTTGGAACACATCCTGTCTACCATTTGCTCCAGCGTAACGCCCGGGTGCGGATCAGGCGCCCCGGCTCGCCGTCCATCGGGGTCGGGACGCGCGACCGGACGACGCCTAGACTGGAGCCATGGCGGAGGCTGACGAGGAGACGCGGGGTGCGCTCTCGCGGCGTCGCTCGCGTCACGGCCGCAACGGACGCTCGAGCGTCGTCGGGCCGGACGTCCCGCCGATCGACACACGGATCGACCAGTTCGACCTGACGGTGGCGACGACCGCCGACTACCTGCGCGGCGCGTGGCCGGCGGAGCTCGCCGACGTCCGCTTCGAGGTCGGCGCGATGCCCGCGCAGAACTCCGGGACGGACGGCGTCGACCGCTGGTTCGTGGACCGCGCGCGCCGTCGGGTCATCCTCTACCGGCTCCCGATCCAGCGCATGAGCAAGCTGCACCGGAACGACGAACTGCACCAGCGCATGATGGTCGAGAGTTGCGTCTTCCGGGCCGTCGCCGAGCTGCTCGGCAAGGACCCCTGGGATCTCGGTCCCGACCGCTACCGCTTCCTCTGAGTGGCGGGCACCGCTCAGCGCGGATAGACGCTGATCGGTGCGGCCAGCGGGTTCGGCGGCACGACGGGCGACGAGGTCAACCGGCCCGGTGCCGCGAGGCTGATCGAGGCGTGGAGTCCGTCGGCACCCTCGAGCACGTAGCTCTGGCCGGCGGCGACCCCGATCGTCGCGCCGGCACCGGCGGCGACCTTGGCCTCCGTCTTGGTGCCGTCGGCGTCCGTCAGCGTGACCGCCGCCTCCGACCCGGTCGGGTTGAAGACGTGCAGTTTCTGCCCCGGGCCGGTGGGGACGGTGAACGCTGCCGCGTCGTCGAGCACGGGCGTCGCCCCGAACCAGGCGAAGTCCTCGAGGGCGCCGCTGCGCGAGTTCGAGCGGGCCGCCGCGACGATGGGCTCGGTCGAGGTGATCTCGAGCGAGAACTCACCCGCGGGCAATCCGGCCAGGGCGATCTCGCCCGGCACACCCGGCTGGATGGTCGCGTCGACCACGATCGGTTCGTCCTTGCTGTTCTCACGCGTGGCCGTGATCACGACGTCCGCCGCCTCGGCACCCGGAGCGAAGAGTCTGAGGGCCGTGGCCCGGTCGTCGACCGAAGCGGTGTCTGAACTCGCCCCGGGCGCTGCCGGAGCCGAGACGACGAGGCCCGGGACGACGAGGTCGGTGGCCGGCGCAGCAGTGGGTCCCTGGACCTCGACACCACCGGGTGTCAGGACCCGGACGGTGCTCTGCTGCAGTGCTGCGGCGACCTGGCCACCCTCGCTGGTCACGCGGACGACCGGCGTCGGTTCGTTCGGAGCGAGGCCCGTGAGCGCGACGACCCGCTGCGTGCCCGACGCCACGACGATCCCGGCCGCCCCTGGGGCGTCGATGCGTCCGGCGGCGCCGAAGACCTCGAGGGTGACGTTCGCGTCGACGGCGGAGGGATTGCCGAGGAGGATGAGGGTGGTGCGGCCGATATCGCTCGAACCGCCGACGAGCCAGCTCTCCGCCGACGCCGGGGTGCAGGTGGCTGCGGCGAGGCCGGCCACGTCCGCCTCGGCCGCGATCTGGGACTGCGCTCCGCTGACGGGGGTCGCGCTCCCGTCGGTCGCGCCGGGAACGGTGATGACCGCAGGGCCACCGTCCGCCGCGCCGCTCGTGTTGTCGGGGGCGGCGAGGTCGCGCGTGGTCGGGGTGACCCCCTTCGCGCCGAAGTCGACGCTCGCCGGCCCGAAGGACCCGGCAGCGGTCGCCGCGGTGGCGTCCTGGGCGAGGGCGAGCAGCGGCCCCGGGCACACCAGGGACTGGTCGCCGGCCACCGGGGTGACGCGGATGTCCCGCGGGGCGATCTCGACGGTCGGCAGGGTCAGCTGTCCGGCGGCGGCGATCGTGACCGCGGCGATCCCGATCCCGACCAGCCCGGTCACGATGCGCCCTGAGGTGATGGCGACTCCGCGCTTACTGGGCATGCGGCTGCTCCGTTCCCGGGACGTCCCGGCGGGTGGTGTCTGAAGTGGAGGACGCGTCGCTCGGAGCGCTCGGCTCTGTCGTGGACTCGTCTCGCCCGTCGGTGGCCTCCGAGGTGTCGACGGGCTCGTCGTCGACGGGCTCCGCATCGCTGGTCGGCGCATTGCTGGACGACGCATCGCTGGACGACGCATCGCTGGACGGTTCCGCCGTGGGCTCCGCACCGCTCGTCACCGTCTCCGGGGCGTCGTCGGTGCGGGCGACGGGGTCGGCGTCGGTCTCGGAGGTCGGCGTGGGAGCGGGTGTCGCGACGGAGGCAGCTCCGCGACGCCACCAGCGTGGCTTCGATGCACCGGAGGTGCCCGGTCCTGAGTTCGGAGCTGCGTCCGGGGTCGACTCGTCGTCGAGGTCACCGGTCGGCTCCTCGTCGTCGTACGATCCCGCGGAGCCGTCCTCGAGCACGGCGACGGTGGAACCGGCCGCCGCAGCCTTCCGAGCGGAGCGACCCTTGAGCTTCGCCGGCTTCCGCGAACCCGCTCGGTACCCGTCGCGGGACGCGCCGTTCGGGATGCTGAGGAGCAGGGTGATGAGGAAGACCACGCCCAGCCCGACACCGATGAGCGTGCCGAGCACGTTCGTCTGCGGTACCTCGGGGCCGGAACCGACGTCGGCGACCGTCCGCCAGAGGGTCCCGCTCGTCGTCTCGCCGACCGCGACCAGCGCGGCGTTGGCGTCGAGCGCACTCGCGGCCCGTCCGGCGGTCTGTCCGGCGACCGTCTGCTCGCCGCCCTCGATGGTCGGTGACAGGAGGACGAAGGCGATGCCGTGTTCCACGAGCGTCTTCGTCGGGTCGAGCCCGCTCTGCGACGCGAGGTTCCCCGCGAGTTCCGCGACGATCCGGTCGTCGGAGGACACGCCGGGCGAGCTCTGCACGATCGTGGATCGCCCGTCGAGCGTCTCCCCCTGGCCGCGGATGACGACCGCGGTGATGGTCCCGTCGTCGCCGGGGGTGATCACGAGGGTGCCGAGACGCGGATCGGTCTGCGTCGCCGCCGTGACGTAGGCCGGCAGCTGCCGACCCGAACTCTCACGGACGACGGACGTGCCGAGCGGCTGAGCGAGGGCGAGCGGGACGGCCACCACCACGGCTGCGAGCACCATGACGAGCGCCGGAACGGCTCTGAAGCGGGGGATCCGGTCGAGTCCGAGGGTCGCCGCGCCGACGATGCCGAGCCAGTAGAGGCTGATCGCGGCACCGGCCCAGACCGGGACCGCCGTCCCGGCCGTGGAGGTGAGGAACAGGTGCGTCGCGAACACGGCCGAGACGAGCCCGAGGAACGCGGCGATGAGGAGCGGGACCGCGCGGCGCGAACCCGGCAGGAACAGGGCGAGGAGGGCGACGATCGCGAGCGGGGCGAACAGCGCCGGGATCACGATCACCGGGGTCATACCCGGCAGGCCGAGCGCTGCGGCGACCTGACTCCAGCCACCGAGGCTGCCGCCGGGGAAGCCGAGGGACAGCTGCCAGCCGGAGGCTGCCGACGCCGGTGTCACCACGCCCGGATCGGAGAGGAGCCCGAGCCAGTTGCCGCGGTGGACACCCTGCTGCCACACGAGTGGAGCGAAGAGCGCGGCGGCAGGGATCGGGACGAGCGCGACCCGCGCGATGCCCCGGCCCGCGAAGACCATCGCGACGACCCAGATGACGAGGAGGGCCGGAGCCAACGACGGGGCGCTCGCGACGATCGCGGCGAACAGGAAGGCGCTCGTACCCGCAGCGGCCCAGGAACGCGCGGCCACCACCCCGGCGTAGAAGAGCCAGGGCAGCAGCACGTGCACGATGACCGCCGCCGGACGTCCGTCCGCCAGCGCGGTCAGCAGCGTCGGCGCGAGAGTCCACAGCAATGCGGCGACGGCACGGGGGCCTGCGCGCTCGGTGAGACGCGTCGCCGCGAACCAGGCGCCGAGCGCCGAGAGCGGGAGGGCGAGCAGGAAGAGCAGGACGAGGGAGAACGACGGCTCCCAGAACGTGATGGACCCGAGGACCGCCAGGACGGCGTTGAACGGGTCGGCGGCGCCGACGAACCCGAGTCCGACGTCACGCCAGCCGAACCCGATGTGCTGCCAGAGCTCGCCAACCGTCGACGACAGGGGCAGGAGCCCACCACCGGTGATGTAGGAGGCGCCGAGGAGCGGGGCGAGGATCGCGGCACCCAGGACGGCGGCGGCGAGGACGACCCAGGCGCCTCCGCCGGAGAAGAAGCGGAGGTCGCGCTCCTCACCGATGAACCCGATCTGCGTCGCCTCCCTCGCAAGGGCGCGTTTCCGCCGCACTTCGTCGAGTCGCATGCGCAGGCCGGCGATGCTGGACCACCCGAGGGTCCGGTTCTTCGCGAGCTGGCGGCGCGCGTTCTGGACCTTCGTGCCCGAGAAGGCGACCGCGAAGGCCGCGGACAGCTCGCCGAGCACGAGCTCGGGCTGCTTCTTCACGAAGTGGCCGATGACCCGCAGGATGGCGAGCGGCACCAGGCTGAGCCAGTGCACGGGGACCATGATCCCCGGCGCGTAGACAAGTCGGCGGTGCAGCTGGGCCGCGCGGGCCTGGCGGTGTCGGCGACGGCGGGCTCCCAGTCGGTTCGACCAGGAGGGTCCGGCGATGCCCTCCCCCGCCGAAGCGACGCGCGCCGTCGGCACGACCGCGACCAGGAAGCCGGCGAGACGGGTCCTGATGCAGAAGTCGAGCGCGTCGTCGGCGACGAGCGCCTGGTCGAAGCCGCCCAACTGGTCCCACAGCTGATGGCGCACGAGCATGCCGGCAGGGCCGACGGCCATGACGTCGTTCATCGTGTCGTGCTGGGCCTGGTCGAGTTCGTCCTCGACCACCGGGACCGCGGCGCCGAGCGAGGTGATGGTCTCGCCGTAGCGGCGGAGGAAGGAGGCGTCGTCCCAGTCGAGGATCTTCGGACCGGCAACGCCGACCGACGGTGAGACCTCGAGGGCGCCAAGCAGTGCGGCGAGCGCCGTGGGTTCCGGCGCGGTGTCCTCGGAGAGGAGCCAGAGCATCTGCTCGGCGTCCTCGGGCTGGTCGGTGACCCGGACGCCGGCCGCGACGGCCTGCGCGAAGCTGAGGTCCTCGGACGAGGTCACGAGCTTCATCCCGGGGACCCGGCTGAGTTCGGCGATCGTCGCCTCGCTGCTGCGGGTGGCGACGGCGATGATCCCGTCCGCCGGACGGGTCTGGGCACTGAGGGCGTCGAGCGTGCGTGCGAGCGACGCTGAGCCGTCACGCACCACGAGGATCGCCGTTACTCGGGGAGACATCGGAATCAGACTAAGCGGGCGAGCGCGGAAGGCCGGGAACCGGACGGGCGCGCCCCGGATCGGGCAGGCTGCGCGCGGCAGACGGGCGGGTGAAGTGGGTCGGTCGACCGGTCAGACGGCGCGCTTGCGGAGCTTGCGACGCTCGCGCTCGGAAAGGCCGCCCCAGATGCCGAAGCGCTCGTCGTTCGCCAGCGCGTACTCGAGGCACTGCGACTTGACGTCGCAGCTCGTGCAGATCCGCTTGGCGTCGCGCGTGGAGCCACCCTTCTCCGGGAAGAAGGCCTCAGGGTCGGTCTGGGCGCAGAGCGCGTCCGTCTGCCAGGAGAGCTGGGTGTCGTCCTCGCCGTCGGCAGCCGGCTGACGGACGCCGGGCACTCCCAGATTGACCGGATCGACGAACCAGTCGTCGGGTACCCCGGCACGATACTCAGGAATTGCCATACCGTCTCCCCAACTGCTCGTACCCTGCGCCACGCGGCGCGATACATAATTACACCCTTGTAGTTATGGTCGAGTCAAGTCGCACATCGTAAAGCCTCAATCACGAGGTGAGGGTTCGCGACGCGCCGCGTGTCACCTGAACTGGGTGACGGGAACGATCGCGCCCCCGATCGAGGTCAGGAGCCGGCGCGGCGCGCCCGCCACGCGCTCTCCACCATCTGCCGGAGGTCGTGACGCATCCGCCAGTCCAGATCGCGAGCGGCGAGCGCTCCCGACGCGACGATCCGAGCGGGGTCGCCGGCGCGACGCGGCATGATCTCGGGCGTGAAGTCGATGCCCGTGACCTCGGCCATGGCGGTCATGATCTCCCCGACGCTCGACCCGTCCCCGCTCCCGAGGTTGTAGGCCGCCTCGAGGGGCTCGCCGGCGTCGAGGCGCTTCGCCGCAGCGACATGGGCGGCGGCGAGGTCGGCCACGTGCAGGTAGTCGCGGACGCAGGTGCCGTCGGGGGTCGGGTAGTCGTCCCCGTTGATCCGCGGCGTGCGACCGGCGAGGAGCGCGTCGAACACGAGGGGGAACAGGTTGTGCGGACTGGTGTCGTAGACCTCGTCCGTCCCGGAACCGACGACGTTGAAGTAGCGCAGCGAGGTGTGGCGCAGCCCGGTCGCGACGCCCTGGTCACTGAGCAGCCACTCCCCGATGAGCTTCGACTCCCCGTAGGGCGACTCCGGGGCCTTGGGCGTGTCCTCCGTCACGAGGTCGACGTCCGTGGTCCCGTACACCGCGGCACTCGAGGAGAAGACGATGCGTTCGACGCCGTGCTCCTCCATGGCTCCGAGCAGCATCGCGGTCGCCGTGACGTTCTGGGCGTAGGTGTGCAACGGGCGCTGCACGGAGACGCCCGCGTACTTGTAGCCGGCGACGTGGACCACGCCGCTCAGCTCGAACTCCGAGAACGCGCGCTCGAGGACCGAGCCGTCGAGGAGGGTGCCGCGCACGAACGGGACGTCCGCCGGGATGAAGCGCTCGTGCCCGCTGGAGAGGTCGTCGAGGACGACCACGTCGATCCCTTCGGCCTGGAACGCCCGAACCACATGGGCGCCGATGTACCCGGCCCCGCCCGTCACCAGCCACGTCACGATGCTTCCTCCAGTCGGCCGCCCGTCGACCGAACTGCGGCCGTTCTGCGGGCGGAGTGACCAGACTACTGGAGGCCGACGCGGCGGGCGTCCGGGCAGGTGGGGACGGCGTGGTAGCCGTCCGTGCGGATGGCGCGGACCGTCGCGACGACGGCGAGGACCACGACGAGGACGATGACGATTCCGACGAGGAGTGCGATGATGGACATGTCTGGAACTCTATGAATGGCGAAAAACTGCCACCAGTGGCAGGATGGACGCAAACCAGCACATTCCTGCCAAATCGCTATCCGGAGGCCCCATGCTCACCAAGGTCGCGCTCCTCGCCATCCCAGGCCTGCAGCCGTTCGAGTTCAGCGTCGTCTGCGAGGTCTTCGGGATCGACCGATCCGACCAGGGCGGTCCGGCGTTCGACCTGCGGATCGTCACGAAGGACCCGGGGCCGATCCGCATGAACCTGAGCGACGACGGCAGCCGCGGCTTCGACATGATGGTCGAGGACGACCTCGCCTTCGCCGCGGAGGCGGACCTCGTCGCCATCACCGGACGGGGCGGCTCCCGCGGTGCCACGGTCGACGAGGCGTACCTCGAGGTGCTCCGTGCTGCCGAAGCACGCGGCGCCTGGGTCCTCAGCGTGTGCAGCGGTTCGTTCGTCCTCGGACACGCCGGACTGCTCGACGGGCGCCGGAGCACCACCCACTGGATGTACACGGATGAGCAGCAGGAGCTGTTCCCCGGCACCACCGTCGACCCCGACGTGCTGTTCGTCGAAGACCGGAAGGTCATCACCGGCGCAGGCACCGCAGCGGGTATCGACGCGTGTCTGCACCTGGTGCGACAGGAGTACGGCGCGGCGAGCGCCAATGTCATCGCCCGCCGGATGGTCGTCCCGCCGCAGCGCGACGGCGGGCAGGCGCAGTACGTCCTCTCCCCCGTCGCGGCGCAGCAGTGCGAGTCCCTCGCACCGGTCGTCGACTGGATGCTCGACCACCTCGCCGAGGATCTGCCCATCGGGCGTCTCGCGCGGCAGGCACACATGTCGGAGCGGACCTTCGCTCGCCGCTTCCGCTCGGAGCTCGGCAGCACGCCGGCCGCCTGGCTGAACCGGCAACGCCTGTTCCGAGCCCAGGAGATGCTCGAACGCACCGACCACGGTGTCGAGCGGATCGCGGCGGACACCGGGTTCGGCACCGCAGCCGTCCTCCGTCACCACTTCGACCGCGTCCTCGGCACCACGCCCGCCGCCTACCGGCGCAGTTTCGGGGTGCGGGAGAGCGCCTGAGCCGCGTGGACCGGACCACCGGCCGGGCGGTCAGCCCTGGGTGGTCGCCAGGAAGAGGGTCCCCGTCCCGGAGAAGCGCAGCTCCGCCTCATCGGGCGTGATGAAGGCGTAGGCACCTCGACCGAGCTCGATGGAGGAGGTCGCACCGTCGATCCTCACCGAGCCGTCGGTGACGATCGCGATCCCGGGTCCGGGGAGTCGGAACGACGACTCCTGCCCGGCCGGCTCATCGGTCAGGTCCACCCGCAACAGCTCGAAATCCGGCACGTCCGGTACGAAGAGGCTGAGTCCCCCGCCCAGGTCCGTCGGGGTGAGCCACGGCACCGGCCGCGGCTCGAACTCCAGGACCTCGAGGAGTTCGGGCACGTCCACGTGCTTGGGGGTGAGCCCGCCTCGCAGGACGTTGTCGCTCGCAGCCATGAGCTCGACACCGATGCCGCGGAGGTAGGCGTGGATGTTGCCCGCCGGGAGGTAGAGCGCCTCACCGGCGTCCAGCGTGACGAGATTGAGCAGCAGCGCGACCGCGACGCCGGGATCGCCCGGATACTCCTCGGCGAGCCGCCCGACCAGGGCACGCTCCGCGTCGAACGCACCCGAACCGGGAGCCGCGGCGGACACGACGAGCGCGTCGAGCAGCCCGCCGGGGAGCTGTTCGAGCAGGATCCGGACGGTGTCGCGGAGCCCGTCGGGAGCGGCGACCATCCCCCGCAGCATGTCGATGCGCGCCGCAGCGGCCGGATCGGGCGCCGAGGCCACCAGCTCGCCGAGCAGCGCATCGGTCGCGGCGAGCTCGCGGAACCCGCAGAGCGCCTCGAAGCCGTCCCGGAGCGCGACGATGAGCTCCGGCTTGTGGAGGGCGTCCTTGTAGTTGCGGTGCGGGGCGTCGATCGGCACGCCTCGCGCGTTCTCGTCGGCGAACCCCGCGGCGGCCCGACCGAGATCGGGGTGGGCCTGCAGTGAGAGCGGATGGGCCGCCGCGAGCACCTTGAGGAGGAACGGCAGCGAGGCTCGCCCGCCGAGCGCGGCGGGATCCGCGGCGAGCCAGCGCTCGAGGTCGGCGTGTCCTCCAACCGTCGACGGATCCGCGATCGGCGTCGGGGCCCCGGGGTGTGCGCCGAGCCAGAGTTCCGCCTCCGGACGGCCTGAGGGCTCGGACGCCAGCAGCTCCGCGATCGCGGTCGGCGACCCCCACGCGTAGTCACGGGGAGTGGCACGGAGCGGCACGAACATGGTGGGGCCCTTTCGACGGACGAGGGTGACGCGCCAGCCGGACCCTGGGGCCGCTTGGCGTCGTCCTACAAGCCGTGCGACGCGGTCGCCCGGCACCATGGACCAAACTACCAAGCCGCTGTCGATGCCGAGCACACCTGCTTAGGCTTGCGGAGACGCCGATCCGGCGCCAGCGGACGCAATGGAGCAACGGACCATGATCTTCGAACCCCTCGCCAGCGACTTCTACGGCTTCGAGAGCCTCCTGACGGCTCCCGAGCAGGAGGCCATCGCCCGACTCCGAGCCTGGGCCGAGACCGAGGCGAAGCCGATCGTGAACGAGTACTGGGAGCGGGCGGAGTTCCCGAAGCACCTCATCGCCCCGCTGCTCGAGCTGGACGTCGCCCGCTGGGCCTGGCCCCAGACGACCCCGTTCGAGAACAGCGCCGTGTTCCGTGGCCTCGCGTCGATGGAGCTGTCGAGGATCGACGCGTCCATCTCGACCTTCGTCGGCGTGCAGGACGGCCTGACGATGGGATCGATCAGCGAGTGCGGCTCGCAGGAGCAACAGGACGAGTGGTTGCCGAAGCTCGCGTCGGGCGAGGTGCTCGGGGCGTTCGGACTCACGGAACCCCAGTCGGGCTCGGACAGTGCGCAGGGACTCCGGACCACGGCCACCCGGGACGGCGACGACTGGATCCTCTCCGGCTCGAAGCGGTGGATCGGCAACGCGACCTTCAGTGACATCACCATCATCTGGGCGAAGGACACGGCCGACGGCCAGGTGAAGGGGTTCATCGTCCCCACCGACTCCCCCGGATACTCCGCGACGAAGATCGAGGGCAAGATCAGCCTGCGCATGGTGCAGAACGCCGACATCACCCTCGACGAGGTGCGGGTACCCGAACGCCTGCGGCTCCAGCACGCGAACTCCTTCCGCGACACCGCGAAGGTCCTCCGTCTGACGCGTGCCGGTGTGGCCTGGTCGAGCGTCGGCGTCGCCGTCGGCGCCTACGAGGCGGCGGTCGCCTATGCGAAGGAGCGCGTGCAGTTCGGCAAGCCCATCGCCGGTCACCAGTTGATCCAGGACCTCCTCTCGAAGTGCCTCGGCAACATCACCGCGTCGATGGCGATGTGCGTCCGGGTCTCGCAGATGCTCGACGAGGGCACGCAGCGGGACGAGCACTCGGCCCTCGCGAAGGCCTTCTGCACGGCCCGCATGCGCGAGACCGTCGCCTGGGCTCGCGAGATCATGGGCGGCAACGGCATCGTGCTCGACTACCACGCCGCCCGGTTCTTCGCGGACGCCGAGGCGCTCTACAGCTACGAGGGCACGCGCGAGATGAACGCGCTCATCGTGGGACGGGCGATCACCGGCACCGCGGCGTTCGTCTGAGCGACCGTCCGGGGCAGGGCGTCGGTCCTGGCCGCAGCCGCTACCCTGGGGGCACGATGCTGCCGACCGAACCCGCCCCGCCCCGCCCGCCGGCGACGCTGACCACGCGTGCGATCGTCGTCCGACACGTGGCCGTGTTCGCGACGTTTGCGGTGCTCGCCGGGACGTTCTGGACGAACCTGTTCACGATCTGGGGCTACACGGCGGTCGCCCTCCTGGCCGGCGGTGCGGCCCTCGCCTGCATAGTCGTCGTCCGACCCCGCTGGCAGCGCACCAGGATCCCGTGGTCGCTCGTCGGCTACGGGGCGTTGGCGGTCCTGTCCCTCGCCTGGTCCGCCTATCCGAGCGGCACCGCTGCGACGCTCCTCGGCGCGGCCCTGTGCACCATCCTCGGGCTGACCCTCGCCACCTGCTTCACCTGGCCGGAGGTCCTCCGGGTCCTCGGACGCGCCGTGACCTGGCTACTCGCCCTGTCCCTCCTCTTCGAGCTGTTCGTGGCGGCGGTCCTCCGTCACCCGTTGCTCCCGAACTTCTACGCAGGCGACTCGGCCGACCCGCCGTTGCTCGACTACTGGTCGCGCGACCTCCTGTTCTCGGGCGGGCGCATCCAGGGCATCTCGGGGAACGCCAACCTGCTCGCCGTCGTCGCCCTCCTCGGGATCATCGTGTTCGGGGTCCGGTTGGCGGCGCGTCGCGAGCAGCACGCGGCGGCTGGCATCGCCGGCCCGGAGCGCCGATGGACGCTGATCCTCCGACTGGCCCTCTCGGTGACCATGTTCCTCCTGAGCTTCTCCACCACGATCCTGCTCGCCGCGGTCGTCACGGCCGTCGTCCTGGTGTCCGCCCTGGCCATCCGGCGCGCGAGCGGCCCGGCAGCCCGGACGCCCGTGTACCTCGCCATCGTCGGTGTCGCAGTCGTCGGTGCCGTGGCGGCGGTCGCCTTCCGCACGCAGCTGCTCGGCCTCCTCGGGAAGAGCCCCGACCTCACAGGCCGCCTCGACATCTGGGCGACGGTCTGGCGCCTCATCGAACAACGGCCGGTGGTCGGTTGGGGGTTCTCGAGCCCCTGGGCACCGTGGGAGCCGCTCTTCACGGACCTCGTCATCCGGCGCGGCGTCCGGCAGCTGCAAGCCCACAACGCCTGGCTCGACGTGTGGTTCCAGCTCGGGGTCGTCGGCCTCGTCCTCTTCGCGGCGGTCGTCCTGTCGATGCTGACCCGCACCTGGTTCCTCGCCGTCGACCGGCCGCGAGTGGACCTGGACGCGCACCGACCGTACACGGCGCTCTCGCTGGCGCCCGTCCTCATCGCGGTCTCGCTCGTCGTCCAGTCCGTCGCCGAGAGTCGACTGCTCATCGAGTCCGGGTGGGTCCTCCTCGTCCTCCTCGTCGTCAAGACCAAGCAGGAGCCAGCCTGGCCCGTGCCCGACACCGGTGGCTCGGCCGACCGAGCATCCGCGCCCCGACGCGACCACCTCAGCCGGTGAGCGCGGCGTGAGACCGGCCGACTTCGACGCGTTCTCCGCCGCGGCGCGCGTCCTGTCCTCCGCGCCGGTCGCCGCCGCCTTCGCGACCATCGCCATCGGGACCGCGTTCGGGGAACACCTCGTGACGAGCCTCATCGGCGGCGCCGGCTTCAGCGCCATGCTCGCCGGTCTCGCGGCGATCGGCACCGGGATCCTGCTGGCACGACTGCCCATCATCGAGTGGCGTGGGCTGCTGCCCATCTCGGTCCTGCTCTTCCTCGCGTGGAGCGCGCTGTCGATCGCCTGGAGCGCCACGCCGCTCGCGACCTGGCCGGCGATCGGTGAACAACTCGCCTGGGCGTTCGTCGCGATCGTGATCGCCCTCACCCGGGACACGATCCAGATCGTGCGTGCGACGGGGACCGCGTTCCGAGCACTGCTCGGTGCTTCGCTCGCGCTCGAAGTGCTGAGCGGGGTCCTCATCGACACCCCGCTCCCGTTCCTCGGGATCAGCGGCAACCTCGCCCTCGGCGGACCGCTCGAGGGCGTGTTCGGTTCGCGGAGCGCGCTCGGGATCGCGGCCCTGATCGGCCTCGTCACCTTCGTCGTCGAGTGGCGGACCCGGTCGGTGCGTCACGGAGTGACCATCGGGTCGATCGCACTCGCGGCCGGCCTGATCCTCGGGACGCGCTCACCGAGTATCGCGCTGCTCGCCGGCACCCTCGGGATCGCGACCGCCGTCCTCTACGTCTTCCGACAGCTTCGACCGGAACTCCGTCGGATGTGGCAGTTCGTCCTCCTCGCGGTACTGGCGCTGGTGGCGGTCGTCGGGTACTTCAACCGTGCCGAGGTGTTCCGGCTGTTCGGACTGGGGCTCGAGATCGAGCAGCGCTACGCCCTGTGGCAGGAGACGATGCGGCGACCGGCCGCGAGTGAACTCAACGGGTGGGGTTGGACCGGTGGCTGGGTGGCGGACGCGGTCCCCTACCGACTCATCGACGCGAGCCTCGGCCGGGTGAACGACTCGGCGCTGAACGCCTACCTGGACGTGTCCCTGCAGCTCGGACTGATCGGGCTCGTCCTCTTCCTCCTCCTCGGGGGTCTGGCGCTCGTCCGGACCTGGTTCGTCGCCACCAACCGTCGGAGTGTCGTGCACGTGTGGGCCGCGCTCATCGTCGTGACCCTGCTCGCGTCCGGGGCCGCTGAGAGCAGCCTCCTCACGAGTGGCGGCTGGCTCCTCCTCGTGGTCTGCGCGGTCCTCGGCGCCGGCGGGCTCAGCTGGCGCCACAAGCTCCCCGAGCGCTGACCGGCGTCGGTCAGCGCGCGTCAGCCCCCGGGGCGACGACCGCACGGACCGTCCGGGCCAGGATCTTGATGTCCGCCGCGGCCGACCAGTTCTCCACGTAGTAGAGGTCGAGATCCACGGAGTCGTCCCAGGAGAGGCTCGACCGCCCGCTGACCTGCCACAGGCCGCTCATGCCCGGCTTGACGAGGAGGCGCCGACGGGCGAGCAGGTCGTAGCGTTCGACCTCCCAATCGCGGTGCGGCCTCGGCCCGACCAGGCTCATCGAGCCGCCGAGCACGTTCAGCAACTGCGGGAGCTCGTCGAGCGAGTATTTGCGGAGGATGCGGCCGACCGGGGTCACGAGGGGGTTGTGCGCCGGCTTGGTCAGCAGCTCATCCGCGCGTTGCTGCGCCGCGAGGGCAGCACCGGTGTCGGCGCCGGAGGCCATCGACCGGAACTTGAGGATCTGGAAGGGGCGGCCACGGAGCCCGATACGCTCCTGGCGGTAGAACACCCCTCCCCGGCTCGTCGTCATGACGGCGATGGCGACGGCGAGCAGGACGGGTGAGAGGAGGAGGAGCAGACCCGCCGAGCCGACGATGTCGAACGTCCGTTTGGCCGCCGCCTTCGCGCCGGTGATCTCGGGGTAGTCCACGTGCAGCAAGGGGATGCCGTCGACCGGCTGCAGGTGCAACCGCATCGGCGCGACCCCCGTCAGTGTCGGGGCGATGATGAGCCGCACGCCCCGCTCGCTGAGTTCCCAGCCGAGACGACGCAACGCGGCCGGCGAGAGCTCCTCAGAACCGGCGAGGATCACCGTGTCGGCCTGGACGTCGACGGCGGCCTCGAGGATCGACGCCCGCCCGTCGAGGACGGGCGCGTCGGCGATCCGTTCATCGTCGACGATGCCCGGGGTCACGACACCGACCACCCGATGTCCGGCCCACTCACCGCGGCGTATGCGATCGGCGACGTGCACCGCGTGGTCGCGATCGCCGACCAGCAGCGTGCGGTAGACGGACGCGCTGCCGCGTCGTCGTGCACGGAGGCGCCGACGCGCGGCCCAGCGGATCATCAGGAGCAGCACGACGCCGAGCGGCAGCGCGGTCAGGAGGAAACTCCGCCCGATCTCGAGCTTCAACAGGTAGGAGCTCATCGCGAACCCGCCGAAGACGGTCGTGGTCACGAGGATCACGCGCCGGTACGGCGACCACCCGCCTGCGAGGACGCGCGGGTGTCTGGACCGCGCGTCGGTCAGCGGCAACCACCAGGCGAATCCGAGCGCCAGGGTGATCGCGGGGTATCCGACGACGACGTGCCCGAGCGGACCGGAGACGTCGACCGCCCCCGTCCAGTAGGTGTCCCACCAGAGCAGCTGCGTCGCGCCGAGCGCGATGCACACGGCGAGGAGGTCGAGGAGGAGGACGGCGCGGGAGAACCGTCGCTCCCAGGATCGACGGGCTTCGATGAACGGCATGACGGAGGTCTTCCTGACGCGCGGTCGGGTTCGCGTCGGTTGGGGTGAGGGGCGAGCAGCCTGCGGCGCTCGGCGGGATCGCCGACCTTGTCGTGGACCGATCCGTGCAGTATATTAGCATACGAGATGTGGAGTGAGGTGTTCCAGTCCTCGATCCCTCCCTCTCCCGAACCCCACCCGAACGGAGCAACATGTCCTATCTCGAGACCATGCGCGGCCGCGCCGAGGCAGCGTTCGTCCACCTGCACCGAGGCGTCACCGAGCTGCACTTCACCCAGTTCCCCGACCACAAGAACGCCGGAGACTCGGCTATCGCGCTGGCGCAGGCGAAATTCTGGCGGGATCACGGCATCGACGTGCGGACCACCTCGAGCGTCGGCACCATGCCGAGGCGCGTGCGCGACTCCGCCATCCCAGTCCTCATCCAGGGCGGTGGCAACCTCGGAGGCCTGTACCCCGTCGTCAACGAGTCGCGGTACGACCTCGCGGAGCACCTCCCGAGTGGAACGCTCCTCATCCAAGCCCCCCAGTCGGTCGTCTTCCCGGAACCGTCCGACCAGGAGGCGTTCGTCCGACGGTTCGCCTCCAGACGCCGACTCCGGGTGGCCGTGCGCGACCAGGCCTCCTTCGACCTCGTCCGCGACCACGTCGACGACCTCTCGCTCTCCCCCGACGCCGTCCATCTCCTGGGCGCCATCGTCGCCCCGGAGCCGACGCAGGGCAGGATCGTGATCGCGCGGACGGACGACGAGACCGCGGGGAGACCGGTCGGCTCCAGGAGCACCGACTGGCGCGCGGACCCCGTGGACCTGCGGGCCCACGAGTGGCTCGGGTGGCGGGCGGCGAAGTACCCGATGCTGAAGCCGCTCCTGGAGAGCAGCCAGGAGGCGTGGATGCGACGGGCCGAACGCCGGTTCGCCGCGGCCGTCCGGACCATCGCCAGCGGCGAGACGGTCGTGACCGATCGCCTGCACGCCATGCTCATCGCACTCCAGATGGGACGCCCGGTCATCGCGATCGACAACAACAACCGGAAGCTCTCGAACTACGCGGAGACGTGGTTCGGCGACCTCCAGCCCCCGCTCACCTTCGTGCGGTCCTTCACCGGCTGACCCATGCGCACGCCTATCGAGACACGTGCCAGCGCGGAGCCCCGGTCCCCCGACACGACCCCCGGACCGACCGACGAGCCCAGCCTCATCGGCGGCGGGGTGTTCGTGGTCGCCTCCCTCATCGCGCTCGCCTGGGTGGCGGCCGACCGCCCCGGGCTCCCCTCGCACTTCTCGAACGACGAGGGCACCATCATCAACGTCAATCGGGGCACCTTCACCGAAGCTGACGCGTCGTTCCAGCTCATCGCGGCGGTCTACCGATGGCTCGGACTCGCCGAGCTGCCGGCGCTCGCCGCCATGCTCGGGGTGCTGAGCTACCTGCTCGCGCTCACGCTGGCGCTTCGGAAGACCCAGGTGTCGTCAGCCGGTTGGCTGGACTGGGGGATCATCGTCAGCTGCGTCGCCCTCGCTGCGATCTATCACGGCGCCTACACGAAAGACCTCCTGACGATGGGCGTCGTGCTCGTCATCGTCCTCTGCCGCGGAAGCGGGATCCTGAGCGAGCTTGTGCCGATCCTCGCGATGCTGCTCTATGCGGAGGCCTTCCGCACCTACTGGTTCCTCGTCGCCGGCGTCTCCGTCGCCCTTCGATTCGCGCTGCGTATGCGGCGCGGCTGGGTGACCACCCTCGTGGTGATCCTCATGCTCTACGCCGTCCTCGCCGTCGTCTTCCCGCAGTTCGTCGGTGTCGACCTCGACCACTTCCGTCACACGGTGAACGAATACCGGAGCAACGCGTCCGTGAACACCCTCATCACCCAGTTCATCCCGGGCACAGGCCCGGTCTTCGGCTTCGTCAACAGCGTGCTGACGTTCGGCTCCTTCATCGTGCCGATCCCCCTGCTGTTCCGGGGCGGCGCGATCTACCTCATCGTCGCGGTCCTGCTCATCGTGATCTGGGTGTCCCTCCTCGTCGCGATCCGATCCGCCCGCCGTCGTGCGGACGCCGGCTCACAGGCACTGACGCCGTTCCAGAACCGCCTGCTCGCCTCACTGCTCGCCTTCCTCATCGTGCAGTCGATCTTCGAGCCCGACTACGGCTCGTTCCTCCGCCACCTCACCCCGATGCTCGTCGTCGCCGTGTGCCTCCTCCTGAGCCTCAGGCCAGGAGGCTCGGCGAGGCCGCCAAGTCTCGGGTGACCACACGAACGGCCCGCTCACGCGTGACGCGCGAGCGGGCCGTTCCGTCGGGTCGTCCGTCCGGCCAGGCTGCCGACGGACCGGCGCTCAGCGGCGGTTGACCGCCGTGGCGGCCTGACGGACATCCGCCGCGACACGAGCCCACGACATCGGACCCGATGCCGCCGCCGTTCCGGCCTCGGAGAGCGCCCTCGCGAACTCGTCGTCGGTGAGCACCGACGCCATCGCGTCCGCGAGCGCGGTCGGCGTCACGTCGGTCGCGACGATCGCCGAACCGGAGGCGGTCGCCTGCTCGGCGAGTCCGCCGACCGGGGTCACGACGGCCGGGACGCCGAGCGCCATGGTGTACGCGAGGACGCCGGACTGGCTCGCCTCGGTGTACGGCAGGAGGGCCAGGTCGAACCCGCCGACGACGTCTTCGATCTCATCCTGCGCGACCCAGCGGTTCTGGACCTCGTCGTCCTCGTGCCGCAGTGCGGCGACCGACGCGTCGGCCCCGGATCCCACGACGCGGAACCGGACCCGGATCCCGCGTGACCGGAGTTCCTCGACGGCCCGGATGCCGAGCTCGAGACCCTTGTACGCCGAGAGTCGGCCGAAGAACCCGACGACCGGGACCTCGGAGGACCCGGCCGGTCGGGCGGCGCGGCCGGGGTCGACGCGGTATGCGGCATGGACGGTCTCGTGGATCCGGTCGGCCGGGAAGGCGCCGAGCGAGGCGAGTCGTCCGGCGACGGTGTTCGAGAACACGACGGCCCCGTCCGCGACGCGGCGTTCCACGCGACGCAGCAGATGCTCGATCCCGGAGTGGTCGCCGGGGTGCATCGTCGCATCGTGGACGCAGAGCAACGTGCGCCGTCCGCCGAGCCGGAACACCGGGGCGACCACACCCTGCCAGAGCTGCTCCATGGCGATCACCACGACGTCGACCCGATGCCGTCGGAGGAAGCGGTCGAGCCCGACCGCCGCGGCCAGGAGGCGCGGGAGACCGAGGACCGCGCCACGGCGGTCGCGATAGGTGCGGACACCGAATGCGGGCACGCCGAGTTCGGTGAACCGCCCCGCGATCTCCGCGTCGAGCGAGTACGAGACGACGACCGAAGCGCCGTCCTCGTGCAGCGCTCGCGCGAGCTCCTGGGCGAAGAGCGGCCCCGCACCGGTGCGTCCCCATTGGACGACGGCGATCCTCATCAGGCCACCTGCGGCACCCGGTAGGCGTCGGCCAGGGCGAGCCGCTGCCGAGCCGGCGTGTGGTCACGGAGGCGCTCAGCCCATCCGGCCGTGTTCGCGGCGGCCCAGACGGCGAACACCTCCGGCCCGGCGTGCCGGCTGAAGATCATCGCCTCCAGGCCACCCTCGATGGTGAGGGCGTCGGGGAGGTCGCCGAACGCGTCGATGCGCCGGACGAGGGTCGGGACACCCGCCTGGACCGCTTCGAGGACCGCGAGCGGGAACCCCTCCCACGCTGCCGTGTGCAGGTAGACGTCGCTCTGGACGAGGCGGGACGCCACCTCGGTGTGCGGGATCCAGCCGGTGACGTGCACACCGGCACGTTCGAGACGGTTGACGGCGTCGTCGGGCCCGCTCCCCATCCAGACCGGGGTGACGTCGATGCCACGTGCCCGGATCGACGCCGCCGCCTCGGCGAACCGTTCGGGATCCTTCTGCGGTGCGAGCCGTCCGAGGCTGGTGACGAGGAGCGGGCGGTCCACGCTCGGGCGCGGCGTCGGACCGTCGGGTCGCGGATGGGCGACCACGTTGGGTACGTGCACGACCCTGGGCCGGAGCGGACCGCGGCGCTCGGAGGCCGCGGCCTCGCCCTCGGAGCAGGCGGCGATCGTCCCCACGTTGAAGGACAGGAGCCACTCGACGGCGCGATACAGGCGGCGTCGCGGTGCGGAGATGTCGGCGCGTTCGAAGGCGTAGCAGTGCGGCGTGTAGACGATCCGGGTCCGGCTCGAGTTGCGGAGGCCGAGCCGGGCGTACGCGCCGGCGAAGCTCGAGTGGGCGTGCACGATGTCGGCGCCCGTCCTGCGGCGCGCGCGTCTGATCGCGCGCACGGCGTCCGTCGGCCGCTGACCCAGGATGGCGACGGAGGCGAAGCGCTCGAACATGGCGTCGTCGACGGACGCTCCTGCCGGGACCTGCGCGAGGAGGTGGTGCTCGACCCCGGGCGGGGAGTTCCGGACGTAGGCCTCGATCGCGACCGGGATCCCTCCGGCATAACAGTCGGTGACGTGCAGCACGGTCGTGGTCATGGGTTCCTCTGCGGGTGGGTCGGGTGTCGTCGGGGCGACAACTGTCCCGTAAATATATCACATCTTGTATTCGAGTCGAGCTGATGGAAGAGTGGACGCCTCCCCCCTGTCACCCCGGAGGCCCGTGTACTCGATCGTCATCCCCTGCCGCAACGGCGCAGACACCCTCGCTCGACAACTCGACGCCCTGCTCGGGCAGCGGTGCACCACCACCATCGAGATCGTCGTCGCCGACAACGGCTCGACCGACGACACCGCGGAGCTCGTGCGGCGATACCGGGATCGGGACGCCCGCGTCCGTCTCGTCGACGCGGGTGCCCAGCCGGGCATCAACCACGCACGCAACGTCGGTGTCAGGGCGTCTCACGGCTCCGTCGTCCTCCTCTGCGACGCCGACGACGTCGTCCGACCCGGCTGGCTCGACGCCCACGTCCGTGCCTTCGAGGCCGGAGCCGACTGCACCGGAGGACCACTCGTCCGAACCCTGCCGGACGGCACGATCGTCGGACGAGCCGACGCGGTCAGCACCGTGCACAACTTCCACCCCTGGCCTCCGGGTGCGAATTGCGGGTTCCGGCGGTCCGTGTTCGACCGCATCGGCGGATTCGACGAGACGCTCCGCGGAGGCGGCGACGAGACGGACTTCTTCTGGCGGGCCGCCGAGGCGGGCCATCCGACGACGGCCGCACCCGGGGCCCTCGTGGAGTACCGCCTCCGCGACGACCTTCGGAGCGTCGCACGCCAGTTCTTCGGCTACGGCAGGGGCATGGTGCGGCTCTTCCTCCGGCATCGGGCGCGAGGCATGCCGCGATCGATCGGCTGGGAACTCCCGGTCGTCATCGTCGTGGCGGTCGCAGGGCTGGTCGCCTCAGGAACGCGGAGCGCTCGTCGGCGCCGTAGCGTCGAGCGCCTCGCCTCCCGCGCCGGGCGGCTCACGGAGAGCCTGCGATCGAGGACGTGGTACCTCTGACGACGGCGGATCACCACGCCGCGCGGCCGACGCGCGGGGTGGTCACCACCACCAGACCTTGTTCCGACGGGCCTCCAAACGATAGGCGTCGACCCGAGGGCGGTCGGCGATGGGCTTCGCCGGCACGCCGCCCACCATGGTCCATGCCGGCACGTCCTTGGTGACGACCGCACCGGCAGCGACGATCGCACCTTCGCCGATCGACACCCCGGGCAGGATGATCGACCGGGCGTTGATCCACGCGCGGTCGCCGATGCGCACCGGCGCGGACTCGTACGCGAACTCGGGCGAGCCGATGTCGTGCTGGGCGGTCCAGATCTGTGCGCCGCTGTTGATGCTGACGTGAGAACCCACGGCGAGCCCGCCCCGGGCGTCGAGCGTCACGTCCTCCGCGATGAAGCAGTCCGCGCCGAGCTCGAGCCGCCGGGCGACGCGCACCTGGAGTCCGTGGTGAACCGCGCATCCCGTGCCGATCACCGCACCCCAGGACCGCAGTGCCGCCAGCCGGATGCCGTTGTTCGGAACGCCGGAGGCCAGTCGAAGGACGACCACCTCGGCGGACCCGACGATCAGCCCGAGTTGCTTTCTCAACATTTGTGCTCCCCGCTCAAACTTGTGAATAAGACATTAGAATACTAGCATACGAGTATCCATCCCGATCGGAGCCCATCGTGTTGTCCATCGTCATCCCCTGCCGGAACGGCGCCCAGACGCTCGGCGCGCAGCTCGACGCGCTCCTCGCCCAGGAGAGCGACGAGGGGTTCGAGGTCGTCGTCGCGGACAACGGCTCGACCGACGCGACGGCGGCGCTCGTCCAGGACTACCGTCGCCGCGACGCCCGCGTCCGACTCGTCGACGCCGGAGCGAAGCCGGGCATCAACCACGCCAGGAACACCGGCGTCGCGGCATCACGCGGCTGGGCGGTGCTGCTCTGCGATGCGGACGACGTCGTCCGGCCCGGGTGGCTCGCCGCGCACGCCAGGGCCCTCGCCGCCGGTGCCGAATGCGTCGGCGGCGCCGTGGATCGGCGTCTCCCCGACGGACGATTGGTCGCGCACGAGCCGGGGGTGTACCGCGCCCTGTGGGACGTCCCGTGGCCCATCGGTGCCAATTGCGGATTCACCCGACGGGTGTACGAGCTGGTGGGCGGCTTCGACGAGTCGTTCGCCGGGGGCGGCGACGAGACCGACTTCTTCTGGCGGGCCGCGAGACTCGGTGCGGAGACGATCGCCGTTCCGGACGCGGTCGTCGACTACACCCTCCGCGGGGAGCTCCGAGCGGTTGCGAAGCAGTTCTACGCCTACGGCCGGGCAAACGTCCGGCTGTACGCGAGTCACCGCGCTGCAGGCATGCCACGATCACCCTGGTGGTCGCTGCCCGCCGCCGTCGGCTCCGGTGTCGTCCTGCTCCTCACGAGCGCTCCGTCGAGCCTGCGCCGACGACGAGCCGTCGAGCGTCTGGCCTCCCGGGCCGGCCGACTGACGGAGAGCCTGCACAGCCGGACGCTCTACCTGTGAGCCGGCGATGATCCACCTCGCCTGGTCGATCCTCGAGCGCATCCTCCCCCGCGTGGCCTCCGCACTGATCATGCTCGTCCTGGCGGCGATCGTCGCGCCGTCCGTCGTCGGCATGTACGCGTGGATGGTCCTGGCGCTCACCCTGGTGCAGACCGTCGGCGACACGGCTGCGCGGCAGACTGCCGTCGTCCACGCCGGGAGCACGGGCGGGGACCGCTTCGTCCGACGCTTCCGCAGGTGGTCCGCCGGGGTGGGCGGCCTGCTCCTGGCCGCGACCGTCGCGGCCCTCTTCCTGACCGAGGCCGGTCCTGACCGGTGGCAGGCGATCGCGCTGGTGCCCTTCGTCCTCGTGCCGAGCTGTTCGGCGCTCGGTCTCGACGCGTTGGTCCGGCTGCAACGGGCCGGGCGGTGGAAGCGCATCGCCTCATCCCAGGCCTGGTCGTCGACCGCCTCCCTCCTTTGCAGCGTGCCGATCCTGGTGACGACGCACTCACTGCTCGCGAGCGCACTGCAGGCGACCCTGGCCGAGGCGGGGTTCGCGCTCCTCAACCGACGCCACGCCGCGCGATCGGTGCCTGCCACGACCGACGACGACCGACCGGGCACCTCCACTTCGGCCGTGTTCGGCGACTACCTGCACACCGCACTCTTCGCGCTCCTCGGCTGGGGGCAGGGGCAGACCGACCGCGTCTCCATCGGCGCGCTGGCCGGCGACGCCCGGCTGGGCCAGTACGCCTTCGCCATGTCCCTGTCACGCAGCGTGGGCGATGCCGCAGCCCTGGCCACGATCAACGTCCTCCGACCCGTCCTCGTCGGCGCGGCGCGCAGCGGACGCGGTTCCGAGATCGTCGCGCTCGCCGAGCGGTCGCTCCGCCGGTCCCTCGCCCTGGCGGTCCTGGCGGCAGCACTGACGACGGTCGGCGCACACCTCCTGGTCGCCCCGTTCCTCAGCGAGGCCTGGGATCCGGCGCTCGCGCTCGTCCCGGTCCTCGCTCTCGCGGTGGCCCCTTCCGTGGTCGCCTGGACGGTCACGGCGATCCTCCAAGCCGAGAGCCGGATGCGCTGGGCGAGTCCGATCAAGGCGATCGGGGTCCTGCTGTCACTGCCGATCGGCGTCGTCGCGGTGCACGACCTCGACCTCGCAGCGTGGCTCGTGAACGCCCGGGAACTCGTCGTGATGGGCCTCCTCCTCGTCGCCGCGCGTCACCGGGCTCCCTGGCGAGGCGGTCTCCTCGCCCTCGGCGTGGTGCTCGTCGGCGCGACGCTCTGGCTCCTCGTCGGCGCCTGACGACGGCGTCGCGGAGGCCTGAGCATCGACGCCGAAGGCTGCACGAGGCTCAGGCGGGCTGGAGCAGGTCCCTGGCGACGTCGAGGACGCCCTGACTCGCGTACCGCTGATACTCGCCGCGTGGCGCGCGGAGCAGCACCGGCAGGATCCGTCGCCACCTGGCCGACGGCAGATCGGCGCGGAAGCCTTCGAACGCGGCCTTCGCCCCGACGGCCACTGGATCGGCGAGCGGCGCTGATCCCTCTGCGGTGGCGAGCCAGGCGGCGAGTCCGACCATCCGGTCGGCGATGTCGCGGTTCCGCTGCCGCCCGGGTTCGAGGAGACGCGAGACCTTGTACCGCAGCGTCGGCTCGACGATGCCGATCTGGTTCGCGCCGTGCTGGCGGTAGTCGACGAGCGGCTCGTCCAGCAGTTGGATCGGCCCCCGCGACGCGGCGACGATGGCCAACCACTCGTCGTGGACCCAGGGCGACCGGAAGGGCGCGGCCGCCTCGAAGACCGCTCGACGGAGCATCACGGTCGCGCCGGTCACGAGGTTGCGCCGGAGGAGGACGTCGAACGCGTCTCCGGATCGGATGCGCTGCCGCTCCTCGGGACCGATCGACAGCGACGCGAAGAGCGTCGTCCCGAGCGGCGACCCGTCCGCGCCGACGAGCCGGGCGTCGGAGCACACCAGTTGGAGTTCCGAGCGCGCGTCGAAGGCGGCGAGCGCCCGCTCGACCCGGTCGGCTCGCCAGACGTCGTCCTGATCGGAGAGGACCACGAGCTCGCCGACGGTCGCCCGGATGGCGCCCTCGAAGTTCCGCGTGACGCCGAGTGCTTCGGGGTTCCGGAGGAGTCTGACGGGGATCGGCGACCCTGCGGCGAACCGCTCGACGATGGCTGGTGTCCCGTCGCTCGACCCGTCGTCGCTCACCACGATCTCCCGCGGGAGGACCGTCTGCGCGGTGATGCTCGCCAGCTGCTCCGCGAGGAAGGTTGCGCCGTTGTAGGTGCAGAGCGCCACGGAGACCCGCTCGTCGACTGGTGCTTGTGGCATGGACCCGCTCCTCACCGCTCACCGGACCGCCCACCAGCCTATCCCGGTCGTCCCGCTGCTATCCTCGTGCCTTATGCCCCGCGTAGCCGTCGACCTCCTGTCCTACACCGGCACGAAGGGCGGTATGGAGACGTACGCCCGCGAGCTGTACCGCGAGATCGGTCGGCAGGGGAGCGAATTCGAGTTCGTGGGGCTCATCAGCTCGGAGGGCTACCAGCTCGACCACTCCTGGTTCCCCGGCGAGATGGTGGACACGGGCATCAGCGGGGAGAACCGCTTCGTCTGGGCGTTCGGCGAACTGTTCCAGGTGGCCCGCCAGGCACGACGACACGGCGCGGACCTCATGCACTCCCCCGCGACGCTCGGCCCCGCCCGGTCGTCGATGCCGTCGGTCGTCACCATGCACGACATGCTCTACTGGAGCAATCCCGAACTCATGACCACGCCGCTGTACACCGCCCCGGTCAAGTTCATGGAACGGCTCACCTCGAGGAACGCCACCCGGGTCCTCACCATCAGCGAGGTGTCCCGCGCGGAGATCGAGAAGTACCTCCGCGTGCCCCGGGAGCGTATCGACCTGGTGCCGCTCGCCGGCACGATGCCCACCATCGACGGCGACCGCGAGCCCGACCAGGAACGCCCCTACGTCCTCGCGACGGGCAACCGACGCCCGCACAAGAACTGGGCGAGCCTGATCCGCGCGCTGCCGCTCCTCGCCGAACACGAACGCCCGCACCTCGTGATCACCGGAAGCCACGGGGAGGACCCCTTGCAGGCCGTCGTGGAGGAGACCGGCATGCAGGACTGGGTCGAGCTGCGGGGCTGGCTCACGAGCGAGGAGCTCGGCGAGCTCTACCGGCGCGCGACGATCATGGCGATGCCGTCGTTCGTCGACGGGTTCAGTCTTCCGGCGCTCGAGTCGATGATGGTCGGTCTCCCGGTGATGATGAGCGACATCCCCGTCTACCACGAGGTCTGCGGAGACGCCGCACTCTACCTCGACCCGACCTCCCTCGACAGCATCGCCGGCGTCATGCGGACCGCGGTGACCCGTCCCGACGAGATGCGGCGGCTGGCCGAGGCCGGGCTCGAACAGGCGAAGCGGTTCTCCTGGCAGCGCACCGCCACCGAGACCCTCGAGACCTTCCGCGCAGCGCTCCGGGCGTAGCGCCTCGACCGACCCGGCGGACCGACCCGCCGGAGCGGTCGTCCACCGAGCCGGTCGTCGGCTACTCGGACTGCGGCTGGATGATCGGGATGGACTCGGTGTCCGCCGGGCCGAGCGCGATCGTCGGCATCGACACCGTGATGAGCGAGCCGTCGGCGCGACGGCTGCCCTCGATGTCGCTGGCGCTCGGCTCGCCGACGAGGTGCGGACCCTGGTTGTCGAGCGGGACCGTCACCGTGGTGCCGGCCTCGACGAGGACGTCGCCACCGGCGACGACGAACGACGCCGAGTCGCCCTCCTCGACGGTGAAGCGCATCTCGGTGCGCCGGACGGAGATCCGCACCCGCGTCTCCTTGACGGTGAGGCGGAAGGTGATCCCCTGCCAGTCGACCGGGAGCCTCGGGGAGAACGAGATGACCCCGCCGTGGTCGCGCATGCCGGCGAAGCCCAGCACGAGCGCACTCCACACGCCGCCGGTCGACGCGACGTGCACGCCGTCCGGGGTGTTGCGGTGCAGGTTCGCGAGGTCGACGAAGAGCGCGGACCAGAAGTACTTCAGCGCGAGTCGCTGGTAGCCGACCTCCGCCGCGATGATCGACTGCACGACCGCGGACAGCGTCGAGTCGCCCGTCGTCAGCGGGTCGTAGTAGTCGAAGTCGGCGAGCTTCTCCTCATCGGTGAAGTGGTCGCCCTGCAGGAGGAGCGCCAGCACGACGTCCGCCTGCTTGAGCACCTGGAACCGGTAGATGACGAGCGGGTGGAAGTGCAGGAGCAGCGGCAGGTGCTCCGGCGGCGTGTGGTCGAGGTCCCACAGCTCCTTCTCGAGGAACTGGGCGTCCTGCGGGTGGATGCCGAGCCGCTTGTCGAACGGGATGTGCATGTGCTCGGCGGCGCGCTGCCACTCGGCGATCTCGGCGTCGTCCAGGGACAGTCGCGAGACCAGGCGCCCGAAGGACGCCGGGTCGTCGACCCGTAGGCGTTCGACGGCTTCGACCGCCGACAGCAGGTTCGACCGCGCCATCACGTTCGTGTAGAGGTTGTCGTTCACGACGGTCGTGTACTCGTCCGGGCCCGTGACCCCGTAGATATGGAACGAGTCCTTGCCGTTCGCACGCCAGAAGCCGAGGTCGGCCCACATGCGCGCTGTCTCGACGAAGATGTCGACGGCTCCGCGGGCGAGGAAGTCCTCATCCCCCGTCGCCGCGACGTACTGCCGCAGCGCGTAGGAGATGTCGGCGTCGATGTGGTACTGCGCCGTGCCCGCCGCGTAGTACGCGGACGACTCGAGCCCGTTGATCGTGCGCCACGGGAACAGGGCGCCGTGCTGGTTCAGCTCGGTCGCGCGGGAGCGGGCGGCGTCGAGCATGTTCTGACGGAACCGCAGGGCGTTCCGGGCCACGAGTGGAGCGGTGTAGCTGAGGAACGGCAGGACGTAGATCTCGGTGTCCCAGAAGTAGTGACCGCCGTACCCCGAGCCGGAGACGCCCTTGGCCGCGACGCCGCCACCGTCGGTGCGTGCCGTCGCCTGAGCCAGCTGGAAGAGGTTCCACCGGGTCGCCTGCTGGACGGCCGGCTGCCCGTGGATCTCGACGTCGGAGCGCGCCCAGAAGTCCTCGAGCCAGAGCTCCTGATTGCGGATGGCGGACTCGATGCCGTTCTCACCCGAGCGGTCGAGCGTGCGCGCACAGCGGTCGGCGAGCTCCTTCGGGGGCACGGCGTTCGAGGTGTGGTAGCTGATGATCTTGGTGAGCTTCGTCGGGACGCCCGCACGCCCACGGATCGTGTAGACGTGCTTCGCGAGGTCGGCCTCGATGTGGGTCGAGACCTCGTACTCGTTATCGGTCTCGATCGTGTGGTCGGCGCCCGCGACGATCGTCATGCCGGAGTTCGTCGTCTGGTAACCGAGCATCGCGCGCGGCCCGTCGATGAGCTTGTAGCGCGGCTGCAGCACTCGCTCGGTGAGCGATTCGGCCTTGCGCGGGTCGCCCATGCCAGGCTCCGGGGCGTTCGTGAGGTAGTCGTCCTGGCGGTCCTGCCGGTTGATGATCTGGCTGGAGAGCACGAGCGAGGCGTCGGCGTCGAGGAGCGTGACCTCGTAGTCGAGGACGGCGAGGTGGCGGTCGGTGAAGGAGACCATGCGCCGGGAACGGATGTGCACCCGCTTGCCGGAGGGCGTCCGCCACTCGAGTTCACGGCTGAGGACCCCCGTCTTGAAGTCGAGGCGACGCTCGAAGCTCAGGAGGTCGGCGTCGTTCAGGATCAGCGGCTCGTCGTCGACGTAGAGGCGGACGACCTTCGTGTCCGGCGCGTTGACGATGGTCTGGCCGACGCGGGCGAAGCCGAACGCCTCTTCCGCGTGCCGGATCGGCCAGGTCTCGTGGAACCCGTTGATGAACGTGCCGTGGACGTGGCCGTCGCGGCCCTCCTCGACGTTGCCGCGGAAGCCGAGATAGCCGTTGCCGAGCGCGAACAGGGTCTCGGTCGTTCCCTCGTCGTCCCCGTCGACGTGCGTCTCGACGAGCGCCCAGTCGTCGAGCGGGAACCGGTGTCGGTCGAGCGGGTCGCTGGTGATGTGGTTCATGCCTGGTCCTCGGAGGGGTCGTGGGGTGCCGTGGGGGTCTGCGGTGCGATGGGTGCGGCCTCGAAGAGCGGGACGACGAGCTCGTCGAGGTCGTCGACCACGACGTCCGCACCGGCGTCGATCAGGGCCTGGTGTCCGATCCCGCGGTCGACCCCGAGCACGAGCCCGAAGTCACCGCTGCGGCCGGCCTGGACACCCGAGTGCGCGTCCTCGACGACGACGCATTCTGCAGGCGAGCAACCGAGGAGACGACCGGCCTCGACGTAGGTGTCCGGCGCGGGCTTGCCGGCGATCCCCTCGTGCGCGGCGACGACGCCGTCCATGACCACGCCGAAGCGGTCGCGCAGCCCGGCCGCACGGAGGACGACCTCCGCGTTCTTCGAACTGGACACGACGGCCACCTGCAGCCCGGCGCGCTCGACGGCGTCGAGGAAGGCGACGGAACCGGGGTAGGGGGCGATGCCGTCCTCCTCGAGCACGGCGGTGAACACCGAGTTCTTCCGGTTGCCCAGGCCGCAGACGGTCTCGAGCTCCGGCGCGTCGGTCGGCGACCCCTCCGGGAGCACGATGCCTCGGGAGGCGAGCATCGCGCGCACCCCGTCGTACCGCGGTTTGCCGTCGATGTACTGGAAGTAGTCGGCGTCCGTGTATGGCTCAACGATGCCGCGCGCGGCGAGCTCGGCGGAGAAGAGCTTCGCCCACGCGTGCATGTGGATCTCGGCGGTCGGGGTGATGACGCCGTCGAGATCGAACAGCACCGCCCGCAGACCGAGCAGCCGCGAGGCCGCCTCGGGAAGGCTCAGGGTGTCGTTCGCGGGCGCGTCGATCGGCTGGGTCACGGTGCACAGTCCTCGTCGGTCGGGGGAAGAGGTGGACGGTGGAACGGAAGCTGCTGCGGACCGGTGGGACGACCGCGCAGACCCAGCCTAGGAGAGTTTGGCCACCGTGTCGTACACGCGGTCGATACCCGCGTGGACCGGGAAGTGGTGGTTGCCGACGAACAGCCCGTCGTCGTGGATCTTGTCGGCCGCGGGGAGCTCGGCGGGCACCTTGGCGTCGAGGTACTTCATGACCGGGTTCTTCGTGAAGTTGCCGGCGACGATGGGACGCGACTCGATCCCGGCTGCCGCGAAGGCCCGCACGAGTTCCGAACGACGGCCGGCGAGCGAACCCTCGAGGACGAGGGAGAAGCCGAACCAGCTGCTCTCGCCCTGCTCCCGCTGGATGCGCACGGAGTCGAGGTCGGCGAACCGTTCCGTCCAGTAGGCGGCGTTCTCACGGCGGCCCGCGATGAGCGACGGCACCTTCTGGATCTGCTCGATCCCGATGGCACCCGACATTTCGAGGGGACGGACGTTGTACCCGGGCAGGACGAAGCGGAACAGGTCGTCCCACTCGTCGCCCGACTTGTCGTGGACCGCGTTGTGCTCGGGGAGACCGCGCGTCCAGCCGTGGGCACGGAGCGAGATGAGCATCTGCGCCGTGGCCTCGTCGTCGGTCAGGATCATCCCGCCCTCCATCGTGGAGATGTGGTGGGAGAAGAAGGCGCTGAACGTGCCCATCGACCCGACGGTGCCGGCGAAGCGGCCGTCGTCCTTCGCACCGAGGGATTCGCAGTTGTCCTCGATGAGCAGCAGCCCGTGACGCTCCGCGAGTGCCGTGAGCGCGGCGAAGTCGTTGGGGTTGCCGAGCAGGTTGACCGCGAAGATCGCCTTCGTGCGCGGCGTGATCGACGCTTCGGCGAGCGCGAGGTCCATGTTGAGCGTGTCGACGTCGATGTCGACGAAGCTCGGGATGAGCCCGTACTGCTGGAGCGGGTAGTAGGTCGTGGCCCAGGACACCGCGGGGACGAGCACTTCGTCGCCCGCCTGGAGGTCGACGCGCTCGTCGAGGACGGCCGCGGCGATGGCGAGGAGGTTCGCGCTCGACCCGGAGTTGACCATGACACCGAATCCGGCGCCGAAGGCACTGGCGAAGTCGCGCTCGAACTGGGCGACGAGGGGCCCCATCGTGAAGCGCCCGCTGTCGACGACGCGCTGGATGGCGGCGTACTCGGCCGCGTCCCAGGAGGAGGTGGCGAGGGGGAAACCGGAGTCGAAGGTGTCGTCGGTCATGATGTCTGGGGCTCCTGAGCTGCGAGATAGGCGTGGTAGCTCACGGCGACGCCGGCCGCGAGTGGGGTGGTCGGGTTCCAGCCGAGCGCGCGGGCAGCGGCGGAGTCGAGGAGGCGCTGATGCACGCCGGAGGGCTTGGAGGCGTCGTAGCGGAACCGACCGGTGAACCCGGCCGCGCGGCCGGCGGCCTCGTAGTACTCGGTGATGCTGTGGTCGATGCCGGGCCCGAGGTTGAGCGTGACCGGCCATGCGGCGAGTGAACCGAGCTGGCCGACGAGCCAGGCGGCGAGGTCCGGCGTGTAGGTGAACTCGCGACGGGCGGTGCCGTCGCCCCACACCTCGACCTCGTCGCTGCCGCTCGTGACGGCGGCGTGGACCTTGCCGAGGGCGGCCGCGATGAGGTGCGCCTGCCCGTGCGTGTAGTCGTCGCCCGGACCGTACAGATTGCTCGGCACGGCGGCCCGGTAAGCGAAGCCATACTGGCGACTCGCGTACTCGCACAGCTTCGTTCCGGCGATCTTCGCGAGGGCGTAGCCCTCGTTGGCGCCTTCGAGGGTGCCGCGCAGGAGGGCGTCTTCGCCGATCGGCTGTGGGAGGCCCTCCGGGTAGATGGCGGCACTCGACACGTACAGCAGTTCCGGGACACCCGCGGCGATGGCGCCACTGATGACCGAGGTGTCGATCAGCAGGTTGTCGAGGAGAAAGTCGGTGGGGCGCTGGAGCTTCGCCTGGATGCCGGCGACCTTGGCCGCCGTGTGCACGATCGCGTCCGGTGCCGTCCGCTCGATGAGCGCCGCGACCGCCGCCCGGTCCGTGAGGTCGGCGTCCGCACGGGTCGCCACGACGAGGTCGTCGCCCGGGCGGAGCGTCGGCCAGACCTCGGCGATGCTCGAGCCGAGCATCCCGGCGCCACCGGTGAGGAGGACGCGCACCGCGCCTAGACCTCCGCGGTGTCGATGTACGGCTTGCCGGACGCGGCGAGCTCGGCGACGTCGGAGTCGACCATGATCTGGGCGAGGCGAGGCGGCAGCACCTTCGGGGTCCACCCGAGCACCGACTCCGCCTTCGCGTAGTCGCCGATCAGGGCGTCGACCTCGGTGGGTCGGAGGTAGCGCTCATCGAACTTGACGTACTTCTCCCAGTCGAGGTCGAGGCGCTCGAAGGAGAACTGCAGGAAGTCCTTGACGGTGTACGCCGTGTTCGTGGCGAGCACGAAGTCGGCCGGCTCGTCCGCCTGCAGCATGCGCCACATGCCCTCGACGTAGTCGGGCGCATAGCCCCAGTCGCGGACGGCGTCGAGGTTGCCCATGTAGAGGAAGTCCTGCTGACCGGCCGCGATCCGTGCGGCGGCGCGCGTGATCTTCCGGGTCACGAAGGTGCCGCCACGGCGGGGCGACTCGTGGTTGAAGAGGATGCCGTTGACGGCGAACATGCCGTAAGCCTCGCGGTAGTTGCGCGTGATCCAGTAGGAGTAGACCTTCGCGACACCGTAGGGCGAACGCGGGTAGAACGGCGTCTCCTCGTTCTGCGGGGGCGGCGTCGCCCCGAACATCTCCGAGCTCGACGCCTGGTAGAAGCGGCAGTGCAGGCCGACCTGCCGGATGGCCTCGAGCAGACGCACGGTACCGATGCCGGTCGTGTCGCCGGTGTACTCGGGCTCGTCGAAGCTCACGCGCACGTGCGACTGGGCGGCGAGGTTGTAGACCTCGTCCGGCTGGATCTCGGCCAGGAGGGTGGCGAGCCGTGAGCCGTCGGCCAGGTCGGCGAAGTGCAGCTGCAGGCGGGGCGAACCGTCGTGGGTCGCCTCGGGGTCGTAGATGTGGTCGATGCGACCGGTGTTGAAGGTCGACGCACGGCGCACGAAGCCGTGCACCTCGTAGCCCTTCGCGAGCAGCAGCTCGGCGAGGTAGCTGCCGTCCTGGCCGGTGATACCGGTGATGACGGCTTTCTTCACGGGGGTCTCAGTCATAGGGTTCCGCTCTGGATCGATGCGTCTGTTCGGGCCGGGAGATCGTCGAAGAATTCCGCACTGCCCGAGAATCGTTGCTAGCTTACCGGAGTGACGCTCGACATCATGATGCCCTTCTACGGCCGCTTCGACCATTTCCGGTCGGCGGTGGAGAGCGTCCTCGCGCAGTCCGACCCGGACTGGACGCTGACGATCGTCGACGACGTCTACCCCGACCTCACCCCCGGGGAATGGGCCGTCGCGCTCGGGGATCCGCGCATCACCTACCTGCGCAACGAGGTGAACCTCCGACCGTCGAAGAACTACCGCAAGTGCGTCTCGCTGATGACCGGTGAGTTCTCCGTCATCATGGGGTGCGACGACGTGATGCAGCCGAACTACGTCCGCCGCGTGCGCGAGCTCATCGCGGCCTTCCCCGACGCGTCGATCATCCAGCCGGGGGTGTCCGTCATCGACGAGCACGGTGAGCCCTCCAAGCCGCTGGCCGATCGGATCAAGGCGATGTACCGGTTCTCCGGCACCGGTGCCCGCGAATACCGGGGCGAGCAGCTCGCGACGAGCCTGCTGCGCGGCAACTGGACGTACTTCCCCTCACTCGTCTGGCGGGTCGAAGCCCTCCGGAAGCACGAGTTCCGGCTCGACCTCGACGTCGTGCAGGACCTCGCCATGCTGCTCGAGATCACGAAGGACGGCGGCAGCCTCGTCCTCGACGACGAGGTCTGCTTCTCCTACCGCCGGCACTCGCAGAGCGTGTCCGCCGTCACGGGCCCCGACGGGTCGAAGTTCCGGCAGGAGCGGACCCTCTTCGGCGAGGCACGACGAGACCTCTCGGCCAGGGGCTGGAACCGGGCCGCCCGGGCGGCCGCCAACCACTGGACCTCCCGCGCCAACGCACTCAGCGAACTGCCCGCCGCCCTCCGCGCCCGCAACGTGAGCGGACGCCGCGCGCTCCTCGAGCACGTGTTCGCGCGCGTCTGACGCGGCCCCACCTCCCGGACGCCACACCCTCCGATTGCTAGGATTCCGCACATGACGATCTCCCTCGACGGCACCCTCATCGTCATGCCCGCGCTCAATGAGGAGGCCTCGGTCGCCGCCGTGGTCCGTGAGGTCCACGCGAAGCTGCCCGGCGTCGCCGTCCTGGTCGTCAACGACGGCTCGACCGACGCGACGACGGCGGAAGCCATGGCCGCCGGCGCGATCGTCGCCGAGCTGCCCTTCAACCTCGGTGTCGGCGGTGCGATGCGCGCCGGGTTCAAGTACGCCCTGGCGCACGGGTACCGGAACGTCGTCCAGGTCGACTCCGACGGCCAGCACGACCCCTCCGGCGTGGTCCGGCTGGTGGAGGAACTCCAGAGCGCCGACCTCGTGCTCGGCGCCCGCTTCGCCGGTGAGGGCGACTACGAGGTGCGCGGCCCGCGCCGGTGGGCGATGGTCGTGCTGTCCGGCGTGCTGAGCGGCGTGGCCAGGACGAAGCTCACCGACACGACGAGCGGATTCCGGGCGACCGGCCCACGCGCCGTCCGGCTCTTCGCCGAGCACTACCCGGCCGAATACCTCGGCGACACCATCGAGTCCCTCGTGATCGCCGCGCGCTCGGGCTGCGTCATCCGACAGGTGCCTGTCGCGATGCGCCCGCGAGCCGGTGGAACCCCGTCGCACAATCCGTTCAAGGCCGCGCGGTATCTCGCCCGCGCCGGACTCGCGCTCGTCTTCGCCCTGATCCGACCGCCGGTCGCGCTGCACGACGGGGTGGTGACCGCGTGATCCCCCTCGGCACCTACCTCCTCGGCATCGTCGCCGCGCTCTTCACCCTCGGTCTCGTCATCGAGATGCTGCGGCGACGCCAGCTCCGCGAGCGGCACGCGATCTGGTGGCTGATCGCCGGCCTCCTCGCACTCATCATCGGCGTGTTCCCGCAGGTGCTCGTCTGGGCGGCCGGGGTCATCGGCGTGGAGATTCCGACGAACCTCGTCTTCTTCGTGAGCATCCTCATCCTCTTCCTCGTGAGCATCCAACACAGCTCCGAGCTCACCACGCTCGAGAACCGCAGCAGGACGCTCGCCGAGGAGAGCGCCCTCCAGGACCTCAGGATCCGGACGCTGGAGCAGCGGCTCGCCGAGCTGAGCAACGGCGACGCCCCGACCGACGGCCGAGGCTGATCCCACTCGAGGCCGGTCGGCCGGTCACGAGCTCGGCGGACGCTCCGGCGACTCCGCCTGCGCGACGGTCGCGCGCCGACCGAGCAGAGCGGCACCCTGGACCAGCAGTCCGGCCGAGGGGCCGATGGTGAGTGCCAGGATCGTGCGCTCGTGCAGGCCGAGCGGGAGGAGGAGCACCCCGACGGTGACGACCGCCGCGACGATCCACCCGCCGGCGAAGGCACCGTGCTGCGCGCGCGAGAGGGTCGCCGCCCCGGTGACGCAGAGGACGCCCACGAGCCCGGCGGTTGCGACGAGGAGCGCGATCGTGCCGCCCGCGAGGACGTCCGGTCGGCCGAACAGGACCGACAGCGCCCACGGCCCGAGCCACCACGCGAGCAGGGCGAGCAGACCGGCCCCCACCACCACCAGGGCGGACAGGCGGGCGACCCAGCCGAGGACGGCGGCGGCATGCGATCGGAAGACGACGACGAGGTAGCTCTGCAACGCCAGCACCACGATCACGACGGGTGCCCTGGTGAGCGTGATGGCGTAGGTGAGGGACCCGAAGGCGTCGGCGGACACCGTGTCTCCGGTCGCTTGGATCATCAAGGGCAGGCCGCTGACCATGACCCCGGTCGCGGCGGCCGCCACCACCGTGCGGAGCACGTTCCAGCCGAGCTCCCGCGGCCCCACGTCGATCCCGAAGCGGCCGACCACCCCGCGCCGGACGGCGATCCAGACCACGATCGGGGTGATGACGAACGGCGCGGCCACGCCCCAGGCCAGCACCGCGGTGTCGGAGGTCACGAGCAGCATCAAGCCGACGATCCCGAACCGCAGCAGGCCGTCGACGATGGTCATGGCGGCCGCTGCGGCCCAGAACGACAGTCCGTACAGGACGCCGGAGACGGCCGCGACGACGAGGTAGGCCGAGACGCCGACGATGAGCGGGAGGACGAGCGACCAGCCGTTCGTCGGGAAGACCGCCCCCACCCAGATCCAGGCGGACGCGGCCAGCACCACGGCGACGAGCGCGGCGGCGATCACGGTGAAGTCGCGGACGACGGGGGCACGGCGGCCGGCCGGGTCGGCAGCGGGGTCGAGCGGGTGCGCGGCGCGGGCGACCTCCTGCTGCACGCCGGACAGCGCGCTCACCAGCAGGTACAGCGCCGACCAGAAGACGGCGAATGAGGCGTAGGCCGCCGTGCCGAGCGCGACACCGGTGAGGACCTGCAGCACGTAGCCCGCTCCGCCGCCGATCGCGGTCGCCAGCAGGATCAGGACGGCGCCGTTCGGTCGTCGGCGCACGACCTCCTCGGGCAAGCCGTTATCCCCGGACGTCGGAGCCACGCTCGGCGGCGATCCACTCCTGGAGGGCGGCGACACCGCGCGTGACGTCCCACGCGGGAGCCCAGTCGAGGCCCGCGAGCGAGTCCTCGATGCTGCACTCCGCGTGTCGGACGTCGCCGTCGCGGTACATGCCGTTGACCACCGGGGCCGGCGCACCGTGGTACGCCGCGATCGCCTGCGCGAGTTCGAGGATGGTGGTGCCGACGCCGGAGCCGATGTCGAACCGGGACACGTCGGCGGAGGGGCCAGCGGTGATGACCGCACGGAACGACTCGGCGATGTCGTCGATGAACACGAAGTCGCGGACGATCCGGCCGTCCTCGTACACCTGGATCGTGCCGCCGTCCATCGCCAGCTGCGAGAAGAGCGACACGATGCCCGTGTAGGAGTTGATGAGCGACTGCCCCGGGCCGTACACGTTCTGCAGACGGAGAATGGTGAGCTTCGCGTCGTGCGCGGCGGTCCACGCTGCGAGGATGTGCTCCTGCGCGAGCTTGGTCGCGCCGTAGACGCTCGTCGGGGCCGGCATGGTGACCGCGGCGCGGCTGGGCAGCGGGGACGCCTCAGGGAAGTCCCACTCGCCACGCTCGAACTGCGCATGCGTGCGCTGGCCGGGCTCGAAGACCGTGCCGTCCGCCCGCTGCCACTGGCCTTCGCCGTACACGGCGCGGCTGGAGGACAGGACGAAGTGGGCCGGCACCTGACCGGCACGCCCGAGGGCGTCGAGCATCTCGGTGGTTCCGACGACGTTCGCGTGGGCGTGGCTCGTGGCCGCGTGGAGCGACTGCGCCGTGCCGGTCTCGGCGGCGAGGTGCACGATCACGTCGGGGGCGACGTCCGCGAGCAGCGCGTCCCAGGCGGCGGCGTCGGTGACGTCGCCGACGACGAGCTCCGCCGCCTCGTGGAGGTCGGCCGGGCGCTCGGCGCTCGGGTGGACCTGCGGGTGGAGCTTGTCGATGACGACCCAGCGGTCGGCGGCCGCAGCCAGCTTGTGCGAGAGCGCGCAGCCGATGAAGCCGGCGCCTCCCGTCACCAGGACGGTTCCGAGGGTTGAAGCAGTCACGACGTGGTGTCCTTAGCTGTAGGCGATTCGACATTCGATGGTACTGGACGACCCGGGCCGGGCTCGACGGCCGCGGACCCGCCTCGTGGGGCGAGCCAGCCGATCCCCCGGCCGGGACCCCAGTCCTTCAGGGCCATGGCCCGCTTCTCGATCCCGTGCCAGCTCAACCAGGCGCATCCCGCGGTGACGAGGATGGTGAGGCCGACCCACGGCCAGTACCCGAGCGTGTTCCACCCGAGGAACGCCGTGAACTGCTGCACGAGGAAGCCGTAGACGTACATCCCGTAGGAGTAGTCGTTCTTGGCGCCGATCCACTGCACCCGCTTCGGGAGTCGAGCAGCGAGCCAGAGGACGAAGTACGCGAACGCGGGATACCCGATCTGGACCCAACCGACCGTCAGCAGCGTCACGACGACCAACACGCCGGCGACGACGCCGAGCAGGTCGTTGAGGGGAATCCGCTTGGAGTAGACGGCGAGCGACGCCCCGATGAGGAACACGAGCGTCAGCTTGATCTTGTTCGGATCCGCGAGCGCGGGGGCGACCATGCCGACGAGCTGCGGTGCCAGGCTGTTGACGATCGACAGGACCCAGAACGCCCCGGCGAGCGCCGGCACGACCCACCTCCGGTGTCGGAGCACGCCGAGGACGAGGAGCGCGGCGACGAGCAGGTAGCAGCCCCATTCGAGCGCGAGCGTCCACAGCGACCCGTTGAAGACGCTGTATCCGACCGTCCGGCCGTAGGGGGTCGTCGTCTGGAAGACGTCGTACACCCCCCACTGGCGGATGCTGAGATCGGCGTTCTGGAAGATGTACATGATCGGACCCGAACCGAGGTAGTCGCGGAGGCCGTTGCCGGACATCCGCCACGCGATGGGTCCGACGATCAGGGCGCCGACGCAGAGGACCGCCCAGAACGCGGGGAAGATCCGCAGGGCCCGACGCCAGAGGAACTGCAGGATGTCCGCCGAGGCACCGCTCTTCGCGATGAGGTAGCCGCTGATCGCGAAGAAGCCGATGACGGCGAACCCGCCGATGGTCTCCTGCCCGTTGGTCCAGCCCTTCGACGGGTCCTCCCCCCATCCGCCGGTGGGGAACGCGTGGGAGAAGATGACCATCGACGCGAGGATCAGGCGGAGGACGCCCAGGGCGTTCCGATGCCCGTTCAGCCCTTCCGAGAGGGAGACGCGGCCGCCGCGCAGGAAGCCACGGCGGTCGCTGCGGCGCCCCGGCTGATCGAACGGGACGTTCGTCGTCGAAGTCATGCCATCCATTCGGTCGGAGCCGCCCGGGCGGGCGCGGGCGCACGATCCGCGGCCTGCAGGCCAGAATACCCCGGCAGCCCTCCTGCTGCGGCGAACGACGGCCCGTCGTCAGCGGGTCCGGGCGGCGCCCCCGGTAGGATTGCGAGCGGTCTCGACTCGGCCCGATGAGTCGCAGCATGCTCACACGCCACCGATAGGAACGACCGCAATGGCCCCGACCTTCCAGGCCCCGACCGATCTCGAGTCGACCGAGACCTCGTGGCAACGTCGGCGCTGGCTGACCTTCCTCGTCGCCTTCGTCGCCCTCCTGCTGCCGATGGCGCTGTGGGCTCTCGCCTCCCCCATCGGCTCGGTCCCGGACGAGCCCTCGCACGCCATCCGCGCAGCCGCGGTCGCCAGGGGCGAGGTCGTCGCCGTCCCGTGGTCGAAGAACCCGACCCTCACCGCTGCGACGGTGCCCGAGAACATCGCCAACGCCCACGACCTCCTGTGCTTCGCGTTCGACGCCGAGGTGACCGCGGACTGCCAGACCCCGCTCCGGGACACCGATCAGACCCTCGTGCAGACCGGGTCGTCCGCCGGCCTCAACAGTCCAGCCTTCTACGCCCTCGTGGGATGGCCGTCGCTGTTGCTCGACGGCGACGCCGCGTTCTACGGCATGCGGATGGTGAGCGCCCTGCTCTGTGCCGCCTCGCTCGCCGTCATGTTCATGCAGCTGACCCTGCTCCCCCGCTTCCGGTGGGCGGTCGTCGGCGCGGTCGTCGGCATCACACCGATGGTCGTGTACCTCGCCGGATCGATCAATCCGAACGGTCTCGAGGTGGCATCGGCCGGCGCCTTCTTCGCCACGCTGCTCGCCACCTTCCGGGGATCGCTGCGTGGGCGTCGACTGGTGGAGCAGGCGGGACTCGCCCTGGTCGCCGCGTCGGCACTCCTGACGACGCGGAGCATCTCCCTGCTCTGGCTGTTGGTGATCGCGGTCGTCGCCCTGCTGCTCGGTCGGCGCGAACAGGTGCTCCGGGTCCTCCGGTCTCCGACCGCCTGGGTGCTCATCGCGGCCATCGCCCTCGTCGGCGGCGTGACGGTCCTCTGGTACCTCACCCCGCCGACGCTCGCTGCACCGTCACCGGCCAGCGCCGTGAGCCCCGTCAGCCTCGCCTTCGTGTTCTTCTTCACCGAACTGCAGACGTTCGACTTCATGTTCGGGATGATCGGCTTCTTCGGATGGGTCGACACGAGCTCACCGTCGCTCACCCTGGCCGCCTGGACGACCGGGATCGTCCTCATCCTCGCGGTCGCCTTCCTCTGGGGACGACGCAGCACGAAGTGGGCCCTGTGGGTCCTCCTCGCGGTGACCGTGCTCATCCCCGGGCTGACCCAGCTGGGCGTCTACGCCCAGTACGGGTTCATCTGGCAGGGCCGGTACACGCTCGCGATGCTGCTCTGCCTGCTCATCGTGGCCGGCCTCGCCCTCGACGACGCCGGTCTCGGGGCGGACGGACGCGTCCGTCACTTCGTGACCGGCGGGTACGCCTTCCTCTTCATCGGGCATCTGTTGGCCTTCGTGATGGTGCTCCGGCGCTACATCGTCGGCGCGAACGGCAGTCTGTCGGAGATGTTCTTCAACGACGGGTGGGAGCCACCGTTCGGGTGGAAGTCGCTCGCCCTCATCTACGCGATCGGGTCCGCGCTCACGGTGCTGGTCCTGCGGCGGCTGTTCATCCGCTCAGCCGGGGCGGACATCTCCCGCGACGACCTCCTCGTCACCCCCGCCGAACGGCAGGAGACGGCGGAGATCGAACGGCTCGACGGTCTCGATCGCGCGCGACGCGGCCTCGCCCGGCCGTCACGCCTCGACCCACCCCGCTGACCTTCCACGCCCGGCGAGGCGGCTTATTGCGGGATCGTGAGGACCAGGCAGTAGCAGAGGAGGGCGACCACCAGGAACGGGATCCGGAGCGCACGACGCTCCGCGAACAACAACCCGGCACAGGCGAGCGCGAACGGCAGGAGCGACAGGCCGTAGCGGGGCACGAGCGCGATGTACTGGCCGGTCAGCACCGCTGACACCACGGCGAGGACCGGTGCGGAGACCGTCGCGACGAGGATGGTCGACGCGGCGAGGTTGCTCTCCGTCGAGAGCCCCCGCGACGACCCCCAGAGGCCGATCAACCCACCGGAGACCAGGAGCGTCAGCACCCCGACCGGGATGATCGCCCCTCCCCCGGTGGAGGCCGGGTCGAGCGCGCCCTCGGCGAGGGCCGGGATGAAGCGGAACAGTTCGTCAGCCAGGGCTGAGGGCGTGAAGCTCGCCGACGCGACGAGGGCTCCGGCGTCCCCGACGGCGATCGCGGATCGGACGACCATCCAGGCGAGCTGCGCGACGACCGCCGCGATGACGCCGCCGACGGTGATGAGCACGAGACGGTCCTTGAAGAAGGTGGCCAGGGGTCGCGGACGGCCGCGCACGGCGCTGAGGCGCTGCAACATGAAGAACACGGCGACGGCCGCGAACGGCAGCAGGAGCTGCAGCTTCAACAGCGCGGCGACGACGGTGACCCCGGCGAGCCACCAGACCGCGCTCCGATGCTCCGAGGCGCGGAGTGCCAGCAGCAGGGCGACGGCACCCGCCGCCATGGCGGGCGCATCGGTGCTGATGAAGGTGTTGGACCAGAACGCCGCGGAGGAGCCCACCATGAGGAGCGACAGCGAGGCGCTCAACATCATCGGGATCAGGAGCCGGCGGAGCGCGAAGAACAGCGCCACGGCCGCGAGGGCCAACCAGAACATCCCGGTGAGCCGTGCCGCGCTCACCAGGTCCACCCCCGCCATCACGAACGGCTGCGCGAGCACCCTGGTGATGGCGAAATAGGCCGGAGTGTAGATGTCCGCGCTCGTGATGCCGCGGTTGGGGAACCCGTTCGGGTCGGCGATGCTCTGCGGATTGCAGTGCGTCTCGGGCCAGCCGCCGACGTTCCGGACGTTGTGACAGGCGAGATAGGCGCGGGCGAACTCGCTGACCCCCTCACCGGTCCGGACGACACCCTGCGAGGACACCTTGGCCACGTAGTCGATGTACATGTACTCGTCGATCGGCGAGACCGCGATGTGCTTCGGGACGTGGACGCCGACGAGCACGGCGCTCGCGACCATCAGGAGGACGGCGACAGCGCGCTCCCAGAACCGGGTGTCGCGACGACGGAACAGCCGCGCTGCGCCGCCCGATCTCCCCTGCGTGTCGGTCTGCACGGACAGCCTCCCCCTCGATGTGCCAGGTCGTGGATCCCGAACCGGGCCCCTGGCAGGCGGATCCGGCGCGTCAGCAGCACGACGGCCTCGCCACCGCGATCATCTCGCGGCGGCGAGGCCGCACACTCGCTCTCAGTAGGATACGGTCTTGCAGCCCAGTGGGGTGTTCGCCCCGACGTTGGACCATGCCGTGCCGATGGCGATCGCACACACCTGGTAGGTGCCCTTCTGATCGAGCGTGATCTGTTCGGCGAAACCGTGGTTGGCGCCGGCCCAGGGGTAGGCACGGGCGACGTCGTTGCGCGTCTCGTCGGCGACGAAGGGGAAGCCCTTGACCGTCGCGTCAGGCCGCGTCACGTAGAAGTGGACCTGGATCGGCGTGCCCGCGAGGTCACGGTCCACCGCCCAGCCCGACACGGAGAGCGTCGCCTTGCCGTCGGTCGTCGGGGTAACCGTGGCCGAGTCGAACGCCCCGGTCGGTGGCGTGGTCCCGAAGGTCACCGTCTGGCAGGGGAACGGCGTGTTCAGTCCGACGCTCAGGGGCGAGACGGCGATCCCGTAGACGCAGACCGTGTAGGTACCCGTCGCCTTGACCGGGAACGACTCCCGGAAGCCGTGCGCGCCCGAGATGCCGAAGGCGCGGTTCACGTCGTCGCGAGCCTTGTCCGCCTTCCGCGAGTACCCCGTGGTCACGCCGCTCGGATCCGTGATGTAGACGTGCGCGCCGATGGATGCGGCCGGCGAGCCGGCGTCATAAGTCCATCCGCTCACGGAGATGGCCGGAGCCGTCGGCGTCTGGTCCGCGACGATGGCATCGACCTGACCGTTCGGGAACGCCTTCACGTAGTTCGCCGACTGGCATTCGAGCAGGCGGTTCGCGCCGATGTTCTTCCAATACGTCGGAATGGCGTAGGAGCACACCTGGTAGACGCCGGGCGTCGTCACGGGGATCGACAACTCGAATCCGTGGTTGGCGCCGGCACCCGGGAAGGTGGCCCCGATGTCCGGACGGGGCTTGTTCGCCACGAGGGACGTCCCCACGACCTTGCCGCCCGGCTGCGTCACGTACACGTGGACCTGCGAGGAGACCGACGAGGCGTCGGGATCGAGCGCCCAACCGCGGACCTTGATCGCGGTGGAGCTTCCAGACCCGGTCGTGACGAACTCGTCCACCTTGCCCAGCGGCGGGTTCTGCGAGACCACCGTCGTCTGGCACTGCAGGAGACGGTTGTTGCCAGACAGCCCGATGCCGTAGACACAGGCCTGATAGGTGCCGCCCTGGGTGACCTCGATGTTGGTCGAGAAGCCGTGCGCGTTGCCGGCACCCGGGTAGGCGCCCCCGACGTCCGGCCGCGACTGACTCGCGACCAACGGGGTGCCCTTGACGCTGCCGTCAGGGTAGGTCACGTACACGTGCGCCTCGATCGAGCTGGACGACCGGTTCGAGTCGAGGGTCCAGCCGCGGACCGACAGCGTGGCGGTCTTCGCACCGACCGACGCCGTGAACTGGTCGACGGAACCGATGGGGTTCGGGACGTCGGTCGGCGATCCGAACCAGTCCGAGTACATCCGCCAGAAGTTGCGGTTGCCGTAGGCGCCGCATCCGTCGCCGGTCCCGTACAGGTTCGCGAGTGCGGACGCGTTGGGCTGGTAGGGCGTGTAGTTGTACAGTCCGGCGGTCGCCGCGTTCTGGATGTAGACCTGGCTGCTCCCGCACGCGGCGTTGGGGTTGAACCGCACCGTGTTCACCCGACCGGGGACGTGGTTCCACCGGGTCGGGTTGGCCTGGTAGTTCTTGAACTGGAGGGCTGCGGCGTAGACCTGGTTGAAGAAGCCGTAGTAGGTCGAGTCGCAGTCGGCGGTGTCCGGGCAGCCGTACCCGGTCGCGCTCCGGTACTGGCGCGCACTGGGCCAGTCGTCGGTGATGATCCCCTGCTCCTTCTCGAGCAGGACGATCATGGCCTTCTGGCTGAACCCGCAGGCCTGACCGACCTTGGCGATGATCTGCGCGGCGGACTCGTTCGCAGCACCGATGTACGCGGCGCAGCGTCCGCTGACGGCGGCCCGTGTCGGCGTGGCCTGCCGGTAGTCCCTCAGGCAGGTGTACCCGGACCGACACGTCGGGACGGCACTGTTCAGGAACGACTGCACCTCCCCCGCGGACATCGACGCACCGTCGTAGAACAGCCCGTCGGAGATGATGTTGCCGGGGTTGAAGTTCCGGGCGTCGGCCGCGCTCGCCGGTCCGGCGGTGGGGATCACCGTGAACAGCCCCGCCAGGAGCGCGATGACCGCGATCATGACGGCTGGGAATCGACGTCTCATGGGATCTCCAATGGGGAGCTGGCGGAGGCGAGCTCCGAGATGGTGGCTGAGGTGTAGCTGACCGAGGCGCTCCACGGACCGGAGGTGAACTGGTCGATGGGCACCTGCACGGTGCCGCAGCTGGTGGTCGCCCGGTCGGCGAGTCCTTCGGCTTCAGCGGTGACGACCGCGTCCCCCGCGGTGAAGGTGAACGTGCAGGTCCCGCCGTTCTCGATGACGCCGGCGACGTAGGCCGACGCGGACACCGCCGCACCGTCGGCGTCGACGGTGGCGAACACGAGGACGGCCTCCGGTGGGACCGGCGTCGGGTCCTCGCCCTTCGCGGTCGACTCGTTGCCGGGTGCCAGGGTCGAGGTCGTGGGCGACGGCGACGACGTCCCCGTGGTGGGTCCCGTGCATCCGACGAGCGCGGATGAGACGATCAGGAGTATCCCGACGTATTGCCAGGTCGGCCTCGTACGGTCGCTCATTGACCTGTGTCCTCTCAGCGGGTGGTTGTACCCCGAATCAGGGTAGCGGGCCAAGCGGCCGGTCTCGGACAATCGTTACCAGATCGGCGCGTCCGTCATCGCGCGGCGTCGCGCTCCTCGAGGATGCCGTTCCAGGTCGCCCGGACGCCGTCGTCGAGCGATTCGAAGCTCGGACGCCCGAATTCGGCCGCGTACCGCCCGATGTCGAGGACCACACGATCGACGAAGGTCACGGGCACCGGGCGCACTTGTTCTTCGAAATCCACCCCCGTCACACGACGCAGGGAAGCCAGCACCTCGCTGACCGTCAGCCCGCGTCCGCTCCCGAGGTTGTAGACCTCGTGCTCGTGCTGGCGACCGACCATGCGGGTGATCATGCGGACGACATCGTTCACGAAGATGTAGTCGCGGACCATCGAGCCGTCACCGAACCGGACGACGGGCTCCCCGACGGCGATCTGTCGGAGCGCGATCGGGATGAGACCCTGCTTCTTGTTGTGGTGCTGCCGCGTGCCGTACGGGTTCGAGATGCGGAGCGCCGTCGAACGGAGACCGCGGACCGCCTGGAAGTAGCGCAGGTAGTTCTCGATCGTCAGTTTGCCGATGGCGTACGGCGACACCGGCAGCGTCGGGTCGGTCTCGACGTACTCGGCGCGGTCCTGGGCCCCGTAGATCGCTCCGCCCGTGGAGGCGAAGTAGAAGTGACCGACGCCGGCCGCGGCACAGCTCTCGAGCATCTCGACCGTCTGCGCGACGTTCGTCCGGATGTCGAGCGTCGGGTCGTTCTGCGCCGTCGCCGGGGTCGTCGTCGACAGGAAGTGGAACACGAGGTCCATGCCGGCGACCGCTGCGTCGAGGTCGGACCGGCTGAGGAACTCACCGCGGACGATCTCCACCCCGTCGGTGTCGAAACTGGGCTCGCGTGAGCTGAACCGGTCGAACGCACGGACCCGGTGTCCGTCGGCCTTGAGTGCGTCGACCAGGTGCGAACCGATGAACCCGTTCGCACCGATGACGAGGGCGTCAGCCACGCATCGCCCGTTCGAACGCCTCGACGAACTGTCGTCCGCTGTCGTCCCAGCTCGTGTGCTCCAGGGAGTCCGCCATCGCGATCGAGCGTTCGACGGCGTCCTGCCGCGAGACCACCTCGACGAGGCGCTTGGCGATCGCACCGGGTGCGGGCTGCACGTACTCGATGAAGGGGTTGTCCGAGACGAGCCGGTTGTTCGGCGCGTCGTTCACGACCGGTGCCACGCCGCTCGCGATGAGTTCCAGCGGGAGCAGCGACATGTTGGAGAGGGAGAGCACGAGCCCTGCCGCGCAGCGGTTGTAGATCGGGTTCAACTCCGAGATCGACAGTCCGGAGAGGTTCTTGTACTCGAACGGGATGTCCCAGTCCGAGACGTCCCAGCCGGCCATGTTGATCGTGTAGTCCGGTCGCTGCCTGGCGAACTCGCCGAGGGCGATGACCCCCAGCTCGAATGCACGCCGCGGGGTGACCGGGCGGGCGTAGAAGAAGATCTCCTTGCGCGGCGCGCGGTTCGTCAGGCTGTAGTGCGTCCGGTCCACCGAGAAGTCGAAGTGGTCGGTGGGCATGCCGTACTCGTCGTGCAGCTTCTTCGAGAGCCAGCCGCCCGCGGTGATGCCGTGGAAGCCGAAGTGGTAGGTGTTCTCGGCCAGGATGGCCTCCGAACCGGACGGGTAGAAGGCCGGCTCGAAGTCCTGGACGAAGTAGAAGCGACGCGCGCGTGACCGATCGCGGAACACCGGGTAGGCGGTCTCCCAACCCGTCGCGAAGATGGCGTCGACGTCGTCGGCCACCCCGCGCTCGTCGAGGTTGTGCACCCGCGCCCGCACGTCGGGGTACGCCGGCGACTCGCGGAGCAGCTGCTTGAGGTCGGATTCCTTGACGATCACGCCGAGGCTGTTGTAGATGTACACGCTGCACGTGTGTCCGGCGCGCTCGGCGTAGTCGATGAAGCGGAACAGGTTCTGGTGACCACCGCTCGTCGCGCTCGGCGGCGACATCACCCAGGCGATGTGCGACTTCCGGTCGCGGACGACGACCGGGTCCGACAGCTGCGGGCCGGGCTCCGTCCAGTCGACGGCGAGAGCGTCCTCGAGCTTGACCGGGAGGATGAGCTTCTTCCCCGCGAACCTCGACTTGATGTTCAGTTCGACGCGCTTCCAGAAGAAGCGGGGACCTTCGTGCTTCAGGACGGACAGGGCGTTCCTGAAGGTGGTGATGACTGATCTCATATCGGCGGACCGACCTCTATTCCGGGAATGGCCAGTATTGCGGCTGGTGGAGTCGGTGGCGCCAACGCCGTCCGAGGGTCTCGAGCTCGTAGGCGCGGACGCGCGCATCGCGGGTCTTCGACTCGAAGTGGTACAGCTCGGCTCGTGGCGTCCAGTAGGCCTGGTACCCGAGCTCCGCCACCTTGAGGCAGAAGTCGACGTCGTTGAACGCGCCGGGCAGCAGCGTGGTCATGCCGCCGACCTCGAGGTACACGGATCGCGGGAACAAGGAGCAGGCGGCGGTCACGCCACCGACCTCGCGCTCGACCTGGAACGCGTGCTGCGATCCGGCCGACCCGCGCGGGACCTGCAGGCCGATGTGCGTCGGACTGCCCATCCAGTAGTGGTGCCCACCGTGCTGGATGGTGTCGTCCTCGTAGTAGAGCATGCAGCCGGCCATGCCCGCGCCCGGGAGCTGCGCGAGACGCAGCAGCGACTCGATCCAGTCGGGCGTGATGACCTCGACGTCGTCGTTCAGCATGAGGACGTACTCGCCGACGGCGCTCAGCACGCCGCGGTTCGCCTTGGCCGCGAAGTTGAACGGCAGGTCGAAGTCGACGACGACGAGGCGGTCGCCGAGCAGTGCGCGGGCCTCGTCGATGACGGCGGGCTCGGGGTCGGTGTCGACGACGAGGACGACCTCGAGGTTCTGGTACGTCGTCCGTTCAACGAGGCCGCGAAGGGCGTGCAGGAGGTAGCTGTGGGGCTCGCCTCCGGCCCGCAGCGGCGCGCTGTAGCGCGCCTGGGTGGGGATGACGACGGACACGAGTGGCTCGCCGCGGAGGGGACGCACGGTGGTGTGGACGCCGTCCGCGGCGACCGCCCGCACCTCCCCACCGCCGGTGGCGGCGAGGTGACGCTCGAGGACCGTCCGGACCTGCCCGAGCTGCGCCTCCGCGAACGCGCCGATGTCGCGGCGCGACGGTGCGTGGAACAGCACGCGTGGCACGTGGAGCGTGACGGCACCGGCCTGGACGCACCGCAGCGCGGCGTCGTAGAGCTCGACGCCGTCCACGTCGTGGGACAGCCCGCCGATCTCGGCGAGGGTGTCGCGGCGGAACAGCAGCAGGTCGCCGTAGTAGAACTGGCAGCGCAACCGCTCCGGTGCCGGCCCCTGCTTGGAGACCACCTCGATCCCGCCGTCGGGACGGACGGCGGACTCGTCGGAATAGACCACCGCGGCGTCGGGTGCGAGCGCGAGCCAGTCGACGAGGGTCTGGATCGTCTTCTCGTCCGGCACGCCGACGTCCGGCAGCACGGACACGAAGCGGCCGCTAGCCGCGGCGACCCCGGTCTCGATCAGCCGGCTGATCGGCGCGGACGCCGCAGCGTCGGCACGGACGATCGACCGGTGATCAGGGACGGTCCCGACAGGAGCCACGAGCACGAGTTCCCAGTCGGTCTGACCGGTCAACGAGGCGAGCAGGTCCTGGACGCGCGCACCGTCGGGACGGATGGCGAGGAAGGAGACGAGCGGAGCACCGGTCGTCCCGGAAGCAGAGGGGATGGCCATCGGGTCAGGCGCGTCCGCGCTTCAGCACGCGGAGCGGTGCCAGCACGGCGCGGCCCGCCTTCCAGGTGCGCGTCGAGTGGACCGCGGCGAGCTGCTGGCGCAGCCCCTGCATCTCGCGCTCGAGGACGTCGAAGTCGTCCTTCGTCGGCGAGAAGTAGATCGATGCTCGGGCGAGTTCGGCCTCGAGCCCGATCACCCGGTCGACGAGTGCGAGCACTCGTTCCTCGCCTGCCAGTTCGGCCGCCGTCGGGCGTTTCGTCGTCATGGTCATTCCCTCGTTCGATTCCGTCGGGCGGGTTAACCCGACGAGTCTAACATCGGCCCGATCCCGGCCCAGTGGCGCTTGTTCAGCGGCGCCGGGCGCGGTCGACGAGCCGACGGAGCGGGCTCGTCGCCCGCCACACCGTGCTGTCGGTCACCTCGGTGAAGCGGTCGCGTGCCCGCTGCAACTCGATCTCGAGCTGGGTCGCGTGCAACCGCACGGCATCGAGCTCGGCCTCCTGTCGCTCGACCGCCGCCAGGGCGTCCGACCGCTCCTGCATGAGGCCCGCCCGTGCCGTGACGACCGCGCCGAGGCGTGCGTAATCGGCGCGCACCGCATCAGGGTCGGCCCGTCCGGCGGCGAAGAAGTCGACCAGCGGCTGTGGGAGGTCGCCCAGGCCGAGCACGCCCAGGCCGTGCCCGTGCTCGAACTGGAACGTCGAGTCCGGGTACCGCTCTGACAGTTCGGCCCACAGTCGGTGGACACCGAAGCCGCGCTCGAACTCGAAGGTGTCGTGGAAGATGACGACCGCCGTGGCCGCGAGCTTCGGCCGGTAGGTCTCGAAGTCCTCCACGGCGTCCTCGTACCGGTGCCGTCCGTCGATGTGCAGCAGTTCGATCGATCCGTCCTCGAACTGGTCGACGGCGTCGCTGAAGTAGGAGCGGATGAGTCGGGAGAAGCCGCTGTACGAGGCCTCGTTGATCTCGGTGACCGACCGATAGACGTCGTCGCCGTAGAACCCGGCGTGCTCGTCGCCCTCCCAGCTGTCGATCGCCGAGCAGCTCGTGTCGAGCCCGAGACGCTGCACGGCCTCGCAGACGGCGAAGTACGAGAAGCCGTTGTGGGAGCCGAGCTCGACGAAGGTCGTCGGACGAAGCGCGTCCACGAGCCAGAAGGCGAAGGGAGCGTGTTCGTGCCAGGCCGACGGGACGACGTGCGTGGGCGACCAGTACGAGGCCTTGCCCACCCAGGAGACCGGGGTCTCAGTCGTGATGTCACCGAGCCCGAGCGCCGAAGCACCTCTCATCATCGAACCGTTCCTCTCGTCGACCTCGGACCGCCGAAAGCCGAACGAGTCCTCGTATCCGCGATCAACCCTAGGCCACGTCGCAGACCGTATGACGGGCCGCGCAGGCCGCGCCGGTCCCGGGCTCACAGGATGGCTACGGTATATTGTCCGGGTTGCGCACCCGTGTCACCCGAACCCCAAATCGAGGCTCCATGCAGTATCTCAGGGATCTGGCATCCGCCAGGGAACTCCTGGCGAATCTCACTCTCCGAGACATCCGCGGCCAGTACAAGCGGACCATCCTCGGTCGCCTGTGGTCGCTCGTGAGCCCGCTGTCGTCGATGCTGGTGTACTCGTTCGTCTTCTACTTCCTGCTCCGCGCCACCCCGGACCCCGGAGACCCGAGCGGCCTGCACATCTTCGCCGTCTGGCTCCTGTGCGGCCTCCTCCCCTGGTCCTTCTTCTCCGGCGCGCTGTCCGCGAGCATGAACTCCATCGTCGGCGGAGCGAGCCTCATCACGAAGGTGTACTTCCCGCGGGTCGTCCTCCCGATCTCCTCCGTCCTCACCATGGGCTACAACTGGCTGTTCGAGATGGGCGTCCTCGTGATCGTGCTGTGCGCGGTCGGCGGATGGGGCGTCATCCTGTGGCTCCCGCTGGTCGCCGTGTTCATGGTGGTCCTCGCCGCCTTCGCGACCGGCGTCGGGCTCATCCTCGCGATCGCGAACGTCTACTTCCGCGACACCCAGCACCTCGTCTCGATCCTCCTGCAGATCTGGATGTACCTGACCCCGATCATCTACCCGCCGTCGCTCGTCGAGGTCCAGTCCGACAAGCTCGGCGGCCTCCTCGGGACGGACATCACGGTGATGAACATCTACGAGTCCAACCCGATGTTCCACTTCGTCTCGGTGTTCCGGAACCTGATGTACGACCAGCGTTGGCCCGACCCCGCAGACGCCCTCGCGTGCGTCGCCTGGGCGCTCGTCGCTCTCGTCGGCGGCTTCCTCATGTTCACCCGTAAAGAGAAAAGACTGGCCGAGATCCTATGACCGAAACCGCCGTCCACGTCGACTCCGTCAGCAAGAAGTTCCGCCTGTACCACGAGCGGAACCAGAGCCTGAAGTCCGCCATCATGCGCCGCAAGATCTCGGTGCACGAGGACTTCTGGGCGCTCCGCGACATCACCTTCGACGTCCCCGTCGGCTCCACCTTCGGGCTCATCGGCAGCAACGGTTCCGGCAAGTCGACCCTGCTGAAGTGCCTCGCGAAGATCCTGTACCCGGAACACGGGAACATCAGCGCGAACGGCAAGGTCGCCGCGCTGCTCGAGGTCGGCTCCGGGTTCCACCCCGAGCTGTCCGGCCGGGAGAACGTCTTCCTCAACGGATCGATCCTCGGGATGAGCCGCAAGGAGATCCAGCGCAAGTTCGACGACATCGTCTCCTTCTCCGGCGTCGAGCAGTTCATCGACCAGCCGGTGAAGAACTACTCCTCCGGCATGTACGTGCGTCTCGGCTTCTCGGTCGCCATCAACGTCGACCCCGACATCCTGGTCGTCGACGAGGTCCTCGCCGTCGGTGACGCCGAGTTCCAGCAGAAGTGCTTCCAGAAGTTCGAGGACTTCAAGGCCGCCGGCAAGACCGTGATCCTCGTCAGCCACTCGATGGGCACCGTCAAGCAGATGTGCGACCACGCCGCCTGGATCAACAAGGGGAACCTCGAGCTCGTCGGCCCGGCCGATCCGGTGATCGCCGCCTACGAGGCGACCTACCCGCACCAGGGCTGAGACCTGCTGCTCGGCGCCCGCCGAGCTACTGCGTGCTCGCGGGCTCCGGCTCGTCGGTCGCGGCGGTGGTCCGCGCGCGCCGACCCCATCGGATCACCAGGGTCCCTATGACGATGAGCACCGAGAGCCCGACGCCGACGCGGGTCGCGGTGATGCCCTGGTCGAGCCCGGGCGTGCGGTAGGCGAGTTCGACCCGGTGCTCGCCGGCCTCGACCCGGACCGCGGCTCCCGCCTGCTCCGCGTCGACCAGCGGGCTGGCGACCCCGTCGACCGTGACCGACCAACCGGGGCGTCGGAGCGAGTCGGCGAACACGACCCATCCGGCGTCGTCGGCGTCGACGTCGACCACGGTCCGGTTCAGGTCCCATCCCTGGTCGCGCACCTCGACGTCGGCGTCGGACGCCGTCGTCGGCGCACTGTCCGCGGTGGTCGCCGTCGGGTCGACACCGATGAGGTCGTCGGGATCCTCCAGCAGGACGGTCGTGGACGGCAGGACGGGATCCTCCATGAGGGACACCCGGCGCGAGGGGTCGCGCTCGACAAGGCCGTCCGACGCCCAGCGCACGCGGTCGAGGGCGGTCGCCCGCTCGACGACGGTCGCGTCGCCGGTGTGCGCGACCGTGAGGCCGTCCTCCATCGGACGGTTGAGCGACACGGCGGCGGCCTCGGGTTCCAGTGCGTCGGCCGCGATCCTCCCCTGTCCGTGGTCGATGGAGATCTCGGCCCGCCAGGACGCGTCAGGGGCGATGCCACTCCCGTCGATCGCGACACTCCGCTGACCCTCGATGGTGCGGTACCACGTGGAGGTCGAGGCCAGGACCTGCTCCGTCACCGGGTCGACGAGGGTGACCTCGAGGGTGGTGCCGCCCTCGGCGCCGAGGACCGGCTCCAGCATCGGGAAGGACAGGCTGCGCACCGGTCCGGTCCGCACGGTCGAGACGGCGATCTCGCCGTCACCGATCGGGACGGCCTCCTCCGACGCCGGAGTGTCCTCGTACCGGCCTGGGACCGGGAGGTTCGGCTCCATCACGACGTACTTCACGGCGAGCCGGTCAAGGATCGGGGACTCGATCGACGAGACCAGACTCGGGTAGTTGAGCGTCGAATACGTCGCCGAGGCGAGCGATTCCGTGTCCAAGCGCAGGAGGAGGGACTTCCACTCGACGGTCTGGAAGGTGTGTCCACCGAGCGAACGGACCCGGTACATCGAGTTCGTCCCGGTGAGCATGGCGTGGTCGACCGACGCGTACCGCGACTCGCCGAGATGCTGCTGGAGGAACCTCGTGGTCGGGGTGTCGGGGTACACACTCGCGGTGTCCGACTTCGGCCACCAGGTGTCGGCCACCAGGACGGCCGGTGCGGCCACGAGCAGCGGCACGAAGCAGAGCGCGACGATGCGGATGCCCCCACGCCGGGTCGCGAGCACGATGACGACGAGCGCCGCGGCGACGGCGAGCAGGACCACCGTCCACAGCACCTGCGTCTCGAGGAGGGCGGTGAACCGTTCCGGCGCGGACACCACGGCGCGCTGGAGCGCGACGGCGAGGAGCGTCGCAGCGGCGATCCCCGAGCCGAGCGTCGCGAGGCCCCAGAGCCAACGACCGAGCGGTCGACGCGATGTCGTGGGCGGTGACACCGGCGCCGTGTCGCCCCGCTCCAGCAGCCGACCGAACCCGACGCCCGCGAGGATGGCGACGAAGAACCCGAGCATGACGCGCAACCGTCCGATCCGGTTGCTGTCGAAGATGGGGAGCTGTTGCGCGGTGCCGAGGACCGGCCCGCCGAGGTACACCAGCACCCCGGACAGGATCAGCGCGACCGCGAGGAACAGGCTCATGTCGCGACGACCGCCCCGCCGCCGCTGGAGGAGGAGCGCCACGACGGCGAGGACCACTGCCGCCGCACCGACGTAGGACAAGCGCTCGACGGGCGAGCTGTTCCCCCAGGTGTCACCGGAGCTCACCTCGCCGACGAGACTCGGGACGAAGGCCGAGAGGAGGTCGTCGATGCTCAGGTGGTTCTCGGGCCCCTGCCGTCGGCCACTGAAGTCGAGGACGGCGACCGCGTTCAGGGCGAACGGCAGCAGCGTCCACGCAGAGAGCAGGAACCCGAGGACGACGCCGGCGGCACTGACGAGGCCCGCGGTGATGACCTTCCAGAACCTGCGGTGGACGACGATCGCGCGCGCCAGGACGTAGGCGGCGCCGGCGTACAGGGCGTACCCGACGATGGCCGGGAACCCGCCGAGGAGCATGCCCGCGAGCACCAGCCCCAGCGGCACGATGTCGAGGAGCCGTCGGCGGACGGCCGCGCGGTCCAGCGCCCAGAACAGGAGCGGGATGAACGCCGCGACCCTGGTCTGCGGCCAGTTCGTCCACGAGATCATGAACCCCGAGGCGAGGAAGACGACGCTCGCGATCGGCCATGCCTGGTGGGGCACACCGAGCCGCCGCAGGAACAGCGAACAGCCGAGGGTCACGACGATCATCTCGACCAGCTTCGTGAACCCGGGGGCGACGGCGACCGGCAGGAACCACCACCCGAAGGAGATCGGCGAGTACAGACCGGAGTTCGGGAGCCCGCCGAGCTCCGAGCCGCCGGCCTGGTACGGCAGCCACTCGGCGAAGAAGCCGTGGCGAGCGGCCTCGACGATCGTCCACATCTGCGGAACGCCCGAGTCGATCGTGTCGCCGATCATCGCGTTGGTGCCCACCTCGGTCGAACCGCCGGCGGAGGCCCACGGCGCGAAGCGGAACAGGATGTCGGTCCCCATGAAGGTACCGACCCCGATGAGCGGCAGACCGATCGACAGGACCACGAAGGCGATCAGGGACGCCCACGCCACGATGCCGAGCACGCGGAGCGCCGCGACCGGGACGGTGGGACGCGAGGGGGCGTCCGGTGCCGTGTCCGGTTGAGCAGTCATGGGCGTCCTGGGTCTCGCATCTCGGGTGCACCGGGGCCGACCGAGCGCACCCTCGATTATGCCTGCTCACCTCCACAGCGCGAACTCGGCCGGAGCGATCGGGGATAATGGACAGCTGCGAGACGGCCAGCGAGAGGACGACGTGCGACTGTTCATCCAGATCCCCTGCCTGAACGAGGAGACGACGCTCCCAGCGGTGCTCGAATCGATCCCGCGGTCGATCCCCGGCATCGACGAGATCGAGATCCTGGTGATCGACGACGGTTCGACCGACCGTACGGTCGAGGTCGCCCGGGCCCACGGCGTGACGCACATCGTCCGGCACGCGACGAACATGGGGCTCGCCAGATCGTTCCGGGACGGCGTCGACTACGCCCTCCTCCACGGTGCCGACATCGTGGTGAACACCGACGGCGACAACCAGTACCCGCAGGACCGGATCGGCGACCTCGTCCAGCCGATCCTCGAGGGGCGGGCGGAGATCGTCGTCGCCGACCGCCAGACCGCGCTCATCGAGCACTTCTCGCCGTTCAAGAAGGCCATGCAGCGGTTCGGCAGCTTCGTCGTCAACAAGGCGGCGAAGACCACGCTCCCCGACGCGGCGAGCGGCTTCCGCGCCTACTCGAAGTACTCGCTCATCAGGCTCAACGTCGTGACGAAGTTCAGCTACTGCATGGAGACCATCATCCAGGCGGGCAACAAGCGTCTGGCCATCACGAGCATCCCCGTCCGGACGAACCCGAAGACGCGCGAGTCCCGCCTGTTCTCCTCGATCGGCGAACACATGTACCAGTCGGGTGTCGCGATCGTGCGTGCCTATCTGATGTACCGACCGTACGTCGTGTTCGCGGGTCTGGGCCTCATCCTCCTCCTCGCGGGCATCACCCCGTTCGCGAGATACCTCGTCCTCATGCTCGTGGACGACCAGGGGAACCACCTGCAGAGCCTCCTGGTGGGCGCGACCCTCCTCATGGGCTCGCTGCTGTCGTTCGCGATCGGTGTGGTCGCCGACCTCACGAGGATCAACCGGACGCTCAACGAAGAGATGCTCGACTACCTGAAACTGCAACGGTATGGCGACTGACCCCATCGGAGCGGTCCGTCGCGTCTGGGCGGCGTTCGTCGGCTCGGCTTTCGTCGCCTGGCTCCGGAGCCACCGGCGAGGCATCGGCGTCACCGTCCTCGTCGCCTTCGCCGTCTTCCTGGTCGTGTACGTCTGGACGAACCCGGGCGTCATCGCCGACGCGCTCTCGATCGGCTGGGGCAACCTCTCGCTCCTGTTCGGGCTGTACGTCCTCGTACTCGTGACGCACTTCCTGATCCTGCTCGCCACGGTGCGGCTGTGCGGCAGACGCATCGCCATCGGGCCGGGTGCGAGCCTGACGGTCTACTCGACGGTCGCCAACTTCTTCGGTCCCCTGCAGACCGGGCCCGGGGTCCGCGCCGTCTACCTGAAGACCACCGTCGGCGTGCGCCTCCGCGACTACACCCTCGCGACCCTCTTCTACCTGTTCGTATTCGGCGCGGTGAACGCGTCACTCCTGTTCGCGACGACCCTGCCGTGGTTGTCGGTGCTCGGCCTCGCGGTCGGCGCAGGCGTCGTCGTCGTGGCGACCTGGAAGCTGGGGCTCGGCGACCGGGCGGGCACGGTGGTCGCGATCGCCGGCATCACCGTCGTCCAGGCGCTCGTGATGAGCGTGATCTACTTCGTCGAGGTGAACGCCGTCGCCGGCCCCTACGACTACCTCCACTCGCTCGTCTACGCGGCGAGCGCGAACCTGTCCCTGTTCGTCTCCCTGACGCCGGGTGCGATCGGCATCCGTGAAGGCTTCCTCTACTTCGCGCAGCACCTCCACGGCATCCCGTCCGACACCATCGTCGCCGCGGGCATCGCCGACCGCGCGATCTACGCGGTCTTCCTCGGGGTGCTGTTCCTCATCTCAGGGGCGTTCCACCTGCGGTCCGCCGTCCAGCAGCAGAGCGCGAAGCGCCTCGGCGACTCGGACTGACGACCACCGTCGGTCGTACAGCTCGCGGCCGCGTCGACCGATCCGTTCGAGCTCCTCGGGATGGTCGGCAGCCCAGCGGACGGCGTCGGCGAGCGCCTCCGGGTCGCGCTGCGGGACGACCAGGGCGTCGACGCGGTCCGTGAAGACCCCGGTCTCCTCGTTCTCGCCGACCACCGCCGGTCGGGCGCTCGACAGGTACTGCATCGTCTTCCCGGTGATGACGAACTGCGACTGGACGGTGCCGCCGAAGGGGCCGCCGAGCAGCAGGTCCACCTCGGAGAAGAGCTCGGGGAGCACCTCGTAGTCGACCCATGCGCGGTGATCGACGTCCGCTCCCCGCGATCGGGCCTCGGCGACGAGCCGGGCGGTCTCCGCTCCCCCGCCGACGAAGAGGAACCGGACGCGCGCGTCGGATCGAAGCGACACCGCTGCGGCGATGACGGTGTCGACCCCGTGCAGCGGCAGCATCGAGCCGTAGTACAAAACGGTGAACGCGGCGTCGACGGTCCGGACCACGGCGGGTTCATGCGGTCGGGGCGTGAAGGTCACCTCGTCGCTCCCCACGGGCACGACGCTGAACCGTTCCGGTGGGAGCCCCATCCGCTGAGCCGAGAAGTCGGCGTGCGAGGCGGTGTCGCTGAGGACCCCGGCGCACCGACGCATCAGAGAGCGGAAGACGGTGCGCAGGAGCCGCGCGCGCGCCGACCCGGGTGGGAACTTATGGTGCTCGTCGACGAACCACTCGACGGGGTTGATGAACTCGTCGTAGTAGACCGGACGACGTCCCGCCAGCAGCAGCACGAGCGGGAGGATCTCGTACCCGCGGAAGGTCACCAGGAAGGCGTCCGGGGTGCCGGACACCCGGAGACGGACGAGCTGGGCGGCGACGTCGAGATACCGCAGGACACCACGCCGGGTGTTCTTCACGACGACCATCTCGTTGACGGCACCCGAGTCAGCGACGCCCTGCCGTAGCGTGATCGCCCGGATGTAGTCGGGATGCCGGTAGCAGGTGACGACCGCGAGCCTCCCGATGGCCGCCCGACTCACCGTTCGATCACGCCTGCGCGAGCAGCGTCTGCAGGTAGCGGCCGTAACCGCTCTTCACCAGTGGTGCCGCGAGCGCCGCGAGCCGCTCGTCGTCGATCCACCCGGCACGCCAGGCGATCTCCTCGATGCAACCGACCTTGAAGCCCTGTCGGTCCTCGATGACCCGCACGTACTCCGAGGCCTGCATCATCGACTCGAAGGTGCCGGTGTCGAGCCAGGCGGTACCGCGGTCGAGGACCTGCACCTGCAGCTCGCCCTGCTCGAGGTAGCGCTCGTTGACCGTGGAGATCTCGAGCTCGCCGCGGGCGGAGGGTTCGATGGTCTTCGCGATCTCGACGATGGAGTTGTCGTAGAAGTAGAGCCCGGGGACCGCGTAGTTGCTCTTCGGCTGAGCGGGCTTCTCCTCGATGGAGAGCGCCTTGAAGTCGTCGTCGAACTCGACGACGCCGTAGGCCTTCGGGTCGGCGACCTGGTAGGCGAAGATGAGCGCGCCGTCGATGTCGTTGTGGCTGCGAAGGGCCGAGCCCAGCCCGGTGCCGTGGAAGATGTTGTCGCCCAGCACGAGCGCGACGCTCTCGTCGCCGATGAACTCCTCGCCGATGATGAACGCCTGCGCCAGGCCGTCGGGCGAGGGCTGCACGGCGTACTCGAGCCGGATGCCCAGGTCGTCGCCGTTGCCGAGGAGCGCGCGGAACTGCTCGTTGTACTCGGGCGTGGTGATGATGAGGATCTCCTTGATCCCCGCCATCATCAGCGTCGACAGGGGGTAGTAGATCATCGGCTTGTCGTAGATCGGCATCAGCTGCTTGGAGATGCCCTTGGTGATCGGCCAGAGCCGCGTGCCGGATCCACCGGCGAGAATGATGCCGCGCATCGGTCACTTTCCTCTGAAGTCGTCGCCGAAACGATGTCGGCTGGTCGGATCGCATCCGAGGGCCGAGGCCAGGGGACGCCGTCCGTTCCTGAATGGTCGCCGACGAACCGGGCGAACCGGTCCGATAGCCTGTCAACCGTAGCAAAGACAAAAGGAGAACACCGTGAGTGACAGCGCTTCGGCACCAGAGGCCGAGACGAACGACGTGCGCGAACTTCGCGCCGAGATCCTGAGACTGCGTGACGCACTCACGGGAGCGACGGCGGAGGCGGAGCACGCACGGCAGCGTCTGGCGGCGTCCAAGCTGGAACTCGACGGGCTGCCGCTCGCACACGAGAACCTCAGACTCCGCGACGAACTCGCTCAGGCGAGGGTCGGTCAGCACTACTTCGAGTCGCTCTACCTGCGGATCTCGGCTGAGCGCGAACGCGACCACGAACGCCTGGTGCGCGAGTTCACCGGCTCGCGGACGTGGCGCATCGGCGCCGCTGTGATGAGCCCCGTCGGGGTCGTCAAGCGTCTCCGCGGAGGCCGGTCGTGACCGCTGCCGATCCGACGATCTCGTCCGGACCGCAGTTCTCCGTCGTCGTGCCCCTGTACAACACGACGCCGTTCCTCCTGCAGGAGATGGTCGCGTCGGTCCAGCTGCAGAGCTACGAGGACTGGGAACTCGTGCTCGTCGACGACGCCTCCCCCGATCCCCGGACCCGCGAGACCGCCCGCGCGTGCGCCGCGTCCGACCCACGGATCGTGCTCATCGAGCTGCCGGAGAACCGCAACATCTCGGAGGCCTCGAACGCCGGCATCGACGCGGCCCGTGGCGCCTTCGTCGCGCTGCTCGATCACGACGACACCCTCGACCCTCGGGCCCTCGCCATGGTGCAGGACGCCATCGAGGCGGGTGTCGACATCGACTACGTGTACACCGACCAGGACGTCATGACCGACAAGGGTCACTACCGGATCCCCTTCGCGAAGCCGGAGTGGTCGCCGGAACGACTGCTGGGCCAGATGTTCACCTCGCACCTCTCGGTGTTCCGGACCTCCCTGCTGCGTGAGGTCGGTCCCTTCAACTCCGCGTACAACGGCTCGCAGGACCACGACCTCGTCCTGCGGTTCACGGAACAGGCCCGCGGCATCGCTCATGTGCCCGAAGTCCTGTACCACTGGCGGGCGGTGCCCGGCTCGACGGCGCTCAACGGCTCCGAGAAGAGCTACGCGTGGGACGCCGGTCTCGCCGCGGTCACGGCAGCGGTGGAACGACGCGGTATCGACGCCGAGGTCGCCTTCGGTCCGAACTTCGGGACCTACGCGGTCCGTCACCGGCTCCAGTCCGATCGGACCCTGTCGATCCTCGTCGCAGCGGACGCGACCACGCCGCGCCTCGACGCGCTACTCGCAGAACTCGACGCGTCGGATGTCGCCGCGCAGATCGTGGAGCTCATCGTCGCACTGCCCGCGGGCCGCGACGCCTCACCGGTCACCCGGGCTCCCGGACGGTTCCCCGTCTCCTTCGTCCAGACCACCGCCGACGAGCGGACGCGACTGTTGCACGAGGCGTCCGTCGAAGCGCGCGGCGATCTCCTGGTCCTCCTCGGCGAGTCCCTCACCGAGCTGCAGCCGGAGACGCTCACGCGGCTCGCCGGTGCGCTCGGCGAGCCCGACGTCGCCTTCGCGGGCGGACGCATCGTCTTCTCCGACGAGACGGTCAAGCACGCCGGGTACCGCAAGTCGCAGACGCACCTCCGCGACGCGTTCCGCGGTTGGCCGGCTGGCACGGACAGCACCTATGGTGCGCTCACGGTCAACCGGGAGGTCTCCGCCGTCTCGACGGAGTTCGCCGTCATCGACCGACTGGTGTTCGAAGCGGTCGGCGGGTTCAACGCCGAGCTCGACGGGTACTGCGCCGAACTCGACCTGGCTGCGAAGGTCTGGTCGCAGGGCAACCGGGTGCTCACGCTCTGCGAACCGATCGTGACGTCGCTCGACCGGAGCATCGCCGACGACGAACTGCCGAAGCGTCAGCGCAAGGTGATCTCGCGCCGCTGGGGTTGGAAGGGCGTCGACCTCTTCACCCCGTGAGACGCTCCCCGTGAGGCCCGCGCGCGGGCCTCACGGGGAGAGGCGTCAGGAGCGCAGGCTCTGGTAGAACGCCCGCGCGTCGTCCCAGCTCGGAAGCAGGCCTGCCGCGGCCGCCTCGTCGAGCCCGGGGGCGTCGGTGTCCTTGGGCGAGAGCAGCGGCGTGCCGGCCTCAGCGGGGATGACGAGTCCGATCCGCTCGTCGAGCGGGTTGATCCCGTGCTCGCGGTCGGGGCGGTAGACGTCGGTCACGAGGTAGCTGACGGTCGCGTCGTCGGTCAGGGCGACGAAGCAGTGGCCGAGGCCTTCGGAGATGAAGATCGCCTTGCGGTCGGTGTCGTCGAGGAGCACAGAGTCCCACTGGCCGAAGGTGGGCGAGCCGACCCGGATGTCGATGACGTAGTCGAGGACGGCACCGCGCGTGGCCGTGACGTACTTCGCCTGGCCGATCGGGATGTCGGCGAAGTGGATGCCGCGGACCGAGCCACGCTTCGACACCGAGGTGTTGGACTGCGCCAGCTTGATGGAGCGGCCGGAGGCCTCTTCGAGCTTGTCGAAGCGGTACCACTCGAGGAAGACGCCTCGGTCGTCGCCGAACTGCTTCGGCGTGATCTCATAGCTGTCGGGGACGTTCAGTTCGCGGATCTGCACCCGGGGAGTCTACCAAGAGGGTGCAGGATGACGGCATTCCCCCAGCATCGCTCCGGGTCGGTTCATGCATAATCGAGTGTCCTCGCACAGAACGGCCCACCATGACCACGCTGCTCCAACGCCTCTGGCACGGTGTCGCCGCCTATGCGGTGAAGTTCGGCGTCGTCGGACTCATCGGGTTCGGCTTGGACGTGCTCGTCTTCAACCTGCTGCGCGTCGGCGTCTTCGGTCACGACCACCTCGCCCAGTCCCCGATCGGCGCCAAAGTCATCAGCGTCTCGGTCGCGATCATCTTCAACTGGATCGGCAACCGCTACTGGACCTTCCGCGAGCACCGGCGGAAGAACTTCGTCCTGGAGCTCGGGGAGTACATCGTCGTCTCCTTGGGCGGGATGGCCATCGCCGTCGGCTGCCTCTACCTGAGCCACTACGTCCTCGGATTCACTTCGCTCCTCGCCGACAACCTCGCGTCCAACGTCATCGGACTCGGCCTCGGCACCCTCTTCCGGTTCTTCCTCTACCGCTTCTGGGTCTACGGGCACCATCGTGCCGACGGCCTGGCGAACCTCGCCCGCGCCGAGGAGGCGCAGCGGACCATCTTCGAGGAGCCGGAGGCCGAGGGGGTGCCGACAGGATCCTCCCCACGCGAGCCGGGTACGATGAACGGGCCACTCCCGAGAGGACCCTTATCTTGACGTACCTGATCACCGGCGCTTCCGGCATGCTCGGCCACGACCTGCAGGAGGCCCTGACGGGTCGCGAGGTCACCGCCCTCGGTCGCGCCGAGCTCGACGTGACCGACCTCGAGGCCGTCCGCGCCGCCGTCGCCGGCCACACCGCCGTCATCAACGCCGCCGCGTACACGAAGGTCGACGACGCCGAGTCGCACGAGGCCGACGCGGCCGCCGTGAACGCCATCGGCGCCCGCAACCTCGCGGTCGCCGCTCGCGAGGCCGGCGCGAAGCTCGTGCAGGTGTCGACCGACTACGTCTTCGACGGATCGGCCACCTCGCCGTACCAGGAGGACCACGCGCTCGCTCCGATCAGCGCCTACGGTCGCACGAAGGCCGACGGCGAGCGGGCCGTCCTCGCCGAGCACCCCACCGGCGCGTACATCGTGCGGACGGCGTGGCTCTACGGCAAGAACGGCCCGAACTTCGCGGCCACCATGGCCAAGCTCGCCGCCAACGGCGTCGACCCCGCCGTGGTGACCGACCAGCTCGGCCAGCCCACCTGGACAGCGGACCTCGCGGCGCAGATCGTCGCGCTGCTCGACGCCGACGCCCCAGCCGGTGTCTATCACGGCACGAACGCCGGCGAGGCCTCCTGGTACGACTTCGCACAGGCCGTCTTCGCGGCCGTCGGTGCCGATCCGGCCCGGGTCTCGCCCACCGACAGTTCCGCGTTCGTCCGGCCCGCACCCCGCCCCGCGTACTCCGTCCTCGGCCACGACGCCTGGGCCGCAGCGGGTCTCGCCCCCATGCGCGATTGGCGCGAGGCCTTCGAGGCAGCGACGCAGCACGGCGTCGTCACCGCACCGTGACCACGCTCCGCGTCGTCGTCGACCAGATCGTCGCGCCCGTCGCCGGCGGGGTGGGACGCTACTCCGAGGAACTCACGCGCGAGCTCATCGCGCGCGCGCCGGCCGGCTGCGAGGTCGAGGGCATCGTCTCGGCGGTGTCGAAGGAGAAGATCGACCTCATCGAGTCGAGGCTCCCCGGTCTCGCGACCCTGCACCGCACCACGCTGCCCCGCCGGGAGCTGAGCGCCGCCTGGCAGCTCGGCATCGTCGCGCCGGGGACGGCGAACGGCATGGTGCACGCGCCCGGCCTGCTCGCGCCGCTCAACCGCCACGATCGGATCAACGACGGCAACCAGATCGTCGTGACCATCCACGACACCCTCGCCTGGTCGCACCCCTCCTCGCTCACCCCGATGTCGGTCGCGTGGCAGAAGGCGATGGTCAAGCGGGCACGGAAGCACGCTGACGCCATCGTCGTCCCGACGCACGCGGTCGCCGACGAACTCCGCGACATCGTCGACCTCGGCGACCGGGTCCGGGTCATCGGCGGAGCCGCAGCGACCACGCTCACCATCCCGACCGACGCCGACGGCCGCGCACGGACGCTCGACCTCCCGTCCGAGTACCTCGTCTCGGTCGGTTCGCTCGACCCGCGGCGCGGGATCACCGAGCTCATCACGGGCCTCGGACGGCCAGGCGCCCCCGACCTCCCGCTCCTCATCGTCGGCACCGACAGCTGGGGCGACGTGACCCTGGCGCAGGTCGCCGACGAAGCGGGCCTGCCGGAGGGACGGGTGCGCGCGCTCGGCTTCCTCGACGACGCCGACCTCGCCGTCGTCCTCGACCGCGCGACCGCGTTCGTCTACCCGAGCCTGGCCGAGGGCTTCGGACTCCCGCTCGTCGAGGCGTTCCGCTTCGGCACCCCCGTCATCCACTCCGACGTCCCCGCCCTCGTCGAGGTCGGCGGCGGTGCCGGCGTCGTGGTCGAGTCCGGCGCGAAGGGCTACGCCGACCGGCTCATCGCCACCATCAACGACGTCATCGGCGACACCGAACGTCTGGAACGCCTGCGGATCCTCGGCATGGACCGCGAGCAGGCGTTCAGCTGGCAGGACTCCGCCGAACGCGTCTGGCAGCTGCACGCGGAGCTCTGACGCCCTTCGACAGGCTCAGGGACCGGGTTCCCGCAGCCTGGAGACCAGGTCGGCGGGTGAGGGACGCCCTTCGACAGGCTCAGGGACCGGGGTTCCCGCGGCTCAGGGACCGGGGTCCCCGCGGCTCAGGGACCGGGTCTTCGCAGCCCAAGGACCGGGGTACCCGCGTCAGCCGGCGTCCGGCTCCGGGCTCGGCGACGGCGGGAACAGCTGGTCCTGCACCATCTGGTGGATGAGCGTGTAGTCGGGCTCTGCGGGGTCGATCGTCGGCGGCACGAACTGCAGGGAGTTGATAGGCAGCTCCCGCGTCTTGAGCGCGAGGTTGACGAAGTAGCCGAGCATGCCCTGCGGGACGTCGGTCTTCACGACGTCGCCACCGGCCGCCGCGACGTCCTGGAAGCGCGCGAGGACGTTCGCCGGGTTGAACTGCTTGAGCATCGCCGTCTGCAGGATGTGCTGGCGTTCCATGCGGTCGTAGTCGCTCGTCGAGTGCCGTGAGCGGGCGTACATGAGGGCCGTCCAGCCGTCCATGTGCTGCTGCCCTGGCTCGATCCACTTCGTGACGTTCTCGAGGTCGGCGTCGCCGTCCATCGGGAGCCGTTCCTTGACGTCGATGTCGACGCCGCCGAGCGTGTCGATGAGCGTCGCGAACCCGTACATGTCGATGAGCACGTACCACTGGATGTGCAGCCCGGTGATCCCCTCGGCAGCCTGCTTCATCGCCTCGATGCCGGGCTCGCTCGCCTCCGCCGTGGCCTTCGGGAACAGCTCGGGGTTCTTCAGCTCGATCTCCGTGTAGATGGAGTTGAGCTGGCAGACGTCCACGTCGCAGGAGTCGTCGTAGCCGTCAGGGTAGATCGACGCCATCTCGCTGCCCTCGGGGAACGGGATGTCGACGAGGTCGCGCGGCATCGACATGGTCGTCGCCTGGCCCGTCTCGGCGTTGATGCTGACGACGGACATGCTGTCCGGTCGCATGCCGTCGCGGTCGGGACCGGCGTCGCCGCCGAGCAGCAGGATGTTGTAGTAGCCGTCCACCGGCGGCTCGGACGGGCCGGTGTTGCCGAAGATCGAGGAGATGGAACCACGGGTGGCTCCCGCGACGACCGCACCGTATCCGGCACCGCCGGCGACCAGGACCATCGCGAGGGTCGTGAAGAGGGCGACCCCGAGCCTCGCGTTCGGGGACGCTTTGACGAGCCGCACGAGGCGCAGCGTGTCGAGGGTCAGCACCACCCAGAGGATCGCGTAGGCGACGAGCAGGATCTGCGCCACGGTGAGGGCGATCGGGTTCGTCGCGAGGGTGAAGAGCACCTCGCGGGCGAGGAACATGAGGGCCACTCCGACGACGGCGAGCAGCCAGAGGAACAGGGTGAAGCCGAGCCCGAATCGGCCGAGCTTCCGGTTGCCGGCGAGGACCTGTGCCGATCCCGGGATGAGCAGGTTGAGGAGGACGAGCCACCAGGCGCGCTTCGTCATCACCTCGCGTGAACGGGTGTCGGGATACCGCATCGGTTTCGCGGCGGTGGCTGCACTCGTCATAGCTGGGCTTTGAGGTTCCGGTTCTTCTCCTCGACGGAGTCGGCGAGGGATGCCGCATAGGCGACGAGCGCCTCGTGCAGCGCGTCGTCGGCCGTCGCGAGGATCTTGACGGCGATCAGCGCCGCGTTCTTCGCGCCGCCGATGGAGACGGTCGCGACGGGCACACCGGCCGGCATCTGCACGATCGAGAGCAGCGAGTCGAGCCCGTCGAGTCGTGACAGCGGGACAGGGACGCCCACGACCGGGAGGGTGGTGACGGACGCGAGCATGCCCGGCAGGTGGGCGGCGCCACCGGCGCCGGCGATGACGACCTTGACGCCGCGGCCGTGAGCAGCCTTGCCGTAGGCGATCATCTTCTCCGGGGTGCGGTGCGCCGAGAGCACCTCGACCTCGAAGGGGACGCCGAACTCGCGCAGCAGCTGGGCCGCGTCGCTCATGACGTTCCAGTCGGAGTCCGAGCCCATGACCACTCCGACGAGCGGTCGGGCGTCAGGGGACGGGGCGGAGTTCTCGGGCATGAGCACCATCGTAGATCGCAGTGCCTGGACATCGCCTCAGGACGCACCGCACGCGTCGGACAAGCTGCGGCCGTCCCGACCCCAGTGTGGGGAGGGTCCCCCTCGCTCGACACGGACACGGCCGGGCCGGCGTCTGGGAGAATCGGCGGATGAGCGAGTCGACCACCGACGGATCACCAGCACGCCAGGATCCGCCCAGCCCCCGGGAGCGCCGTCGTTGGCGCGGCTACCTCGCCGACGAACGCGCGGAGGCCGCCGTCTACCGGGACCTCGCCAGTCGGCGGAGCGGTGAGGAACGTGACATCCTGCTCGCCCTCGCCGACGCCGAGAAACGGCACGAGTCGCACTGGATCGGCTTGCTCGGTGACGACGTCGGCAAGCCGCAACGCGGCGACCTGCGGACACGGACCCTCGGATGGCTGGCGAGGCGCTTCGGCTCGGTCTTCGTCCTCGCCCTCGTCCAGCGCGCCGAGTCCCGCTCCCCGTACGCGACCGAGCGCGCGGCCACGGAACGCATGGCCGCCGACGAACAGATCCACGAGGAGGTCGTGCGGGGCCTCGCCGCCCGCGGCCGGAACCGGCTCTCCGGCACGTTCCGGGCCGCGGTGTTCGGCGCGAACGACGGGCTCGTCTCCAACCTCGCTCTCGTCATCGGGATGAGCGCGACCGGCGTCGGCAACGGGGTCGTCCTCGCGGCGGGGCTCGCCGGGCTGCTGGCGGGCGCGCTGTCGATGGGTGCCGGCGAGTACGTCTCGGTGCGGTCGCAGCGGGAGCTCCTCGAGGCGTCGAGCCCCAATCCCGCCGCCGACGACGCCCTCCCCCACCTCGACGTCGACGCGAACGAGCTCGCCCTCGTCTACCGTGCACGCGGGATGGAGGTCCAGGAGGCCGAGGCCCATGCCGCCGACGTCCTCAGCCGGGTCGGCGCCGGCACCTACCAGCGCGAGGCGCAGACCGTGCTCGACCACGAGGCCATCGGCACCGGTCTCGGCGCCGCACTCTCGAGTTTCTGCTTCTTCGCCTCGGGCGCGGTCATCCCGGTCCTGCCCTACCTGTTCGGACTGCAGGGGTTCGCCGCGCTCCTGGTCGCGGCGATCCTCGTCGGGGTCGCCCTCCTCGGGACCGGAGCCGTCGTCGGACTGTTGTCCGGAGGGCCACCGCTCCGGCGCGCGCTCCGACAACTGGCGATCGGCTACGGGGCCGCGGCCGCGACGTACCTCCTCGGTCTGCTGTTCGGCGCCAACGTCAGCTGATCCGGACGACGGCCGCTCGAAGGCGGCATCGGGCAGTGCCTCCGAGACCGAACCGGTCACCTCCCGTCCACGGACACGTCACCCTGGCTCACTAGCCTGGGCGCGTCGTCCGCCGCACCGGCGCACGAGGCCCGCCCCGGCGGAGCGCCGACGCCGATCAGGACGGGTGGGACCGCGGGTGACGCGACTGCAGGACCGCATCGGCACGTCTCCCGTGCTCGGCACGGTGCCGCGGGCCCAGCCCGACATCCAACTGATGCGTGCGATCGCCGTCGTGTCGGTCGTGGTGTTCCATCTCGCCGCTTCCCTGCTCCCCGGCGGCTACGTCGGCGTCGACGTGTTCTTCGTCGTCAGCGGGTACCTGATCACCGGCCACCTCGTCCGGCAGGCCTCCGAGACCGGGCGGATCGACCTGCCGGCGTTCTGGGCCCGGCGCCTCCGTCGGCTCCTCCCGGCCGCCCTCCTGGTGCTCGCCGTGACGAGTGTCCTCATCTGGAGGTCGGCTCCCCCGAGCGCCTGGACGCAGTTCTTCACCGAGGTGGTGGCGAGTGCGACGTCCTGGGAGAACTGGTTCCTCGCGGGCAGCGCCGTCGACTACCTCGCGCAGGGGAACGCCGCGTCGCCGGTCCAGCACTTCTGGTCGCTCGCCGTCGAGGAGCAGTTCTACCTGCTTTGGCCACTCGTGGTCGTGCTGTGTCTCGTCCTCGTGCGCCGCGTGCCCCGTTGGGAGCTCCGCCGCACCCTGGGCACAGCCCTCGGCGTCATCGGCTCGGCGTCGCTGTTCTGCTCGATCCTGCTCACCGCACTCGACCCGGCACCGGCGTACTTCGTCACCCCGGCAAGGGCCTGGGAGTTCGCCGCGGGCGGTCTCCTCGCGCTTTTCGGGCCGGCGGTGGTCGTGCACCGGAGCCGATGGCGGACCCTCGCCGGGATCGTCGGCATCGGGCTCCTGGTCACGAGCCTGCTCACCTTCACGGAACGGACTCCGTTCCCCGGGATCGCTGCCGCTCTGCCCGTCGCCGGTACCCTCCTCGTCATCGTCGGCGGATCATCGCTACATCGGTGGTCGGTGACGACGGTGGCCCGGACGCGGGTGTCGTCGTTCCTCGGCGACATCTCGTACTCGACGTACCTCTGGCACTGGCCACTCATCGTCTTCGCCCCGATCGCGCTCGGGGTGCCCGTCGACCTCGGCACACCGCTCGGGTGGGCGGTGGCGGCGTCGCTCCTGGCGCTGACCGTGGTGCTCGCAGTACTCACGAAGCGGTTCGTCGAAGACCCCGTCCGACGCGCGAGCCCCCTCGTCGACGCGCGCCCGCGTCGAACCGTCGCCCTGGCAGCCGCGGCGACCGCCATCGTCCTGTGCATCCCGGTCGCCGGGCTCCAGACCGTGGCCGCCCAGGAGCGCGCGCTCGCGAGCACGGTCGACGCCTACGTCTCCGGTGGTGAACCGTGTTTCGGTGCCGACGCGGCCGTCTCGGGCTGCAGCAACCCGGTGCTCGCGGACGAACTCCTCCCGCCGCTGTCGGTCCGCACGGAGGACACCGGCGACACCTTCCGGTGTTCGGCAGCCGCCGATGCCCCGGACTTCCCCGGCTGCACCTTCGGTTCCCACCGACCGGACGCCACCCGCGTCGCGCTCACCGGGAACTCGCACGCGACGATGCTCATCCCCGGGCTGGTCGATCAGCTCGAGGCACGGAACTGGCGCCTCGACGTCTACGTCGGCAAGGGGTGCGAGTGGCGGATGACGGGGCCCGACGACTCGGAAGCCTGCGCGTCCAGACGCACGCTCATGCAGCGGGCGTTCACGGGCGAGCGGCCGTACGACATCATCCTCGTCACCTCGAAGAGTCCCGACGAGACCTCGGTCGCCCAGCAGGCCGCGATCCGCAGCGCGACGCTCGCCGCCTGGACGCCGGTGCTCGACCTCGGCACGTCGATCGTGGTGCTGCGGGACAACCCCCGGGTGCCGACCGCGGCGGCCGCGTGCGTCGACCGCTCGAGCGCCTCCGACCTCATCGCCGGCGCGTGTGCCTTCCCCGTGTCCGACGCCTACCCGACCTTCGACCTGAACACCGCCACGGCCGCGATGACCGACGGTGCTGTCCCCGTCGTGGACCTCGGTGAGCTGTACTGCACGGACGGGACCTGTCCGCTCGCCGTCGGGAACGTGCTCGTCTACCGGGATCAGCACCACATCACGGCCACCTGGTCGCGGACCCTCGGCCCGTTCCTCGCCGACCGGATCCGGGCCGTCACCGCCCGCGGGTGACGGGCAGGGTCGACGCGATCCGCCGACCAGAGCCCGGCGGGATCAGACGGCGGTGGCCTCGTACTGCCGGCGGTCGGCGACGACACCGGCGAAACGGAACGGGCCAGAGGTCTCGTGCGGGCGCTCCGAGTCGTGGACGTCGGCGGACGCCGCATCACCGAGGAGCTGGAGGTACCGGGCGTCGTCGACGACCGTACGAGCGTCGAGGCTCGCCCGGTTCGCGTCGCTCCGGAGCGCCGAGCGGTAGCCGGGCCGGACGATGCCGCTGAAGCACTCCGCGACCGCGCCCGAGCCGTAGCTCAGGAAGCCGATGCGCTGACCGGTGAGGTCGAGGTCGCCGTCGAGCAGGGCGAGCAACGCCAGGTACACCGAGGCGGTGTAGCTGTTGCCGATGCGGCGGTTGTAGCCCGTGGTCGGCTCGATCTGCGCGTCGAGCTCCTCCTGGCTGCGCTCGGCCCCGACGGCCTTCGCGAGGTGGCGGTGCGCCTTGATCGCCATCTTCGTGAACGGCTGGTGGTAGCAGAAGTGGTCGACCTCGTCGAAATCCGCTCCCCCGCGCGAGCGGTAGTCGGCCCAGGCGCCCTCGATCGCGTCCTGGTACGCGGAGATCGACAGCTTGCCGTCGACGATCGCCGTCGCGCTGTGGTTCGGCCTCCAGAAGTCCATGACGTCCTGCGTGTACACGCCGGTCGCAGTCTCGAGCTCGAGGATCGCGGGGTCGGCGGCGACGAGCATGGCGACCGCGCCGGCACCCTGCGTCGGTTCGGCGTTCGAGTGCAGTTCGTAGCGCGCGACGTCGCTCGCGATCACGAGCACGGTCTCCTCGGGGTTCCGAGCGACGAGGGCTGCGGCGAACTGGAGTGCTGCGGTGGCCGAATAGCAGGCCTGCTTGAGTTCCACGACGCGGACCGCCTGCGGCAGGCCGAGAAGGCGGTGCACGTAGACACCGGCGGCCTTCGACTGGTCGATGCCCGACTCGGTGGCGAAGAGGACCGTGCGCAGACGGTCGCTCCCGTGCCGCTCGATGATCTGCGCGGCCGCTGCGGCTGCCATGGTGACGATGTCCTCGTCGGCCGCCGGCACGCTCATCTCGCTCTGGCCGAGGCCGACGTAGTACTTCGCCGGCTCGACGCCGAAGCGTCCGGCGAGCTCGGCCAGGTCGATGCGGTTCGCACCGGTGGCGAAGGCGATGTCGTCGATGCCGACGACGGGGGTGGTGGTCTGGGTGTTCACGTGCGGGGTGCTCCGTTCGAGCGTCGACGATGCACCGGTCCCCCGGTGCGGTGGAGGGTCAGGCAGGCGTTCCGGCGGCGGTCTGCGTGCTGCGTTCGAGTTTGAGGTGGGCGGCCATGAGCTCGCCGGGGTTGGTCTGCGCCGCCAACAGGGAGAGCTCGCCGCACCACACGGCCGCAGCGCAGAGGACGGCGAGTCGCCGAGCATTGGCGCCCGGTTCGCGGTCCTCGCGGCAGCCGAGGCGGGCCAGGTTCTCCTCGACGAACCCGAGGCCCTTGCCGTTGCCGACGGTTCCGACGATGAGGTTCGGGAGCGTGCAGGAGAAGTAGAGGTCGCCGTTGTGGACCTCGGCGTGCGTGACCCCCTGGGAGCCTTCGACGATGTTCGCCGCGTCCTGTCCGGTCGCGAGGTAGAACGCGAGCAGCATGTTCGCGTAGTGGGCGTTCGCGCTGCGGAGGCCGCCCGCCAGGATCGTCCCGACGAGGTTCTTGCGCACGTTGAGCTGGACGATCTGTTCCGGCGTGGTGTGCAGGAACCGCTCGACGATCGCGCGAGGGATGGTCATCTCGGTGACGACGTTCTTGCCGCGGCCCAGGATGCCGTTGACCGCCGTCGCCTTCTTGTCCGAGCAGAAGTTGCCGGAGATCGACCCGTACCGCAACTGCGGCCACCGCTCCATGATGTACGGCATCAGCTTGTCGGCCGCGAGCGTCACCATGTTGTGCCCGGAGGCGTCGCCCGTGCGGAACTCGAGGCGGAGGAAGAAGAGGTTGCCGGCGATCTGCGAGTTGACCTCGATGAGTTCGGCGAAGTGGCTCGACTGCGCGACGACGGCTTGCAGCTCGGGCAGACTGCGCTCGATCTCGCGCAACGCCTGCAGGGCGTCTCCGGCGGAGTCGACCACGAAGAGGACGGAACGGCTCATGCGCTCGTCGACGAGGGTGGCCCGGATCCCGCCGGGGACCATGGAGGAGATGCGCGCGCCTCGACGAACCGAGGGCCACAGCGGGCTCTCGTAGGTGGCGAGCGGCACCTCCTGCTCGCCCTCCATGACGTTGCCGCTGAGGTGGAGCGGGCCGACCCACTTGAGGGGGACGGGTGCGACGCCGTCGGGTTCGTTGCTCATGCGTGGTGTTCCGTTCCGCCCCGCGGGACGTCGTGCTGCTCGGCGAAGGCGCGAGCGTAGGTGGATCTGATGGATTCGACCGCGCGGTCGTCGGTGCGGCTGATCTCCGACGGCCCCCAGGGGCTGTGGGCGGCGTCGATCAGGCCGGTCGGCGGATGCACGGTGAGCGGGAGTCGTTCGATGCCGTGCGCCGACCAGTCGTCCTCGAGGGCCGTGGTGCACACGGATTGGCCGATGAACGCGATGCCGCAGTCGCCGCCGCCCGCGCCGGACGACTTCGCCGCCCCGCCGAGTCGTTCGGCGGCGTCGCAGAGCTCGGCCAGCGCGGCCGTCTCGATGTCGACCCCGGCGTCGCGACCGAGACCGGCGAGGGTCGCCCGGGCCGAGCGGACGGCGCCGAGCACGAGCGCCGGGTCCTCGTCGTTCAAGCCGATCGTCAACGCGTCCACGGCCGCTCGACTGGCCGAGAGGAACGCGGCGTAGTGGGCGCTCTCCGCCCACTTGCGCGACTGCAGTTCGTCGACGAGCCGCGTGGTGGAGGCGGGCTCACCCGTCCAGCCCACGAGCAGGCGGAGGGAGGTGGGCGGCGAGAGGCGTTCGAGCCCGAGCTCCGCCCACGGGTCGCGCAGCGCGGCGAGCACCCCGGACCGGTGGCGCAGCTCGCGCAGGCGCGCGCGATCAGGAGAGGTGTAGCGGAGCCAGCCACCGAACATGCTGGCCGCGAGGTCGCCCCCGGACGCCGCCGGCGCCACGTCGATGGTCGCGAGGATCGCGAGCTTGAGCATCTGCGTGCGGGTCAGGTCGAGCTGGTAGAACTCGTCGAGCGCACGGATCGTCGCGGTCGTGACGGCGGCGCTCGAGCCGAGACCGAACTTCCGGCCGCTCGCGTCGTCGAGTTCGCTCGTGATGGACAGTGCGGAGAACCGCTGCGCGACACCGAGTTCGGCGACCAGGGTCTCCATCGTGCTGACGGCGGAGAGGACGTGGTCGAGCGGTCGCTCCTCGTGCTCGACGACGACGCCGTTGCGGTTCCGTCGCCAGATGATCGGAGCACGACCGTACTGGTCGGAGAAGATGCGTCCCTCGTGCTCGCTCGCCTCGAGGCGCACGGTGACGCACCGGTCGACGGCGACGAGGATGGAGGGGTGTCCCGGCTCCACGACGGCGTACTCGCCGGCGACGAACAACTTGCCGGGCGCCTTGATCTCGATCATCGCGCTCCTTCCGTGGTCTGCTCGCCCGCCGATCCGTCGGGCTCCGAGGTGATGAGCCTCGCGCCCCGTCCGGCTCTGGCGGGGATGACGCCGATGTCCGGCTGCGCCTCGAGGATCCGAGACGCGAGCTCGTCGACCGTGTCGGCCCGACAGAGGATCTTCACGTTCGGGCCGGCGTCCATCGTCGCATAGCATTCGAGGCCGTCGCCTCTGAGGTTTGCGACGAGATCGAGCAGTTCCACACTCGCCGGGCCCCAGTACCGCACCGGCGGCTCGGCCCCGAGCATCGTGGCGTGCATCCGCATGGCGTTCCGCTCGGCGATCGTGCCGACCGCGGTGAAGTCCGCGCGGGCGATCGCGGCCAGCATCTCCTCGAGTTCGATCGGCGTGCGTTCGACCCACGCGGGGTAGTACGGCGAGGTGTCGACCGTGCGCCGCATGCCGTCGCGGCTCGAGACCGACTTCGCGCGGGCGTCGAGGACGGTCAGGACCATGCCCAGCTCGAGCCCCGCAGGAGTCGGGACCGCCTCGGCGAAGGAGCTCTCGTCGTCGTGCCCGGCGTGCCAGACGGCGAGTCCGTCGAAGATCGACCGGGAGGCGGAGCCCGAGCCGCGACGGGCGAGGCGTGAGAGGCTGCGGCGGTCGAGCTCGAGTCCGAACGCGGCCGATGCGGCGAGCGCCAGGGCGGCGAACCCGGAGGCGGAGGACGCGAGCCCGGCACCCGTGGGGATCTCGTTGTGGGAGTCGACGACGACGCGGTCGTCGCGACCGGCGATCGTCCGGACGAGGTCGATGAAGCGGGTGACGCGGGCGCGGGCGGTGCCGTCGAGTGGCTGCCCGCCGAGGGACACGACGTCGTCGGGTCCGTCGCTCAGCCGCACCGTCGTCGTGGTGGGCGCGGCGTCCAGCGTGAGGGACAGGCTGCCGGTCCACGGGAGGATGAGGGCTTCGTCGCGCTTGCCCCAGTACTTGACGAGCGCGATGTTGGGGTTGGCGAGCGCCGTCGCCTGGTGCTGTGGGGTCGTGGTCACGCGTAGTCCTCCGCGTCGATCGTCCAGGTGCCGAGTGCTCCGGCCTCCAGGAGGGCTTGCGAGATGCGTTCCGCCGAGGCGGCGTCGCGGGCGAGGGCGATGATGCAGCCGCCCTGGCCACCGCCCGTGAGCTTGGCACCGAGGGCACCCGCCGCTCGGGCGACCTCGATGAGGGCGGTGATGGCGGGGTGGCCCGCGCCGAGCTCGTCGAGGACGAGCTGCGCGGCGGTCATGCGCGTACCGAGGTCGTCTCGGCGGTCGGCCGCGAGGTCGGCGACACCGGCCAGCGTCCCGTGCTCGAGCTCCGCGAGCAGCGTCCGTCCGCGCTCCGGGTTCCGCTCGATGAAGGCCCGCACGTCGGCGACCGCCTTCCGTGTCGATCCGCGAGCACCGGTGTCGGCGACGACGAACCCGCCACCGAAGCGGATGGGTGGGTGGTCGACGCGACCCGCCGTGAAGAGGATGGGTGCGGAGGCGCTCGTGGCCCGCGCATCGAGACCGCTCGGGGTGCCGTGGGCGACGCGCTCGCCGCGCTGCACGAGCTCGAACCGGTCGGCGTCGTCGAGGGCCACACCGTACAGATCGGCGACGGCGTCGACGATCGCGTTCGCGGCCGCGGCGCTCGAACCGAGTCCTCGTCCGATCGGCAACGTCCCCCGGACGACGACCTCGACGCCGTCGTCCTCGGCGCCGACGTGGCGGAGGGTCTCGAGGACGGTGGTCCCGAGCGGATCGGCGGGGTCGAGCGGGCCGAGCGAGATCTCCGTGTCGAGGACCGACGCGCCGGCCACGTGGCGGGCGGACGCCTCGACGCGGAGCGACGGGACTGGGAGGGCGACGGCGGGCGACCCGTAGACGACGGCGTGCTCGCCCAGCAGGATCGCCTTGGCGTGCGCGAAGCCGCGACCGGTCGCAGCCGTGTGCTCTGTCGTCATCTCACCATTCTGGTCCGAAAAACATGCAGCTGGCTGCACATCGGTGGTCCGGTCGCGATCCGGACCAGGACGGGTCTCGACCCGTCGCCGTCCGGCGGCGCATCCGGGCGCTCCACGATCCTCAGGCGGCGGGAGCCACCGGAGCCCTCACGGCTCGTCCCATCCGCACTGGAAGCACCCAGCCTACGCCGATCGACCCGGTTCGGCCGATTACGGTTGAGCAGGCGTGACGGCACGGTTACTATCGGTACACCTCCATTCATGCAGACGACGGCCGCCGCACCCAGCGCCCGCGTCGACACGGACCCACCCTCCAGCGACGTAGACCCGGTCCCGTCATCTCACCGTCTCCGGGCCGTCCAGCGCCCGCATTCCGAGGGGTACCCCGTCGTGATCTCTTCCTCCGTCCCACCGCGCCCGCGCGCGTCCGCAGCAGCACCCCGTCCCGACCTCGTCGATCGCGAGACCGACAAGAGCGATTGCGGCGTCGGATTCATCACCCGCAAGGACGGCGTGCAGAGCCACGACGTCATCGCCCTGGGCGACACGGCCCTCTGCGCCATCCCGCACCGGGGCGGCATGTCCTCCGAGGGCGTCGGCGACGGCGCCGGGGTGCAGATCGACCTCTCGGTGGACTTCTTCAGCGCGCTCGTCGGCGAGCAGCTCGTCGCCGGCCGGTTCGGCGTGGCGAACGTCTTCCTGCCGGTCGACCACGGCCGCACCGCGGACGCCGAGGCCCTCATCGAGCGGGCTCTCGGCGAGGTGGGCTTCACCGTGCTGCTGGCCCGCGCCGTCCCGACGGTCGACGCCGTCCTCCGCCCGAAGGCCGTGCCGTACCAGCTCCCGATCCGTCAGTGGGTCTTCGCGTCCACCGACGACGCCACCGTCGAGGAGCTCGACCGACGCGCCCACGCGGCCCTGCTCGCGATCGAGGCGGTCGCCTACACCGACCTCACGCTCGACGGCCTCTACCCGCTGTCGCTCAGCACGCGCACCCAGGTGCTCAAGGGACGACTCAACGCCGGCGAGGTCATCCCCTACTTCGCCGACCTCGCCGACCCGCTGCACCGCGTCCGCACCCTCGCGTTCCACACGCGCTTCTCCACGAACACCGCACCCCACCCGTCCATGGCGCAGCCGTTCCGCCTCATGGCGCACAACGGCGAGCTCAACACCGACCGGAAGAATCGACTGTCCGAGACGGCGCTCGCGGCGTCGCGCGGGCGGAAGATCATCCGGGCGAGAGGGCAGTCCGACAGCTCACGGCTCGACCAGACGCTCCACAGCCGGGTCGTCGAGGACGGGCTGGAACTCCTCGAGGCGGTCGTGTCCGTCATGCCGCCCGCCTGGGAGAACGACCGCACGCTGAGCCGCGAGGTGCGCGCGATGCTCGAGTACTTCTCGCTCGTCGAGGAGAAGAACGACGGCCCCGCGGCGCTCATCTTCAACGACGGGACGACCGTCGGCGCCCGCCTCGACCGCCTCGGTCTGCGCCCCCTGCGCAGCGTCGAGACGGAGGAGTACCTCTGCGTCACCTCGGAGGCCGGACAGCTCCCCTTCCCGGACGACGAGGTCGTCCACCGCGGACGCATCGAAGCCGGCGGGATGCTCGCCTACGACCACCGCACCGGCACGCGCCTCCGCACGGGCGAGGCACTCGAGCTGCTCGCCGCCCGCAAGGACTACCCGGCGATGCTCGCCGCCGCCGCTGTCGAGCTCGATGCGCTCGAGGACCACGGGCAGACCGGCACCGCGGCCGGTGTCGACGACGCGTTCCCGTACCGCGGCGGATTCGGGCAGGTGCAGCGCTACGTCGCCTACTCGCTCAACCAGGAGAGCTTCAAGTTCATGACGGACCCGATGCTGGCGTCCGGCAAGGAGCGGATCTCCGCCATGGGGTACGGCAACGCGATCAACGCGCTGTCCGACCAGGAGGGCGGTCTGGCGAAGTACTTCTCGCAGCGGTTCGCGCAGGTGACCAACCCGCCGCTCGACAGCATCCGCGAGGCGGACGGCATGACGCTCCGGGTGGCGCTCGGTGCGAAGCCCGGGAGCGGGACCGTCGGCACGAAGCAGCTCATCCTCCGCTCGCCCATCATCAGCGAGGACGAGCTCCGTCGTCTAAGGGCTCAGCAGGAGTCCCCCGTCGCCTGGTTCGACATCCTCTACCGTCCTGACGCCGACGCGCAGGCGAACGCCGACGCCCTCGAGGAGGCCGTCGAGCAGGTGGCCACCGACGTCGCCGCCTTCGCGGCGGTCAACGGCGGCATCGCCGTCCTCAGCGACCGCGCCGTCGACACCGAGGCGGCAGCCCTCCCGCTGATCCTCGTCGTCGCGGCCGTCAACCAGCGACTCATCGACGACGGGCTCCGGCTCCGGGTCTCGCTCGTCGTGGACAGTGGACAGCTGCCGTCCTCGCACCACGTCGCCTCGGCACTCGGCTTCGGCGCGTCCGCGGTGCACCCGCTCGCGGTCCGGCTGCGAGCCGAGCAGAAGCACCCCGACGAGGCCGATGCGGCGTTCCACCGCTTCACCGCAGCGGCCGAGAAGTCACTGCTGAAGACGATGGGCCGCGTGGGCCTGTGCACCGTCGAGAGCTACATCGGCGGAGAGTTCTTCGAGCCGAACTACCTCGACACGAGCGACCCGGTGCTCGCCCGCGCCTTCCCGCACCTGCGCGCCCCCGTGGGCGGGGTCGGCTTCGCCGGCATCGCCCGCACGGCGAGCGCCTGGCACCAGCGCGCCCTGACCACCACGGCCGAGGCCGACGTACCGCTCCTCGGGCTCTTCAAGGAGCGCGCTGAAGGGGCCGGTCACTCCTACGGGACCACGGCCGTCCGCGGCTTCGTCGACCTCACCGAGGAGGCGGTGCAGCTCCCCCGCGTCGACACCGCGGCCGTCGATCGGGAGGGCGGCACGCTCGGAGACGACCCGCTGCGGCTCCACACCATCGGCGACCTCGAGGACGCCTTCGGGATCGACGACGACGCCTACCAGCACACCTCCTTCGACGCCCTCGACGACGACGAGATCGACGCGTTCACCATCACCCCCGGATACCGTTCCTTCGTCCAGTCGATGACGACCGAGCGGCGCCGACGCCCGGCCGCGCTTCGCGACGTGCTCGTCCTCCCGGAGGACATCACCCGCCTCACCACCCCGGAGGAGTTCGCGCGCGAACTCGACCGGCTCGGCCCGGTGGGCAACTCCTCGATCGTCGTGCGTGGTCTGCGCGCGACGCGGACCGACCAGGGACGGCACCGCCTGCAGCTCACCGGCCCGCTGGCCGGCGACCTCGCACGCGTCTCGGCGCTCGGCGAGTACTACGTCCGCCGGTTCGGTGCCGAGGTCACGGGCCACTGGATCTCCGGCGGCGACCTCATCGTCGAAGCGGTCGGCTCGGCCGACGACTACTTCTCCATGCTCGTCGAGGGCGAGGAGAGCATCTCCACGGACCTCGTGCAGCCCGCCAGCGAGATCACCCGCGCACTCGCCTCCGGGGCGATGAGCCACGGCGCCCTCGTGGCGACCGCGCACGAGGGCGTCGCGCACGGCACCAACATGGTCGGCGGGATGTCGAACAGCGGCGAGGGCGGCGAGCACCTCTCGCGCTACGGCACCATCCGCGGATCGCGCATCAAGCAGTTCGCCTCCGGCCGGTTCGGGGTCTGGGCCGGCTACCTCGCCGACCCGATGCTGCAGGAGCTGGAGATCAAGATCGGCCAGGGCGCGAAGCCCGGCGAGGGCGGCCAGCTCCCGGCCCCGAAGGTGACGGTCGACATCGCCGCCGCCCGCGGTGGCACCCCGGGCATCGAGCTCGTCTCCCCACCTCCGCACCACGACACGTACTCCATCGAGGACCTCGCCCAGCTCATCCACGACTGCAAGGCCGCCCGGGTCCGCGTCGTCGTGAAGCTCGTCTCCTCCGAGGGGATCGGCACGATCGCCGTCGGCGTCGCCAAGGCCGGCGCCGATGTCATCAACGTCGCCGGCAACACCGGCGGCACGGGTGCGGCAGCGGTCACGAGCCTGAAGTACGCGGGCCGCAGCGCCGAGATCGGCATCGCCGAGGTGCACCAGGCGCTCAGCGCGAACGGCTTGCGCTCGAAGGTCACGCTGCGCTGCTCCGGGGCGCACCAGACGGGTCGCGACGTCGTCATCTCGGCGCTGCTCGGCGGCGACAGCTTCGAGTTCGGGACCACCGCGCTCATGATGCTGAAGTGCGTCATGGCGAAGAACTGCAACGTGAAGTGCCCGGCCGGTCTCACGACGAACCCCGAGACCTTCGACGGCGACCCCCGCGCGCTCGCGCAGTACCTGCTGAACATCGCGCACGACGTCCGTGAGCGGCTCGCGATCCTCGGGCTCCGCTCGCTGCGCGAAGCCCGTGGTCGCACCGACCTCCTCCACCTCGTCGACCACCCGGCCGCGGTCGCCGACCTCGACCTGCGCGCCATGCTCGCGGTCGTCCCCGAGGTCGTCGTCACCGACCCGGTGTACCTCGAGAAGGACTTCACGCTCGACGACGCGCTCATCGAGCGGGTGCGGGCCGGACTCTTCGACGAACGCCGGACCACGATCGACCTCGGCGCGACCGAGGGCGACGGCGGGATCCGGCTCGGCAACCGCTGGCGTTCCGTCGGCGGGCAGCTCGCGATCGACCTCGAACGTCTGCTGAACCACGAGCTCGACGACGCGCAGGCGGCGGCGACCCCCTCGGTCGTCACCGACGATCGCGGCCACCGCTCGCTCGCGGCCGACACCGTCACCATCCGGACCGAGCACTCGGCCGGGCAGTCCTTCGCGGCGTTCTGCGTCGACGGCCTGCACTGGCGGCACACCGGCACCTGCAACGACGGCGTCGGCAAGAGCGCCTCTGGCGGCACCATCGCGATCCTCTCCCCCGGCGGCGGCAGCCCGGAGCCCGGCGGCAACGTCCTCATCGGCAACTTCGCGCTCTTCGGGGCCACCGGTGGACGCACCTTCGTGCAGGGCGAGGCCGGCGACCGCTTCGCCGTCCGGAACTCCGGCGCGACCGCCGTCGTCGAGGGCGTCGGCGACTACGCCTGCGAGTACATGACGAACGGCGCCGTGCTGAACCTCGGCGGTTTCGGCATCGGCTTCGGCAACGGCATGAGCGGCGGCTTCGTCTACCAGTACGACCCGCGCGGCGAACTGCCCAGCAAGGTCAGCGCCGACTCGCTCCTCCTCGGATCGATCACCGAGGGCGAGCAGGCGGCCTTCCACGAGGCGGCCGTGCTCCTCCTGCTCGAATGGCACCTCGAGGCGACCGGTTCACCGCTCGCGTCCCGGCTGCTCGCCGACTGGGAGACCGCCAGGCACCACTTCGTGTTCGGTATGCCCCGCGCACTGCTGCTGTACCAGGACAGCGACGCGATCCTCGCGGCGAAGAGCCGGAAGGAGCTCCTCGACGAGCTCGGTGCCGCGCTCGCGGCGCAACAGCTCCGCACCTTCAAGCTCGACTACCGCGACCGCCGACCGGTCCGCGGGGGTCGCGCGCCCGGTCTCGGCGAGCCCGCGGCGGACCCGCAGGACGTCTACGCGCTCCTCACCAGTTACACCGTGCTGAAGCTCGCCCAGGAGGTCGCCCTGACCAGGACCCCCGGCGTCGACGACCCCGCGCACCCGACGGTGCAGGCGGCCGTCCGCACGCTCATCCTGACCGAGGACTTCTTCGTCATGCAGCGGGTGCAACGGGCGGCCCGCGAGCTGCTCGAACGCTACGACGACACGGCCCTGGCCGCGATGATCGCCGCCAAACGACTGCACGACTACACGGAGGCGCTGCGCCTGCGGAACGTCCGGTCGATCGACCACCCGGGGACCACCGGGTGGATCATGCACCAGCACGCGAAGAACCGGGCCCGATCCGGTGCGACCGGTGGCACCGAAGCACTCCTTGCATCGGCCGCCCTGGCCGAGCTGACACTGGCCGGCAGCCGATGAGCGCGCCCGGTCTGGAAGGGATCATGAGCGAGACGCAGACCCCGTCCGCCGTCGGGCCCCGCCCGGTGCTCTTCGAGGCGCTCGCGGCGCTCGGCAGCAGCACCGACGATCCCTTCATCCCCGAGGACGCACCGTTCAGCCCGCAGCAGCGGGTGTGGCTCGCCGGGTTCCTGGCCGGCGTCCGAGCGAGCACCGTCGACGGTGCCGAAGCGGCTTCACGGACCCCGCAGCTGGCTCTGCACGTCCTCGTCGGTACCCAGACGGGCACCGCTGAGGCGATCGCGGAGGACCTCGGTCGTGCGGCGTCCGGCTACGGGGTGGCGACGACGACCACCGGTCTCGACGACGTCGAGGTCGACAAGCTCCCGTCGATGGGTCACCTCGTCGTCATCACCTCGACGTACGGCGAGGGCGAGATGCCGGACAACGCCGAACTGTTCTGGGAGGCGCTCCAGGCGAGCACCGCTCCACGACTCGACGGCCTGAAGTTCTCCGTCCTCGCCCTCGGCGACTCCGGGTACGACGGCTTCTGCCAGGCCGGGAAGCTCATCGACACCCGCCTCGAGCAGCTCGGGGCGGAGCGTGTGCTCGCCCGCGTGGACTGCGACGTCGACTACGAGGAGCCCGCCGCAGCGTGGACGACCCAGGCCCTGTCGCTCTTCGGCGCCCTCGCGCCGGCGACCGCCGGCGGTACCCCGGCTGTGCCAGCCGCCGCCCCCGCGAAGAAGCCCGGTCGGACGCGGTCGCCCTGGACCCGGAAGACGCCCTTCGGGGCGACGCTGGCGGTCAACCGCGTGCTCTCCGGCGCGGCCTCCTCCAAGGAGATCCGACACTACGAGTTCGACCTCGCCGACAGCGGCATCGAGTACGCCGCCGGTGACGCCCTCGGCGTCATGCCGAGCAACGACCCGGCCCTCGTCGACGCGATCATCGCCGAACTCGACGCGGATGCCGACGACGCCGTGGACGGGTCGACCCTCGCGGAACGACTCACCAACGGCTTCGAGATCCGCACCCCGTCGAAGGACCTCGTCGCGGAGCTCGCCGAGCGGTCGCCGGACTCCGAGCTCGCCGGGATCCTGGCGCTCGCCCAGGCCGAGACGCTCGACTCCTGGTTGCGCGACCGCGACATCCTCGACCTCCTGCGGTCGACCTCCGTCCGGTTCGACGCCGACACCCTCGTCGACGTCCTGCGCCCGCTCCAGCATCGCGCGTACTCGATCTCGTCCAGCCCGCTCGCGGCCGACGGACGCGTGCACCTCACGGTCGCGAGCGTCCGCTACGCGGTCGGCGAGCGCGTGCATGGCGGAGTCGCCTCGACCCACCTCGCCGACCGCGTCGCCGAGGGCGGCACGAGCGGCATCTTCGTCTCGGCGAACGCGGCGTTCCGGGTCCCGTCCGACGACGACGCACCGCTCATCATGGTCGGCCCCGGCACGGGCATCGCCCCGTTCCGGTCCTTCCTGCAGGAGCGTCGTGAACGCGGCGCGACCGGCCGGAACTGGTTGTTCTTCGGCGACCAGCACCGGGCACACGACTTCATCTACGAAGACGAGCTCGGTGAGCTGCTGACCGGAGGGGTCCTCGACCGCCTCGACCTCGCCTTCTCCCGCGATCAGCGCGAGAAGGTGTACGTCCAGACGCGGATGCGCGAGAACGGCAAGGAGCTGTACGCCTGGCTCGAGGAGGGCGGCCACTTCGCGGTCTGCGGTGACGCCTCACGGATGGCGAAGGACGTCGACCAGGCGCTGCACGAACTCATCGCCGAGCACGGCGGGCGGTCAATGGAGGCCGCGGCGGAGTACGTGCACACGCTGAAGCGCGAGAAGCGGTACATCCGCGACGTCTACTAGGCGCGCGAGTCCGGCCCCCGAGCTCGTCGAAGGGCGCCCTTCGACAGGCTCAGGGACCGGTCATGGGTTCCTGAGCCCGGTCACCGGTCCCTGAGCCAAGCCCAGCCCCGGTCCCTAAGCCCAGCCCCGGTCCCTGAGCCCAGCCCCCGGTCCCCGAGCTCGTCGGAGGGCGGACCGATCAGGCGTTCTCGGCGCCGAGCAGGGCGGCCGCCGCGCGCGCCTCGTACACGACGTCGTCGAGGTCGTCGCCCGCGACGTTCACGTGCCCGACCTTCCGGCCGGGCCTCGGGTCCTTGCCGTAGGTGTGGACCTTCGCGACCGGGTGCGCGCCGAGGACCTGCGGGTACCGGTCGTCGAGGGTGCCCTCGGTCGGTCCGCCGAGCACGTTCACCATGACGGTCCAGTCGCGGTGGCAGCCCGTCGATCCGAGCGGCAGGTCGAGGACGGCGCGGAGGTGCTGCTCGAACTGGCTGGTGACGCTGCCGTCCTGCGTCCAGTGGCCGCTGTTGTGCGGACGCATGGCGAGCTCGTTGATGAGCAGGCGGTCGTCGTCGGTCTCGAACAGCTCGACGGCGAGGACTCCGGTGACCCCGAGCGCGGTCGCGACGGTGACGGCGATCTCCTCGGCGGTGTCCGCGAGGCGTCCGGCGGACCCCGGTGCGGGAGCGATGACCTCGCTGCACACGCCGCCGAGCTGCACCGTCTCGACCACGCGCCACGGCACGACCTCACCCGACGGCCTGCGGGCGACGAGCTGGGCGAGCTCGCGTCGGAAGGACACCAGTTCCTCGACGAGGAGTGCCCCGCCGTTGGCGTCCTCGGACAGCGCCGTGAACCAGTCGTCGACCTCGTTCGGTCCGTGGACGACCCGGACGCCCTTGCCGTCGTAGCCGCCGCGCGGGGTCTTCACGACGCCCTTGCCGCCGTGCTCCGCGAGGAAGGCGGCGAGCTCCTCCTGGTCGTGGACCCGCGCCCAGTCCGGGACCGGGAGCCCCAGCTCGGTGAGCCGCTCGCGCATGAGCAGCTTGTCCTGGGCGACGGCGAGCGCGTCCGGCCCGGGGTGCACCTGCACGCCGGCGTCGACGAGCGCGCGGAGGACGTGCTGCGGGACGTGCTCGTGGTCGAAGGTGATCACGTCGACCGTCTCCGCGAACGCGAGGACCGTGTCGGCGTCGCGGTAGTCGCCCACCTGCACCGTCGCCAACCGGGCGGACATGCCCTCCTGCTCGGCGAGCACGCGGATGTCGAGTCCGAGGTTGATCGCCGCCGGCACCATCATCCTGGCCAGCTGACCGCCGCCGATCACTCCGACGCGAATGCTCATGGGTTCACTCCAGCTCTCCGGCGGCCGGCCGGCGGGTCTCGTATCGGCAGGCGGGACGGGCGGACCCGGAGACGGATGGGCTGCGCCCCGACTCCATCATCGTACCGGCCGGGTCGGACCCGGTCGGGTCAGCGGCGGACGGGCGGCTGGGTCGGCGACTGTCCGGACGACTGGGCTGCCGGATAGGGGGCTGCGATGCTCTGGTTCTCCGCGACGAGCTCGTGGAGGGCGTTCTGGACGAGGACGGCGCCCGGCACGTCCCGCAACACGACCGGCAGCTCGCCGCCGGAGGTGACGCGCACGTTGCCGCTGCCGAACGCACTCTGCACCCAGCTCTTGTGCACCGTGATCCCGTACCCGCGTGCGTGGTAGAGCTCCTGGCGGGACCGGACGAAGAACCCCCGGCGGACGATGAGCCGCCGAGTGGTGATGACGTAGCGGACGGACAGCCAGGCGACGAACGGCAGCACGCAGGCGAACAGCACGATCACCCCGCCGCCGATGAGGACGGCCCAGTTCTGCCACTCGAGCTCGAACGAGCCGAAGACGTACGCACCGACGCCGCTCACCGCGATGAGCAGGAGGGCGGGGAGCAGGAGCCGCCGGGCATGCGGACGCAGGCGCGCGACCACACGTTCGGTCGCCGCCGCGGGAGGGGCCGGCCGGCCCGGCCCCGTCATACCGGGATCAGCCATGCTCCCATTCTTAGCAGTCGTCGGAACCAGCCGCCTGCTCCCACCCCGCCCGTCGGCAATCCCGATCGACGGGTGTCCGCCTCCGGCTAGCATGAAGGCGTGAAACCGGCCGACAGCACCGCACCCACGGGCCGGCCTCCCGGCGTCTTCGCGTCGTTCTTCGAGGGGGTCGGCATCCTCATCGGCGGCTTCCGTCTCTGGGGCACCTCGCCGAAACGGATGCTGCTCGGCATGATCCCAGCGGCGATCGTGGGCGTCGTCTTCATCGCGCTGCTCGTCGTCCTCGGCCTCAACGCGGCGGCGATCGTCGACTGGGCGACGCCGTTCGCGGACACCTGGGACGAGCCGTACCGTTCCTCCGCGCGGGTCGCGGCCGCGGTCGCGTTGATCGCCGTCGCCGTCGTGGTCATGCTGTACGCCTACGCCGCCGTGACGCTGCTCGTCGGCGACCCGTTCTACGAGCGGATCTGGGCGGACGTCGAACGCTCACTCGGTGACGCCCCACCGGAGTCCGGTGGATCGGCCTGGCGCGGGCTCCTCACCGGCATCGGGCGATCCCTCGGACTGTTGCTGCTCACGATCCCGACGGCGGCCGTCCTGTTCCTGCTGGGCTTCGTCCCGGTGATCGGCCAGACGGTGGTCCCGGTGGCCGGTGTCGTCGTGAGCGGTTGGTTCCTCACCCTCGAGCTGACCGGGTACGCCTTCGACGCGAGGGGGCTGTCGGTCCGCGAACGGCGACGCGTGCTCGCCAGACGACGGTCCCGCACCCTCGGGTTCGGGACGGCGGTCGCCGTGCTCTTCCTCGTGCCCGTCCTGTCCGTCCTGGTGATGCCGGCGGCCGTGTCCGGCGCCACGGTGCTCGCCAGGCGGGCACTTACCGAGGCGGACGGACCGCTCAGCGAACGTGCGTGACGTCGCCGGCGGCCACGGCGACCGGGGCGCCGCCGTCACTCGGCCGGACGACGAGCCGGCCGTCGGGGTCGATGCGCTCGGCGGTACCCGTCAACGTCCCGCCGCCCGGCAGCTCGACGCGGACCGAACTGTCGAGCGTCACGCAGTGCTCGGTGACCGTCGCTCGCAGGCCGCTGGCCTCAGCGTCGCCTGACGCCTCGAGGTACGCGTCGTACAGCCGCCCGAACGCTCGGAGGTACCCGGCGAGCACGATGTCGGGATCTGGATCCGCCAGCCCCTCGAGCGCGAGCGAGGTGGACCGGTCCGTCGGCAGTCCGTCCGCCCGCTGCCGCAGGTTGACGCCAGTGCCGACGATGGCGCCGTCGCCGGTCGGCAGCAGTTCGGAGAGGATGCCGGACACCTTCCGGCCACCGATGAGGACGTCGTTCGGCCACTTCACCCCGGCGGGCACCCCGAGGTCCTGGAGGGACGAGGCCAGGGCGGCTCCCGCGAGCAGCGGCAGCCAGCCGTAGGACTCGAGCCCGAGGGGTCGGCCGGACGGCGTGACCGGACGGAGCAGGATGGAGACGGCGAGCGAGGCCCCGGGTGGCGTCGTCCACACCCGGCCGAGGCGGCCCCGCCCGTTGCGCTGGTCGTCGGTGACGACGACCGAACGGTCCGGCCAACCGCCGCCGTCCTCGCGGGCCCTGATCGCGAGTTCGTCGTTGGTCGAACCCGCGTGCTCGAGGATCTCGAGGCGCGGGACGAGAGCGGCGGTGTTGGGCAGATCCATGCCGCCCACCCTACTGACGAGCGTCGTCCACGCCTCGTCCGCACGCGTGTCCGCTTGGCCGATATCGACAACGGATCGTGACGGCGCTTGTACGCGATCGTCAACGGGTCCGTCGGGGGGCCACCGGGTAAGGTGAAAGCGTGACCGACGAAACCACCTCCGGCCCTGACCTGTACACGACGGCCGGGAAGCTCGCCGACCTCAAGAACCGCTATCACGAAGCCGTGACGGCGAGCGGCGAAGCCGCCATCGAGAAGCAGCACAAGAAGGGCAAGCTCACCGCGCGGGAGCGCATCGAGCAGCTCCTCGACCACGGGAGCTTCGTCGAACTCGACGAGTTCGTGCGGCACCGCACCACGGCGTTCGGCATGGACCGCTCGCGGCCGTACGGCGACGCCGTCGTCACGGGCACCGGCACCATCCACGGTCGTCAGGTCGCCGTGTACTCGCAGGACTTCACCATCTTCGGCGGTTCGCTCGGCGAGGTCGCCGGCGACAAGATCATCAAGATCATGGACCTCGCCCTGAAGACCGGCGTCCCGATCATCGGCATGCTGGACTCGGGCGGCGCCCGCATCCAGGAGGGTGTCGTCGCCCTCGGCAAGTACGGCGAGATCTTCCGCCGCAACACGCAGGCGTCCGGGGTCATCCCGCAGATCTCCATCATCATGGGTCCGGCCGCCGGTGGCGCCGTCTACTCCCCCGCGCTCACCGACTTCGTCATCATGGTCGACAAGACCAGCCAGATGTTCGTGACCGGCCCCGACGTCATCAAGACGGTCACGGGCGAGGACGTCGGCATGGAGGAGCTGGGCGGCGGCTACACCCACAACACCCGCTCCGGGGTCGCTCACTATCTCGCGAGCGACGAGCCGGACGCCCTCGACTACGCCAGGACCCTCGTGGGGTTCCTCCCCGACAACAACCTCGCCGAAGCCACCGTCTTCGACGTCGAGGTGGAGCTCGAGACCACCGACGAGGACCGCCGACTCAACACCCTCATCCCCGACTCCCCGAACCAGCCGTACGACGTCAAGACGGTCATCGAGCACGTGGTCGACGACGGCGACTTCCTCGAGGTCCAGCCGCTCTTCGCCCCGAACATCGTGATCGGCTTCGCCCGCGTCGAGGGCCGCTCCGTCGGCGTCATCGCGAACCAGCCGTCCCAGATGGCCGGCACCCTGAACATCGAGGCCGGCGAGAAGGCCAGCCGCTTCGTGCGCTTCTGCGACGCGTTCAGCATCCCGATCCTGACCCTCGTCGACGTCCCCGGCTACCTGCCCGGCACCGACCAGGAGTGGACAGGCGTCATCCGGCGCGGCGCGAAGCTGCTCTACGCCTACGCCGAGGCCACCGTGCCACTCGTGACCGTCATCCTGCGGAAGGCTTACGGCGGCGCTTACATCGTCATGGGTTCCAAGCAGCTCGGTGCCGACATCAACCTCGCCTGGCCTACCGCCGAGATCGCCGTCATGGGTGGTCAGGGCGCCGTCAACATCCTCTACCGCGGCGAGATCAAGCGCGCCGAGGAGGCCGGCGAAGACGTCGCAGCGGTGCGCACCCGCCTGGCGAACGAATACACCTACAACGTCGCGAGCCCGTTCCTCGCCGCCGAGCGCGGCGAGCTGGACGGCGTCATCGAGCCCGCGGCCACCCGCGTCTCGGTCATCAAGGCGCTGCGAGCGCTCCGCACGAAGCGCGCGAGCCTGCCCGCCAAGAAGCACGGGAACATCCCGCTGTGAGCGACGCCGCCCGGCCGGACGCGACGGAACCCTCGGCGATCGACCTCCGGATCGTGCGGGGCGCCCCGAACGACGAGGAGATCGCGGCCCTGACCGCCGTCCTGAGCGTCGCGATCGCGGAGCAGGCCATGCGCGACGCCGACACGGCGCCGCCGCCGCGCATCCCGTCGACCTGGGAACGGACACGGCGCCAGTTGCGCACCGGCATCACCCCGGGGCCCGGTCACTGGCGCGCGTTCACGGGCTGAGCGCCTGTGGCGAGCTGTCCTCCATGGAGGACGGGTATGTCCTCCATAGTGCCGACTGTCGGGGGTACCCCTGATGGGGGATGATCATTCTTGAGAGTTGAGTCTCATCGAGACCACTTCACCAGCTTCTGCTCCATCTAGGGTAAGCGGGCAGAAGTTCGGGGGCGGGTCAGAGCGGTATTCGGGTTACCGCTCTGACCCACGAACGCCATGGAGGGCCAGCATCGGGTGCTGGCCCTCCTTCCCGTTAACGCGTCGTCCTCCGCACCGGCACTCTTTCCGATCGGACGCTGCTCGCGATCGACCGGCCGTTCCGCTCGGGGATCACTCGGATCCGGAGGCCGCCTGGCGTCCGACATCCGCGCGCGACCCGTCCCGCGGGATCTCGAGCCAGACGTCGAGATCCTCGTCATCGTCGTCGGGGCCAGGCGCGACGCCGGGAGCACGCGGGACGGCCCGCAGCCCGACGACCGTCACCGCGACGCGGTCGTCGTCCGGCACGCTGCGCACGATGAGGCGCGTCGCGGCTGAAGCCGCGAGCGTCTCGGCGATCTGCGCGTGGATCGCGTCGAGGACCTCGGCGTCCAGCTCCTCGAGACCACCCTCGTCGAGCATGTTCACGACCGCGCCCCGACGACGAGCGGCGAGGACCTCGGCGCGCACGGCGTCGCTCAGGAGGTGGCGGCCCCGGATCTCGTCGCGGAGGCTCGCCTCCAGCGTCCGGCACTCCGTCCGATCGGCGACCGAGAGCCTGCCGCCGTTCGCGATGATCGTGCGCAGCATCGGTGTGGCGAGCCGACCCGTCTGGCTCAAGCGTCGCCGTCGTTCGTGGACGTGGGCGTACTGGGCGGCCTGCCAGTCCGACGTCGCGTGCTCGGCCTGGGTGAGTCGCTCGGCGTCGTGCTGGGCGCCGGCGATCGACCGGGTGAGCACACTCGCGAGGACGACCCAGATGAGGCTGCCCGTCACTCCCATCCCGAGCGCCAGGCCGGGGCCGGCCCAGAGCAGGGACTGCACGGTGAGGAAGATGATCCCGAGGTACGCGACCAGCTCCCGCTGCCGGACCACCGTGATCGTCATGAGCGTCCCGATCGAGGCCACGTGCCAGGTGGCGTAGCCGTTGTTCCGGGTGGGGTCCAGCTGGCTCGTCACGAGGAGGGGGACGATGATGGCGGTCGCGAGGTTCAGGCTGGCGAGCCAGGAGGGCATCCGGGTCGACCCCATCGGCCAGAGGCTGAGGACGCTCGCGACCGCGTAGACGAGCATCGCGATGAGCACCGGGGCGGCTTCGCGTGGCGTCTCGAGGGTCAAGGCGGCACGGAGCAGATGGTAGGCCGAGAACAGGGCGGCGAGGATGACGAGCGCGTACCGCGGGGCCGGGGTCATGAGGCGTCCTCCGGAGACCATTCGATCCGGATGACAGCACCCTCACCGGGTCGGGAGAGCACCGTCGAACGGCCACCGACGCCGGCCATGCGCTCGACGATCGACACCTTGAGTCCGAGTCGTTCCTCGGCGACCGCGTCGGGGCAGAATCCCACGCCGTCGTCGCTGACGATCACACATACGCCGCCCGACACCGTGCCCTCGATCGACAGGCTGCGCGCGACGCCCTGCCCGGCGTGCTCCACGCTGTTGACCATCGCCTGCACCGTCGCCCAGTACACCGCGTTCGCGACCGTGACCGGGAGCACCCGGCCGGACGCCCCTTCGGTCGTGACCGCGAACGGCTCGCCGAGCATGGACGCCGCTCCGCGCAGGCGCTCGACGAGTTCCGCGAGGCCCGTGACCTCGTCCTCGTTCGTCATCGGCGCGCCGACCCCTTCGAGCTGCTCGATGGCGACCCTGGCCATCATCACCGCGAGGGCTTCGGATTTGGGTGTCATCGCGCGGTCGGCCGCGAGCAGGGAGGCGAGCACGCTGTCGTGCACGATCGAATCGACCTCCACCCGCTCCACCTCCGTCGCGTGCTGTTTGACGGCGGCGTCGTAGGTCGACAGCGCGGCGGCCCTGGCCACGTCGACCCGGCCCGCCAACACCCGGAAGAGGCCCACCAGGACGACGATGAGACCGCCGATGATCGTCGCGTACGAGGCGTCGAGTGTCCCGATCTCCCAGGAGGCCGGCGCGAAGTCGGCGTCGATGATGCGGTTCACGCCGTACATCAGCGAGGTGACCACGAGGTACACGATCGCTCCGCGCAGTTTGAGCGGGACACAGGCGAAGGCGACCGCGATCGTGCAGAGGTACCAGATCCACGGCTCCTGGTTGATGTCGGCCGGCGCCGGTGCGTTCACCGCGGGCCAGATGAGCAGCGCGACGAAGAACACCGCCGCGAAGACGCCGGATGCGAGCCGATGGTGCCACAGGAAGAAGCAGCAGCCGATCGCCACGCCCATGGACCCGAAGACGGCCACGACATAGAGGACGCCGATCCAGCCGTCGATCTGGACACCCTGGCCGAGGGTGGTGAACGCGGTCTGCAGGCCGAAAACGAGCCCGATGATCGCGACCGATCGGCCGAGGAGGCGCTCGAAGTTGGCGGTGTTCAGCATCCGGCGCTGAGCCTGGGCATCCTTCGTGTCCGCGGGGATCGCGGGATGCCTGGTCGGTGCCCGGAAGCTAGGAGACATCCGTCCCGCCTTGATCGAGGCCGGGGAGGATCCCGTCCTCGACCGCGCGGCGGAGCAGGTCGACCTTCGTCGGAGCCGGACGGCCCACCTCGACGTACTTCACGCGGATGCGGTCGATGTGCTCACGGGCCGTCGAATAGGCGATCCCGAGCTGCATGGCGACGGTCTTCAACGGCAGGCCGGAGGCGTAGAGGTGGAGGACGTCGCGCTCGCGGCGGCCGAGTTGCGCGCGGGCGAAGTCGCTGTCGGCGTCGATCGCACTGGCCCACTCGATGTTGTTGAGTGCCTCGCCGCGGGCGACGGTGGCGATGGCGGCGATGACGGTGTCCGTCGGTGACGACTTCGGGATCACCCCGGAGGCCCCGGCGGCCAGCGCCTCGCGGACGAGCGCCACCCGGTCGGCGATGGAGTGGATGAGCACGTGCGCGCCCACCGCCTGCACCGCCTGGATGTTCGTCGTCGGGGTGCTGCCGTCGGAGAGGGAGAGGTCGAGCACGACGACGTCGGGGACCACTCCGTTCAGCGCGGCGATGCACTCGACGGCGGTCGGGGCACTCGCCACGACCTGATACCCGGCGTGCGCACACACCGCTTCGATCCCGAGCCGGACGGACTCGTGATCATCAATGATTGCGACGGTCACCACGGCACCATCGTAGCGAGTGCCGGACCCGTCGGGCGGGACGGCCGTGGAGCGAGTCGGTCCGCCGGGGCGCTCGCCGTTCAAGCCGTGCGGGTGAAGCCGGCGACGGCCTCGAGGTGGTGGGTGTTCGGGAAGAGGTCGTAGGCGGCCAGGTGGCCCAGTTCGTACCCCTGCTCGGCCAGCAGGGCCACGTCGCGCGAAAGGGCGATGGGGTCGCAGGCGACGTAGACGATCGACGCGGGGCGCAGTTCGCCGAGCATCGCGACGATCTCCGCGCCGGCGCCGGACCGCGGCGGGTCCAGGACGACCGTCGCGGTGGCGTAGCGGGAACGCTCGATGCGGCTGCCCGAGGCGATCTCCGACCGCAGGAAGGCGTCGACCTTCGCGGTGACCGCCTGCGCGCCGACCCACTCGGACAGGTTCTCCCCGGCGTACTCGGTGGCGCGCTCGTCGCTCTCGACGGTCGTGATGCGCGTGGTGGAGCCGAAGCGGTCGGCCACGCCGGCGGCCAACAGTCCGACGCCGCCGTAGAGGTCGAGGTTCGCGGCGCGGGCGTCGAAGCGGGCGTCGTCGATCGCGTCGGAGACGGCCTGCTGCAGGGTCGCCGCCGCCTGGCGGTGGACCTGCCAGAACCCGTTCGCGTCGACGATGAACTCGCGGTCGCCGACGAGCTCACGGATCGGATCGGCCGCCGGACGGACCGGCTTCGGGCCGCCACGTCGACCACGGCCGCCCCCGCGTCGCCGGTCGCCGCCTCCGGCCTCGTCGGCACGGGTGAGGACGCGGACGGCGCCGGTCGAGGAGGCGACGATGTCGATCGACGTGGTGCCGTGCGGCAGTTCCTCGAGCCGCGCCGCGTCCGCGACGGCCTCGATGGCGAGCGGCAGGTCGTCGACGGGGACGACCTGGTGAGACCGTGCGGCGTAGGGACCGATGTTGCCGTGCTGGTCCACGTGCAGCGAGACCCTGGTGCGCCACCGCGTGCCGTCGGGCGTCTCGCCGTCGACCGCGGACACGGTGAACTCGGGCGCGACCCCGGCGAAGCGCTCGAGGCCTTCGGCCAGGACCTGGTGCTTCAGGGCGCGTTGGTGGGCCAGGTCGATGTGTCCGAACTCGGCTCCGCCGGCCCGTTCGCCCGGCTCGCGGTCGACGGAGGCCTCGGCCCAGACATGCGGGCGGCGGTGCTCGGACGGCGTGAGGACCTCCAGGGTCTCCGCCCGCCAGAACCGCTTCTCGTTCTCGTCGACGATGCGGGCCCTGACGCGCTCACCGGGCAGGGTGTCGGGGACGAAGACCACGCGGCCCTCGTGCCGAGCGACGAACACACCCCCGTGGGCTACGTTGGTGATGTCCAGTTCCACGGTGCGTCCAGTCGTCGTGCTCATGCGTCGAGCATGTCACACGGGTGACCGGCGGGGGTCCACCGTCCTCCCGGAAGGAACCGTCGTGCGTCTCACGCTCGCCTCAACGTCCCCGGCCAGGCTCGCGCTCCTGCGGTCGAGCGGCATCGAACCGGTCGTCGTCCCCTCCTCCGTCGACGAGGACCAGGCGGTCGCGGACGCCTCGCTCGCCGCCGGAGCGCCGCTGACCCCGGAAGCGGTCGTCGCACTCCTCGCCCGGGCGAAGGCCGAGGCCTCGCTGCGGGTGGTCGTCGATCGCGGCGACGAGGTCGGCCTCCTCCTCGGGGGCGATTCGGTCTTCGTCCTCGACGGCGTCGTCCACGGGAAGCCGCACACGGCCGAGCGGGCGCGCGAGCGGTGGCAGGCACAGCGCGGGCGGACCGGGACGCTGTACTCCGGCCACTGGCTCATCGACGGCACGCGGCCATCGCCGGTGGGCGTCGGCGCCGTGGCTTCAGCGGACGTGTCCTTCGCCGACGACCTCGACGATGCCGAGATCGACGCGTACATCGCCTCTGGTGAGCCGCTCGAGGTCGCCGGTGCGTTCACCATCGACAGCCTCGGTGCAGCCTTCATCACCCGGATCGACGGCGATCCGTCCACCGTCGTCGGCCTGTCCCTGCCGACACTCCGGCGTCTCGTCCGCACCCTCGGACACGACTGGCACGAGCTCCGCAACCGCGCCGGAGCCCTGTGAGGCCGACGCGCTTGTAGGAGTCGTACGTCGTTCCCCCGGCTTTTCTGTGCGTGTGGTCCAAAAGCCGACCCGGCCCTCCCGGTAGGCTCGTGGACTGTGCCACGTATAACCAAGGTCCTCATCGCCAACCGTGGCGAGATCGCCGTCCGCGTCATCCGAGCCGCGAAGGACAGCGGGATCGCCTCCGTCGCCGTCTACGCCGACCAGGATCGCGACGCCATGCATGCCCGCCTCGCCGATGAGGCCTACGCCCTCGACGGGACGACGAGCGCCGAGACCTACCTGGTCATCGACAAGCTCCTGTCCATCGCCCGACGGTCCGGCGCCGACGCCGTGCACCCCGGGTACGGGTTCCTCGCCGAGAACGCCGACTTCGCGCGCGCCGTCATGGCCGCCGGCCTCATCTGGATCGGTCCGTCGCCGGAGGCCATCGAACGCCTCGGCGACAAGGTCTCCGCCCGCCACGTGGCCGAGAAGGTCGGTGCCCCGCTCGCGCCCGGCACCCTCAACCCGGTCTCGGGCGCCGAGGAGGTCCTCGACTTCGTCGACATCCACGGCCTGCCGGTCGCCATCAAGGCCGCCTTCGGTGGCGGCGGACGCGGCCTCAAGGTCGCCCGCGAACGCGAGGAGGTCGCCGAGCTCTTCGAGTCCGCCACGCGTGAGGCGATCGCCGCGTTCGGACGCGGCGAGTGCTTCGTGGAGAAGTACCTCGACCAGCCGCGACACGTCGAGACCCAGTGCCTCGCCGACGCGCACGGCAACGTCGTCGTCGTCTCCACCCGCGACTGCTCGCTGCAGCGCCGCCACCAGAAGCTCGTCGAGGAGGCACCGGCACCGTTCCTCACCGAGGAGCAGAACACCGAGCTCTACCGCGCTTCGAAGGCGATCCTCAAGGAGGTCGGCTACGTCGGCGCCGGTACCTGCGAATTCCTCATCGGCAAGGACGGCACCGTCTCCTTCCTCGAGGTCAACACCCGACTCCAGGTCGAGCACCCGGTCTCCGAGGAGGTCACCGGCATCGACCTCGTCCGCGAGCAGTTCCGCCTCGCCGAGGGCGGCGTGCTCGACTACGACGACCCGAAGCCGACCGGCCACTCCTTCGAGTTCCGCATCAACGGTGAGGACCCGGGACGCGGCTTCCTCCCGCAGCCCGGACCCATCCACGTCTTCAAGACCTTCGGCGGCCCTGGCGTGCGCCTCGACTCCGGCGTCACCGCCGGCGACACGATCTCCGGCGCCTTCGACTCGTTGCTCGGCAAGATCATCGTCACCGGTCGCACCCGCGAGGAGGCGCTCGAGCGCAGCCGCCGCGCCCTCGACGAGTTCGAGGTCGCCGGACTCCCCACGGTGATCCCCTTCCACCGGAAGATCGTCCGCGACCCGGCGTTCACCGCGGAGGACGGCACCTTCGGCGTGTACACGCGCTGGATCGAGACCGAGTTCGTCAACGACATCGAACCGTGGGACGGCTCCATCGACGCCCAGCAGGTGCCTGCGACACGATCCACCGTGGTGGTCGAGGTCGGCGGCAAGCGGCTCGAGGTCAGTCTCCCGGGTGGTCAGCTGGGGTTGAACGTCGGCGCACCCGTCGCCGCCCCGGCCCCGCACCGTCGTGGCGGCTCCACGGTCGTCTCCGCGGCGACCGGTGACGCCGTCTCCGCCCCGATGCAGGCGACGATCGTGAAGCTCGCGGTCGCGGAGGGCGACGTCGTGGTGAAGGGCGACCTCGTCGTCGTGCTCGAGGCGATGAAGATGGAGCAGCCCATCACCGCGCACAAGGACGGTACGGTCGGCGCGATCGACGCGACCGTCGGCACGACCGTCTCCTCAGGGCACCAGCTGCTCACCATCAGCTGACCCGTCGTTCAGTCGAAGGCGCCGCCCGGCTCGAGGCGACGATACGCTGAGCAGGTGTCAGCAGCCGACCTCCTCGAAGACGCGTTGGATCGTGTGGCGAACTTCGACGCCTCCGGGGCGATCGCCCTGCTCGAGGCGGTGCCGGGTGTCGAGGCGGACCCTCGGCTGCTCGCACTGCGCTCCTACGCACGCTTCACGGCCGCGGACTTCATCGGCTGCCGACAGGACGCAGCGGCGGCCGTCACCGCCTCCGCGGGTGCCGACCGGACGACCCGACTCCTCGCGCTCGGCGCGGCCGGGCTCGCGCTCGGGTCCGACCGGTCGCCGGACTCGATCCTCGAGGGCTGCTTCGAGGAGGCGATGTCACTCGTCGAAGCCGGTGGCGACGTGGAACCGTCAGTCGCCTGGCTCGTCGGCTATCTGCTCGTCGAGGGTGCGGTGGTCAACGTGCTGATCCACCTGGCGCGCCGGTTCGCCGACGCGTTCAGCGAGGAGATCGCCGCAACGCCCACCCGGCTCTTCCGCACGCTCGTCGACGGCGTCGTCGCGCGACTCCTCCTCAACGAAGGCCGCGTCGCCGATGCCGAGGCGGCCGCGCTCGTCATGTTCGAACGGGCCTCCAGCGAGCCGACCAGGCTCTACGCGGAGGCCGTCCAGTGCCTCGTCGCGGGGAACCGCGCCGAGCAGGGGGCGACCCGGACCCTCGCTCGGCGGGTCCGCCACGCCATCCCCGAACCGACGGGCGCCTTCCAGACGACCTGCTACCTCCTCGTCGGGTACGGACTGGCCGCGCTCGCCGACGACCACGGTGCCGCCGCACTCGCTCGGAGCGCGTCCGGCAACGACTTCAGCGGGCTGTCCGTCCAGGACCGGGCCCTCGCGATCGAACTGCTCGTCGCCAGCGCGTTCGTCGACGGTGACGTCGTCGAATTGGAACGTCTCATCGGCTTCATCGCCGACGACGTCGACCGACGGGTGCCCGGCCCGGCGATCCTGCGCATGCAGTGCAAGCTGGAACTGCTACGGGGCGACCCGGCCCGGGCGCTCACCCTCGCCCGGACGGCGGCGACGCGGGCGCTCGCGGACGGGCGCATGCTCGAGGCCGGGATCGGGGAGATCCTCGCCACCCGCGCGCTCATCGCGATGTCCGACCGCACGCAGGCGGTGCGTGAACTGTCCGCCCTCGCCGAGCAGGCCGATCGCGGCGGACACACCGCGGCGACCCGATCTGCCGCCCGCGAGTTGAAGGCCATCGGACGACGTCTCGCCCCGATCGCCGGATCCGGCTGGGACGGTCTGTCACCCCGTGAGCGCGAGGTCGCCCTCCTCTCCGCCGAGGGCAACTCGACGGCGCAGATCGCCTCCGTCCTGCAGCTCTCCTCGCGCACCGTCGACGCCCACGTGACGCGGGTGCTCGCGGCGTTCGGCATCGTGTCCCGGCGTCAGCTCCCCTCGAGACTGCCGGCGACCCTCCCGCTGAGCGCCGTCCCCATCCCGAACACGCCGCTCACGCCCCGGCAACGGGACCTCACCGAACTCGTCGCCGACGGGCTGTCGAACGACGAGATCGCCGCGACCCTCGGCATCTCCCGCAAGACCGTGGAGAAGCACCTCAGCGCGGTGTTCACCGCGTGGTCGGTGCGCTCACGGGTGGCCGTGGCGCGCATCGTGCTCGCCAACCGCACCGCCTGAGCCCGGGAGCGCGACCGGCCGGACTACTCGACGATGTGCATGGCCCGCGCGGCGTCGGTGATCGACCCGGTGAGCGAGGGGTACACCGTGAACGCCCGAGCGACCTGGTCGACGTTCAAGCGCTGCTCGACGGCCAACGCCAGGGGGAAGATGAGTTCGCTGGCCTTCGGCGCGACGATGACCCCGCCGATCACCGTGCCGCTGCCCGTGCGGGCGAACAGCTTGACGAAGCCGTCCTTGATGCCCATCATCTTCGCGCGAGGGTTCTGAGCCAGCGGCAGCTTGTAGATCTCGCCCTGCGCGATGCCGTCCTCGATCTGCTTCTGGGTCCAGCCGACGGTCGCGATCTCCGGCTGCGTGAAGATGTTCGCGGCCACGTTGCGGATCTCGGTCGGGTTCACCGCGTCGCCCATGGCGTGCAGCATCGAGGTGCGCCCCTGCATCGAGGCGACGGAGGCCAGCGGCAGGAACGTCGTGCAGTCGCCGGCGGCGTAGATGTTGGGAACGCTCGTCCGGGCCACCCGGTTGACGCGGATGTGACCGGAGTCGGTCAGCTGGACGCCGGCCTCCTCGAGCCCGATCCCGGCGGTGTTCGGGACCGAACCGACCGCCATGAGGCAATGCGAGCCTTCGACGGTCCGGCCGTCGGAGAGGGTCGCGACGACGCCGTGCTCGGTCCGGGTGACCGAGTCGGCCCTGGACTTCGACAGCACCGTCATGCCGTTGCGCTTGAAGACGTTCTCGATGACGGCCGCGGCGTCCGCGTCCTCGCCCGGAAGGACCTGGTCGCGGCTCGAGATGAGCGTGACCTTCGACCCGAGTGCCGTGTACGCGGAGGCGAACTCGGCGCCGGTGACACCGGAGCCGACGACGATGAGGTGCTCGGGGACCGAGGTGAGGTTGTACAGCTGGGTCCAGGTGAGGATGCGCTCGCCGTCCGGCAGCGCTGACGGCAACTGACGCGGACTCGCGCCCACGGAGATGACGACGGTGTCGGCCTCGATGCGGTCGAAGTCGGTCCCTGCGGAGCGGTCGGTCGAGACGATGACCTCGTTCGGGCCGTCGAGGCGTCCCTGGCCGTTCACGATCCGGACGCCGGCCCGGATGAGCCCGGCCCGCATGTCCTCGGACTGTTGGCGGGCGAGCCCCAGCAGACGTTTGTTGACCGCGGCGAGGTTGACGGCGACCTCGGGACGGCTGGGCTTGCCGGTGGTCTCCGAGCGGACGAAGAACTGCACACCGAGATCAGCGGCCTCGCCGATGGCACCGACCGCGTCGGCCGTGGCGATGAGGCTCTTGGACGGGACGACGTCGGTGATGACCGCCGCGCCGCCGACGCCCGTCCGTTCCACCAAGGTCACGTCGGCGCCGAGCTGGGCACCGGCGAGCGCCGCCTCGTACCCGCCGGGTCCGCCTCCGATGATCGCCACTCGCTGCTTGCGTTCGAACTCGTAGGCCATGCGACCATTCTCGCGCGCGACCAGGGGCGGGACCAAACCCGTTCCGAGCTCCGGCGACGACCGGGTTGCACGGATGAGCGGGGTCCGCACGGTTGGGGTCCGGCCTCGCCCCTGTCTAGAGTGAGAGGATGTCCGAAACTGCTGCGAACCCGCTCGATCTGTCCGATGTCGATCCCTTCGAGATCGCCCGAGAAGCCGCGGGTCAGATCGCCGAGAAGACCGGTGTCGATCGCCACGACATCGCCCTCACACTCGGGAGTGGTTGGGGGAAGGCGGCCGACCTCATCGGTGAGACCACGGCGACCATCCCGGCATCCGAGATCGTCGGCTTCTCGAAGCCCGCGCTCGAGGGCCACGTCGGCACCCTGCGCTCGGTCCTCCTGCCGAGCGGCAAGCGTGCGCTCGTGATTGGCGCCCGGACCCACTACTACGAGAACCACGGCGTGCGCCGCGTGGTGCACAGCGTCCGGACGGCAGCGGCCGCGGGCGCCGGCATCATGATCCTCACCAACGGCGCCGGCGGCATCAAGGACCACTGGACCCCCGGCACGCCGGTCCTCATCAGCGATCACATCAACCTCACCGCGGACTCGCCGCTCGAGGGCGCGACGTTCATCGACCTCACCGACCTGTACGCGAAGCGCCTGCGCGACCTCGCGCACTCGGTCGCACCCGAGCTCGACGAAGGCGTCTACACGCAGTTCCGCGGACCCCACTACGAGACCCCTGCCGAGGTGCAGATGGCGAAGGCGATCGGCGGCCACATCGTCGGCATGTCAACGGCGCTGGAGGCCATCGCCGCCCGTCAGGCCGGCATGGAGGTGCTCGGCATGTCGCTCATCACGAACCTCGCCGCCGGCATCCAGAAGACGCCGCTCAGCCACGCCGAGGTCATCGAGGCCGGTCAGACGGCCGAGCCGGTGATCAGCAAGCTCCTCGCGCAGATCGTCGCCGCCCTGTGAGCGCCTCGACGCTGCTCGCGACCGCGGAGGCGTGGCTCGCACAGGACCCCGACGACGAGACGAGGGCCGAACTGGCCGGACTCGTCGAGCGCGCCAGGGTCGCCGACGAGGTCGCGGTCGCCGAGCTGCACGACCGCTTCGACACCCGCCTGCAGTTCGGCACGGCCGGGCTGCGCGGCCGCATCGAGGCCGGCTCCAACCGCATGAACCGCGTGCTCGTGTCCCAGGCTGCGGCGGGCCTCGCCGCCTACCTCCTCGAGCAGGCCGCGGACGGGGTCACCCCGAGCATCGTCATCGGGTACGACGGCCGGAAGAACTCCGCGGTCTTCGCTCAGGACACCGCCGAACTCATGTCGGGCGCCGGCGTCCGCGCCATCCTGCTCCCCCGGCTGCTGCCGACCCCGGTCCTCGCCTTCGCCGTCCGGTTCTTCGACGCGTCGGCCGGCGTCATGGTCACGGCGAGCCACAACCCGCCGGCCGACAACGGCTACAAGGTGTACCTCGGCGGCGAGCACCAGGGCTCGCAGATCGTCTCCCCCGCCGATGCGGCGATCGCCGCGCACATCGAGCGCATCGCCGCCACGGCGTCCGTCCAGGACCTGCCGCGCGGCGACGCGTTCGAGGTCGCGGGCGAGGACGTCGTCGACGCCTACGTCGCGGCGACGGCCGCTGTGGCCCCGGCTCCGGCGGGCGACCAGCTCCGTGTCGTCTACACCGCCATGCACGGCGTCGGCTGGGAGACCACCGGTCGCGTCCTCGAGACCGCAGGGTATCCCGCACCGGAACTCGTCACGGAGCAGATCGACCCGGACCCGACGTTCCGGACCGTGAGCTTCCCGAACCCGGAGGAGCCCGGCGCCCTCGACCTGTCGTTCGCGACGGCGCGAGCGACCGGCGCCGACCTCATCATCGCCAACGACCCCGACGCCGACCGCCTGGCGATCGCCATCCCGGACGCTGCAGAGGCCTCCGGCTACCGACGACTCACCGGCAACGAGGTCGGCCTGCTCCTCGGCTGGCGCGCGGCGCAGCTCGCGAGTGCGGAACTCGACGGCGATGCGGCACCGGAGGGGACCCTCGCGTGCTCGATCGTCTCCTCACCGGCGTTGCGGACGGTCGCCGAGGCCCACGGTCTCGCGTTCCGCGAGACGCTCACCGGGTTCAAGTGGATCTCCCGCACCCCCGGCATGCGCTTCGGCTTCGAAGAGGCGCTCGGATACCTCGTGAACCCAGAGACGGTGCGCGATAAGGACGGCATCTCCGCAGCGGTGGCGTTCCTCGGACTCGCGACGTCAGCCGCGCAGGCGGGCGAGAGCGTCGCCGGTCTGCTCGACCGGTTCGCTGCCACCTTCGGCTCCTTCGGCAGTGATCAGATCTCTATCCGCTACGCGGAGCTCAGCCGCATCGGCGAGGTCATGGCGGCACTGCGGGAGCTCCCGCCCACGCGGATCGCCGGGGCGGCGGTGACCCGGATCGACGATCTCGTCGACGGCTTCGAAGGCCTCCCGCCGAGCGATGTCCTCCGGCTGTGGCTCGACGACGGGACCCGGGTGATGATCCGCCCGAGCGGCACGGAACCGAAGCTCAAGGTGTACGTCGACGTGCAGTCGAGCGAAGGCGATGCTGGCGAACGGGCGGCGACGGTCGCGGCACGCCTGGTCGCGCTGCGCGGCGAGCTGACCGAGCTCGTCGCCTAGCCAGTCCGCCGGATCAGGGAACCGGACGCGGTCCGCCGACGAACGGTCGGGCCGCCGAGGCGCTCGGCGCGCCCTCAGCCGAGGGCGCGCTCGAGCTTCTCGGTGAGTTCGGCGAGGTCGAAGTAGTTGTCGATCACGACGATGTCGGCGAAGGTCTTGCCGATGCGCTCGACGAGTTCGGGGGACGTCAGGATGACCTGGGCGTCCGCAGCCGTCGTCGACAGGCTCTCGATGTCGCCGGCGATCACGTCGGCCTCGAGGTCGAGTCGCTCCAGGGCGCGTTCGGCGTTGAGCTTGAGGATCGCGGACGACCCCACTCCGGAACCACAGATGGCGACGATCTTCACGCGGGACCTCCGTGGCCGAGCAGCTCGGCACGGAACACCGCGCGCACCTCGGCCGCGTCGGTGGCGGCGGCGAGCCGAGGGATCGCCGTCGGGTCGTTGAAGACGTTGGCGATCTCCGCCACCCAGCCGACGTGCGACTCCGCCGTCGTGACGGCGAGGCCGAGGACCACGGAGACCGGGTCGTTGTGCGGATGCCCGAACCGGACCGGCTCCGCGAGCGTCGCGACGACGAGGGAGTCCTGATGGACGTCGGCCCCGGGACGCGCATGGGCGAGCGCGAGGCCGGGGGCGATGACGACGTAGGCGCCGAACTCCTCCACCACGTCGATCATGCGCTGCGTGTACGCCGCGTCCGTCGCCCCGGTCTGCGTGAGCAGTGCACCGGCCGCGCGGATAGCCTCTCGCCAGTCCGCCGCATCGACGCGGAGGGCGATTGTCGCTTCAGAGAGATCTGGGAGTGGCATCGCTTCAATCAGAGGATCGGTCGACCCGTGCGGGTCTGGACAAGCGTATCGCTCCGAGGCTGGAAGCCCGCCGCGCGTGTGCCACTCGAGTGGTCGTCCGAGTGGCACCCGCGCCGAGGATCAGTCCTCGTCGTCGTCGAGGAATTCGTCGAACGCCTCCGAGATGCGGTCCGCCAGGGCCTCGCGGACCTCCAACGGCTGGAAGGCGGCGGCAGCCGCGTTCAGCTGGAAGGTCTCGAGGTCCGTGAGGTCGTAGTCGAACACCTCGGTGAGCAGCGTGAGCTCCTTGGTGAGGCTCGTGTCGCTCATCGTCCGGTTGTCGACGTTCACCGTGACGGCGAAGTCGAGCTGGTACAGCAGGTCGAACGGGTGGTCCTCGAGGTCGTCGCCCCAGGCCGCGATCGCGCCGGTCTGGAGGTTCGACTGGGGGCTCAGCTCGAGCGGGATCCGGCGGTCGCGGACCCACTCCGCCACCGGGCCGAGCGTGGCGTACAGGGACTCGGCGTCGTCGCGCTCGATGAAGATGTCCTCCGCGATGCGGACGCCGTGACCGAGGCGGAGCGCCCGGCCGTCGAGCAGGGCGCTGCGGATCGACTCGACGCCGTCGGCCTCGCCGGCGTGGACGGTGACCGGGAAGAGCTCACGCGCGAGGTAGTCGAAGGCCAGCCGGTGCTTGCTGGCCGGGAACCCGGCCTCGGCGCCGGCGATGTCGAAGCCCGCCACGCCGCGTTCGCGGTGCCGCACGGCGAGCTCCGCGATCTCGAGGGCGCGGTCGGCGTGGCGCATGGCCGTGATGAGCTGGCCGATCTGGATGTCCGCACCCGTGTGGGCGGCGTCCTTGATGCCGAGCTCGATGCCCTCCTGGACGGCCTCCACGACCGCGTCGAGGCTCAGCCCGCGGGTGAGGTGCTGCTCGGGAGCCCACCGCACCTCGCCGTAGATGACACCGTCGGCCGCGAGGTCCTGGACGAACTCGCGCGCGACGCGGACGAGCCCCTCCTCGGTCTGCATGACCGCGGTGGTGAGGTCGAAGGTCTTCAGGTACTCGACGAGCGAGCCGGCGTTGCACTGGGTGTAGAACCAGTCGGCGAGGCCGTCCGCGTCGGACACGGGGACGTCGACGCCCACCGCCTCCGCGAGTTCGATGATGGTCGCGGGGCGCACGCCGCCGTCGAGGTGGTCGTGGAGCGAGATCTTGGGCAGCGCGCTGACGTCGACGCCGGAGAGGGGGGATTCATCTGCAGAGGTCACGGGGTTCACTGTACCGCGCACGCACGTCCGGCGACATGGCGTCATCGGGCCGCTCCGAGCCGTCACCCACCAGGAGCGGGCACGGCCTGTCGGAGCGGACCGGAGGGCGGGTCAGGCCTCGATGCGCGCCCGGACGATGGGCCCGCGCGGAGCGGCCGAGTCGGCGATCGAATACGCGCCCTCGAGCGCCTCGAGCGCCCGGGGGAACCGTGCGCCGTCGTCCGCGCTCAGGGTGAACAGCGGCTGGCCGGCTCGGACCTCGTCACCGGGCTTCGCGTGCAGGTCGATGCCCGCAGCGTGGACGACCGGATCCTGCTGGCGTGCACGACCGGCGCCGAGACGCCAGGCGGCGATACCGAAGGGCAGAGCCTCCTGCGTCGCCAGGACGCCGTCGCGCGAGGCGGTGACGACCTGGGTCTCCTTGGCGACCGGCAGCGGAGCATCCGGGTCGCCGTCCTGCGCTCGGATCATCCGCTTCCACACGTCCATGGCCCGGCCGTCGGCCAGTGCACCCTCGACGTCGGCGTCCGGCTGTCCGGCGAGGGTCAGCATCTCCCGCGCGAGCGCGATGGTCAGTTCCACCACGTCGGCCGGACCCCCACCCGCGAGCACCTCGACGGACTCCCGGACCTCGTTGGCGTTGCCGATCGCGAGGCCGAGCGGGACGTTCATGTCCGTCAGGAGCGCGGTCGTCGCGACGCCCGCGTCCGTGCCGAGCGCCACCATCGTGCGCGCCAGCTCCTCGGCACGCTCGTACTCCTGCATGAACGCACCCGAGCCGAACTTCACGTCGAGGACGAGTGCCCCCGTGCCTTCGGCGATCTTCTTGGACATGATGCTCGAGGCGATCAACGGGATGGCCTCGACGGTGCCGGTGGTGTCGCGCAGCGCGTACAGGCGCTTGTCGGCCGGTGCGAGTCCGGAGCCGGCGGCGCAGATGACCGCGCCGACCTCGGTCAGCTGCCGCATCATCTCGTCGTTGGAGAGGGCGGCACGCCAGCCGGGGATGCTCTCGAGCTTGTCGAGGGTTCCGCCGGTGTGCCCGAGGCCTCGACCGGACAGCTGCGGCACCGCGACGCCGAACACGGCGACCAGCGGCGCGAGTGGCAGGGTGATCTTGTCGCCGACGCCACCCGTCGAGTGCTTGTCCGAGGTCGGCTTGTCGAGCGCGGCGAAGCTCATACGCTCACCGCTCGCGATCATCGCCATCGTGAGGTCGCGGATCTCTCGGCGTTCCATCCCGTTCAGGAGGATCGCCATCGCGAGCGCCGACATCTGCTCGTCGGCGACGTAGCCGCGGGTGAACGCGTCGATCAGCCAGTCGATCTGCGGCGTCGTCAGCTCACCCCGGTCGCGCTTCGTGCGGATGAGGTCGACGACGTCGAAGGCTTCTACGGGACTCATGCGTGGTACTCCTCGAGTTGGCGAGGCCCGAAGGCGTCCGGAAGGACCTCGTCGATGGTGCGGATGCCGGAGACGGTGTCGAGCAGCATGCCCGCCGTCGAGTGCTCGTACAGCAACTGACGGCAGCGTCCGCACGGCATCAGGCGCTCGCCCTTGCCGTCGACGCACGCGAAGGCGACGAGGCGTCCGCCACCCGTCATGTGCAGGGCGGACACGAGCGCGCACTCGGCGCACAGGGTCAGCCCGTAGCTGGCGTTCTCGACGTTGCAGCCGGAGATGATCCGGCCGTCGTCGACGAGTGCCGCCGCGCCCACCGGGAAGCGGCTGTAGGGCACGTAGGCGTGGCCCATCGCCTCGCGGGCGGCGCCGTGGAGGGCCTCCCAGTCGATCGCGGGAGGAGTCGATGCGTCGTTCACGGTCAGCCCTTCACATAGGGTTTGCCGGCCGCGGCCGGACCCCGGGAGACGCCGACGAGGCCCGCCACCGCGAAGATCGTCACGACGTACGGCAGCATGAGCATGAACGCGCTCGGTACCGGGGAACCGATCGCGCTCAAGGCGAACTGCAGGTTCTGCGTGAAGCCGAACAGCAGTGCCGCGAGGGTCGCCTTCAGCGGGTCCCATCGCCCGAAGATGACCGCCGCGAGTGCGATGTAGCCCGCACCGGCCGTCATCTCCTTGTTGAACGCACCGACCGAGCCGAGCGTGAAGTACGCGCCGCCGAGACCGACGATCGCTCCGGCGAGGGCCACGTTCCAGAAGCGTGTCCGGTTCACGTTGATCCCGACGGTGTCGGCGGCCTGCGGGTGCTCACCGACCGCGCGGAGGCGGAGACCCCAGCGGGTGGAGAAGAGGCAGTAGAAGACCACGGCGACGGCGATGTACATGAGGTAGATGATGATCGTCTGCCGGAACAGCACCGGCCCGATGAGCGGGATCTCGCTGAGGATCGGGATGTTGATGCGCGGGAACTTCGGCGGGCTGTTGAAGAGCGCCTCGTTCTTCGTGAGCACCTGTGCGTACAGGAAGCTCGTGAGCCCCACGACGAGGACGTTCAGGACGACACCCACGATGACCTGGTCGACGAGGTACTTGATCGAGAACGCCGCGAGCAGGAAGCTCACGAGCATGCCGGCGATCATCGCCGCGATCAGCCCGAGCACGGCGTTGCCCGTCACCGACGCCACGAAGGCGGACGAGAACGCTCCGGCGAGGAGCTGCCCTTCGATCGCGATGTTGACGACGCCGACGCGCTCGGAGATGACGCCGCCGAGCGCTCCGAAGATGAGCGGGACGCTCAGCGCGACCGTGCCGAGCAGCAGCCCCGTGATCGGGATGGCCTTGCCCGCGGCGGCCCAGGACAGGAACCCGACCATGAAGAGCACGCCGAACACGGTGATGAGCCAGAGCGGGATGCGCTTGCCGGTCGTGACGAGGTAGGCGCTCAGCGCGGTGATCGCCACGATGAGGATCGTGACGACGATGCCCGTGACGGTGGACGGCAGCACCACCGTCGGCAGCTGGATGACGTCACCCTCGCTGGAGAGGCGGAAGGTGCTGTTGCCGTCCCGGTGCCAGATGACGAAGAGCAGGAACGCGATGACGGTGAAGATGCCGAAGGCGATCGGCGCCTTCCAGCTCCGGACCACGACCGTCTCGAGGACGATCGGTGCGTCTGGAGCGGGCTGGGGCTGCTGCTTGTCGAGCGTGAACGCACTCATGCGGACACCTCCTTCTTGGTGGCGCGACGCGTGCGGCGCGCCGATCCGTCCGGCTTCGGCAGGAAGAAGATCGCGCGGACGAGCGGCGGCGCCGCGATGAACAGCACGATGAGGGCCTGGAGGACCAGGACGATGTCGATCGGCACGTTGACGCCCTGGGTCGCCTGCATGGAGTACCCGCCGGCCTTCAGCGCGCCGAACAGGATGCCGGCGATGAGGATGCCGCCCGGCCGACTCCGACCGAGGAGGGCGACGGTGATCGCGTCGAAGCCGATGCCCGCGTCGATGCCGTTGTCGAAGCCGGAGGTCACGGTCCCGAGCACCTGCGAGACCCCGGCGAGGCCGATGAGCCCACCGGAGAGGAGCATGGCGTACACGTAGGTGTTCTTCACGTCGATCCCGGCGACGCGGGCGGCGTTCGGGTTCTCCCCCACCGCGCGGAAGCGGAAGCCGATGGACGACCGGCTGAACAGCCACCACACGAACACGACCGCGATGATCGCGATGAGGAACCCGGCGTGGAGGTTGTAGCGGTCGCCCAGGAGCTTCGGCAGGACGGCGTTCTCCGCCATCCCCGCGCTCTTCGGCACGTTCGATCCGGGAGCCTGCAGGAGCCCCTGGGTGGAGAGCATGAAGGTGATGAGGTAGAACGCGACGTAGTTGAGCATGATCGTGATGATCACCTCGTGCGCGCCCGTCCTGGCCTTCAGGACACCGACGATGCCACCCCAGAACGCTCCGCCGACGATGCCGGCCGCGACGGCGACGAGCAGGTGCACGACCGGCGGGAGGTCGAGGGTGAATCCGACCCAACCGGCGCAGGCCGCGGCGATGAGCATCTGGCCACGGCCACCGATGTTGAACATCCCGACGCGGAACGCGAGACCGACGCCGAGACCGGCGAGGATCAGCGGCGTGGCGAAGGTGAGGGTCTCGGTCAGCGGACGGATGCCGTTCAGGAAGTCGGGGCGACGGAAGTTGTAGATGGACCCCTGGAAGAGGGCTCCGTAGGCGCCGGTCGCCGACTGCCAGACCGCGGCGATCGTGTCGCCCGGCCGAGCGAAGAAGTACCCGGCGGCCGCGTGGACCTTCGGGTCGGTCAGGGCGATGAGGACGGCTCCGGCGACCATCGCCAGCACCACCGCGAGGATGGAGATGACGATGCTCGAGTTGAGGATCTCGGCCAGCACCTTGTTCGAGCGCGGCTGCGTCGTGTCGGGCTTCGCCTCGCCGGGAGCCACCGGCTGGACCGTTCCGGGCGGGGTGTGGGACGTGTCGCTCATGCTGCTGCTCCTGCCGGGAGTTCGCCGGCCATCATGAGGCCGAGGACCTCTCTGGGGGTCGAGGCCGGGACGATCCCGACGATGCCGCCGCGGTACATGACGGCGATGCGGTCGGCGAGCGCGACGACCTCGTCGAGCTCGGTCGACACGACGATGACGGGGATGCCGGCGTCGCGCGTCGCGACGATGCGCTTGTGGACGAACTCGATCGATCCGACGTCGATGCCGCGGGTGGGCTGGGCGGCGACGAACAGACGCAGGTCACGGCTGAGTTCGCGCGCCAGCACGACCTTCTGCTGGTTGCCGCCCGACAGCGAGCCGGCGGGCGACTCGATGCCCTGGGAGCGGACGTCGAACTCCTGCGACTTCTCTCGGGCGAAGTCGTCGCGGAAGCCACGCTGCACGGTGCCGGCCTTCACGAAGGGCGCACCCGTCGAGCGGTCGAGCATGAGGTTCTCGGCGATCGTGAACTGCTTGACGAGCCCGTCCTCCGAGCGGTCCTCCGGCACGAACCCGACGCCGGCGTCGAGCACCTTCCGCGGGGTGGAACCGACGAGTTCGACGCCGTCGAGCTTGATGCTGCCCTTCGTGTGGGGCTGCAGACCGAGGATCGCCTCGGTGAGCTCGGTCTGACCGTTGCCCTGCACGCCGGCGATCGCGAGCACCTCGCCCTCGTGCACATCGAAACTGACGGCGTTCACGACGAGCTGGCCCAGGTGGTCGACGACCGAGAGGTCCTGCACGCGGAACGTGGCCTCGCCGAGCTTCGGCGCCTCCTTGTGGACGGTGAGCTCGACCGGACGTCCGACCATGAGCGAAGCGAGCTCGGCGTTCGTCGCCGTGGGCGACGCCTCGCCGACGACCTTCCCGAGACGGATGACGGTGATGCGGTCGGCGACCTCGCGGACCTCGCGCAGCTTGTGGGTGATGAAGACGATCGACGTCCCCTCGCTCTTCAGCTGCTTCATGATCGCCATGAGCTCGTCGGTCTCCTGCGGCGTGAGCACGGCGGTGGGCTCGTCGAAGACGAGGACGTTGGCGTTGCGGGAGAGCGCCTTGACGATCTCCACCCGCTGCTGCACGCCGACGGGGAGGTCGCCGACGAGGGCGTCCGGGTCGAGGCTGAAGCCGAACCGCTCGGAGATGTCGGTCACGAGCTTGCGGGCCGCTGCGACGTCGAGGCGGCCACCGCCCTTGGTCTGCTCGTGGCCGAGCATCACGTTCTCGGCGACGGTGAAGACGGGGATGAGCATGAAGTGCTGGTGGACCATGCCGATGCCGGCGGCCATCGCGTCGCCCGGGCCTTGGAAGTGCTGGACGACGTCGTCCAGGAGGATCTCGCCCTCGTCGGCCTGGTACAGGCCGTACAGGACGTTCATGAGGGTGGACTTGCCTGCGCCGTTCTCACCGAGGAGGCAGTGGATCTCCCCCGGTTCGACGGTGAGGTCGATGTGGTCGTTGGCGGTGAGTGCGCCGAACCGTTTGGTGATGCCGCGGAGCTGGAGCTTCATGGGTCCCAATCTAGTCACGTGTCGGGTGTCGGCACAGACGGTCGGGATCGCCGTCGACCATGCCGCGAACAGACCGGGGGGAGGCCGCGATTCGCGACCTCCCCCCGGAGTTCCGGGCGTCTGCCCGGGAAAGAGGGACTACTTGACGGGCGAGGAGACCGAGGTCGCCTTGATGGAACCGTCGATGATGCCGGCCTTGATCGTGTCGAGCTCGTCGGCCAGGGTCGGGGAGACCTTGGACTCGAAGTCGTGGAACGGCGCGATGCCGACGCCCTCGTTCTCGAGGGTGCCGATGTAGGCTGCCGCGTCGAACTTGCCGCCGCCGGCCTCGGTCACGGTGTCGGCGACGCCGGCCTTCATGCCCTTGAGGATGGAGGTGAGGAAGAGGCCCTTGTTCTCGGCGTTCGTCTCGTAGAGGTCGGCGTCGACACCGACCATCGCGATGTCCTTGCCGGTCTCCTGGATCTCGGCGATGGCGCTGAGGAAGATCGGGCCGCCGACCGGCAGGAGCACGTCAGCGTTCTGGTCGATCAGCGTGCGGGCGAGCTGCTTCGCGGTGTCGTTGGCCTCGAAGCCACCGGTGAACGAGCCGGTCTGAGCGGCGACGTCCCATCCGACGACCTGGACGCTCTTGCCCTTCTGCTCGTTGTAGTACGCGACGCCCTCGGCGAAGCCGTCCATGAAGATCTGGACGGACGGGAAGGGCTGCCCACCGAAGGTGCCGACGACGCCGGTCTTCGAGTAGTCGGCCGCCGCGTAGCCGGCGAGGAACGCCGCCTGCACGGTGTCGAAGAGGATCGGCTTGATGTTCGGAGCGTCGACCTTGCCGTCGAAGTCGTTGTCGGCCGCGTCGTCGATGATCGCGTAGTCGACGTCGGGGTTGGCGAGCGCCGCCTCGACCGTGTCGGCGGAGAGGGCGAAGCCGACGCTGACGATGAGCGAGCAGCCCTGGTCGGCGAGGCTCTGGAGGTTCGGCTTGTAGTCGTCGGCCTTGTCGGACTGGACGGTGATGGGCTCGACGCCGAGCTCCTTCGCAGCCTCGGTCAGACCCTCGTAGCCGAGCTGGTTGAACGACTTGTCGGTGAAGCCACCGGCGTCGGACACCATGCAGGGGAGGAAGTCGGATGCGGCACCCGTCGCGTCGCCGCCACCGGTGCTGGGAGCCGATGCGCAGCCGGCGAGCAGTGCCATGAGACCGACGCCGGCGATTGCGCCCGCAGCGGCCTTCCGAGTTGTGATTGCCAAGGTAGCCTCCAAGATGCAGCCCCGCGGGTCACGGGGCGTATGGGGTTACGTTACCCAATGTGACGACGCCCGGATGGACGATCCCGGCTTCGCGACCGAAGCGTTACAGAACGGTGGCGTCGACGTCATCCGCCGGAAACACGGGGCTGCGCAGACGCGCACGGCGGTGCCGCGATCCTGCGCACGTGAGCAGCGTCGGGGTGTCCGACGGGCCGCTTGCGCGACGGGTGTCGACGGGCCGGCCGGCCGGTCAGCGCTGCACGACGCAGAACAGGTTCCCGTCGGGATCGGAGAGGACGATGTAGTCGGCGTCGTCCTCGTAGTCCCAGTCGACGGGTCCGGCGCCCAGGCCGAGCAGCCGCTCGACCTCGGCTTCGCGGTCTTCGGTGAAGAGGTCGAGGTGGTGCCGTCGACGGTCCTCCGCGGGCGACGAGACGCGCATGAGTGACAGCTGCACCCCGTCACCGTCGCGCGGGACGAGCGAGGCCCAGTCCTCCTGCGGCTCATCGCGAGGCACGTAGTCGAGCGCCTGCGTCCAGAAGGCCACGCCCTGACGGATGTCCTGTACGCCCCACACCGGGGCTCCGATCGAGAGACTCATGCCGACATCCTCCGACGGAGCTCCGCTGCTCGCACGGGCTTGACGTCGACCCTCGGAGGAGTCCGGCTCGCGGGACCCGGACTCCTCCGCGCGGTCAGCGGCGGTCGAGCGCGAGCGTCTCGCCGTCCCACCTTCGACGCAACCACCGGTCGTGGCTCGCGATGACGACCGCTCCGGGGTACGTCCCGAGCGCCTCCTCGAGGTCGGTCGCCAGCGTGAGCGACAGGTGGTTGGTCGGCTCGTCCAGGAGGAAGAGGTGCGGCGGCTTGGCGATGATCAGCGCGAGCGCCAGTCGGCGCTGCTGTCCTACCGACAGGTGGCCGATCGGACGATCGAGGTCGCGCGGCGCGAGCAGGCCGAGACCCGCGAGCGGGGTGCGCGCGGCTCGCGACTCGCCGAGGGTGCGCTCGTAGACCTCCCGAGGGGATCGTCCTGGTTCAGCGAACACGACGTCCTGCTCGAGCAGCCCCACCCGCAACCCCCTCCGCCGGAGGAGGCTCCCCGAGTCGAGGCGAAGCGAGCCGGCGAGCGCCGACAGGAGCGTCGACTTCCCTGAACCGTTCGCTCCCGTGACGAGCAACCGCGTCCGGGGCGCGATCCGCAGACGGTCGAGGTGGAGCCGGCCGTCGACGCGGGCGTCGGCGAGCTCGAGCAGCTGCTCCCCCTCGTCGAGGACCGTCGAACCGCTCGGGATCCCGGCGAACGAGATCGCGCGCGGCGGACGTCGCACCTGCTCGCGTTCCAGGGTCTCGAGCCGGAGCTGCGCGTTGCGCACCCGCCGACTGATCTGCTGCTCGACGCGGTCACCGCGCATTCCGAACGCCATCCGGTTGTTGTCCCGGATGCCGCGGTCGTGGTTGATCCGCGGGGCCACATCGTGCACGGCGGACGCGAGTCGACCGAGCTCCGCCTGTTCCTCCGTATAGCGAGCCGCCCACCGTTCGAGCTCCGCGGCCTTCCACCCCAGGTACTCGCTGAAGGGACCGCCGAACACCACGACGGGCGAGGCCTCGCCGACCGGGACCGGCCGGGACGGATCGATGTCGACGAGCCCCGTCGCGACCTCGTCGAGGAAGGCGCGGTCGTGGCTGGCGAACAGCACGGGACCGGGCCAGGTCGACAGCTGGCCGCGGAGGAAGGCGACCGCCTCGTCGTCCAGGTGGTTGGTCGGCTCGTCGAGCAGCAGGGCGGTCGGTCTCGCGACCAGGAGTGCGGCGAGGGCGAAGCGGGAACGCTGCCCGCCGCTCACCTCGCCGAGGCGCCGCGACCGCTCGATCCCGGCGAGTCCGAGGCCGGCGACGACCGCGTCCAACCGGGCGTCCGCCGACCAGACGTCGGCTCGTTCCGCCGCATCGAGCGCCGCGGCGTACCGGTGATCGGCAGCGTCGGCGGACGCCCCGGTCCCACCGAGCGCCGCTGCAGCGGTCTCGAGCTCCTCCTCGACCGCCCTGACGTCGCACAGCGCCAGCTCGAGCAGCTCGCCGACGGACGTCTCCTCCGGCAGCTCGAGCTCCTGCATGAGGATGCCGGTGCGCACCGGGCGGACGGCCTCGCCGTCGTCCGGCTCGTCGAGCCCGGCGAGGATCCGCAACAGGGTCGACTTGCCGGCGCCGTTCTCACCGATGAGGCCGAGACGCTCTCCGGCCGAGACGACGAGGTCGACGTCGCGCAGGACGACACGATCGCCGTACGAGCGGGTGACACCGTCCGCGCGGAGCTGCTGGATGTCGATGGAACGCCCGAAGCTCGGGGGCGTTCCTGGGGTGACGGATGGTGCACGGGTGATGGGTGCTCGCATGGAGGCCCCTTTCGAGTTGGGGCACACCTCGCGCGATCGTCGCCGGACGCGTCGGGAGCGAGCGCGGGGCTCGAACGCGTGGCGGGACGTGAAGCGACTGGCGTACCTCGATGGATTCCCGCCGGGCACATCACGGACGTGATGCTCGGGCCGCAGGCGCGGGACGTCGATTCGCTCAGTTCTTCACAGTGCGACCAGGTTATCCGCCGTGTGTCGACGCTCGCAAGCCCTCGGCGTCACCCGCCCCGATTAGGCTGGTGACCATGCGTGCTCCGTCGATCCCTTCGCTCGTGCGGCGTCGATCGGCGCGTCGATCGATCGCGACGGCGTTGGTCGCGGCGGTGGGCGTCTCCGCTCTGCTGTTCGGCGGACTCCCGGGCTCGAGCGCCGCAGCGGCCACGCGCGAGCAGGTGGCGGCCACGGCGACGCCCACGCCGACGCCGAAGCCGACCGGCAGCACCCCGACGACACCCAAGCCGACGGCCAAGCCCTCGACACCGGCCCCGGCCCAGCCGGCACCGCCCACGGTCCGCGGCACGGACTTCGATCCCGGCGAGATCATCAGCGACGAGAACTTCTACGACGCCAACGCGATGAGCGAGGCGGACGTCCAGGCGTTCTTCGCCTCCCAGCCCTGCACGCCGAAGGACGGCGTGCCATGCCTGGCGGACTTCCGCGACAGCACCGAGTCGGTCCCGGCCGCCGAACCCGGTCACTGCGAGGCCTACCGGGGCGCCGTCAACGAATCGGCCGCCCGGATCGTCACCAAGGTCGCGCACGCGTGCGGGATCAATCCGAAGGTGCTGCTGGTCCTCATGCAGAAGGAGCAGTCGCTCATCACCGGACCGAGCGAATACGGCTACGCCCGGGCGATGGGCTGGGGCTGCCCCGACACCGGGCCGAACTTCAGCGCCAGTTGCGACGCCGACTACTTCGGCTTCCAGAACCAGGTCTACCGGTCCGCGTGGCAGTTCCGGCAGTACACGCTCTACCCGCTGAACGTGCCCGGCGAGTCGTACCAGCGCGCGTACCACCTCGGGTCGGTCTACATCCAGTACAGCCCCGACGCCGCGTGCGGGGGCACCCAGGTGGATATCCGCAACCAGGCCACGGCGAACCTGTACCTCTACACCCCGTACCAGCCGAACGCCGCGGCGCTCGCCAACGTGTCCGGCACGGGCGACGCCTGCAGCGCCTACGGCAACCGCAACTTCTGGCGCCTCTACACGGAGTGGTTCGGCCCCGCCATCTGACGCCTCACTCCCCGATGAGGAGCGAGACCCGGTCGTCGAGGTAGGCGCCGAGTGGCGTGAGACCGAGGTCGTGACCGGCCCAGCGGAGCATGACCGTGCCGTCGACGAGGGAGAGCGGGCCGGAGCCCGCCCGGAGCGACGCCTCGTCCAGCGCCAGTTCGACGACCTCGAAGTTCACGACGTCCCCCTCGGCGAACGGGCCGCGGTGCGCCGCCTGCTGAGCGATCCGCCGGTGCTCGACCTCCGAGGAGCGGTGGTTGAACCACTTCGGCTCGACGGCGCGCGTGGACTCGGCCGCGGTGAACAGGCGACCGTCGACGGACAGCAGCACGACGCCGAGGCGCCACGCCCGACCGATGGGGCGGAGCGCGGGTGCCCGCTTGACGAGCGGGATCCCGCGCGGCGTGTACACCTCGGCGAGCGCCTCGTCGTGGACCCCTGCCGCCTGCAGACGCGCCGCAGCCTGCACCAGCAGCTCGTGCAGCGCGGTCACCGTCGGCAGCCGATCAGAGGACGTCGTCGCGGCCGGACAGCTTGAGGGCGTCGACGACGCTCTTCACGCGTTGCGCGTTCGCGCTCGTGGTGACGAGCAGGGCGTCCGGGGTGTCGACGACGACGATGTCCTGCACGCCGATGAGGCTGATGACCCGGCCGGTCTGGCTGACCACGATGCCACTGGAGGCGTCGGACAGCACCCGTGCGTTCTCGCCGAGGATGGCGAGGTCGGACTTGCGCCCACCGGAGTTGAGCTTGGCGAGCGAGGCGAAGTCGCCCACGTCGTCCCAGTCGAAGTGCGCCGGCACGACGGCCATGCGACCGGCGGCCGCAGCTGGCTCGGCCACCGAGTAGTCGATCGCGATCTTCTCGAGGGCCGGCCAGACGCGGTCGACGACCGGACCACGCGCTGCGGCGTCGTCCCAGACCTCGGCGAGTTCGAGGAGTCCGGCGAGGAGCTCCGGCTTCTGCCGACCGATCTCCTCGAGCAGGACGTCGGCGCGGGAGATGAACATGCCGGCGTTCCAGAGGTGTTCGCCGCTCGAGACGTAGCGCTTGGCCGTGGCGAGGTCCGGCTTCTCGACGAAGGAGTCGACGAGCATGACGCCCTCCGCCCCACGGATGCCCAGATCGTGCGCGCTCTTGATGTAGCCGAAGCCGATCGCCGGCTCCGTCGGCTGGATGCCGATCGTGACGATGTACCGCTCCTCGGCAGCCGTGACCGCCTGCGCCACTGCGGCCCGGAACAGCCGATCCCCGCGGATGACGTGGTCTGCGGCGAAGGAACCGACGATGACGTCGGGCTCGCGGCGCACGAGGATCGCCGCGGCGAGGCCGATCGCCGCCGTGGAGTCACGCGGTTCGCTCTCGAGGACGACGTTCGCGTCGGCGAGGTCTGGCAGCTGCTGTTCGACGGCCGCCCGGTGCGCGCGTCCCGTGACGACCATGATGCGCTGGTCGCCGGCGATGGGGGCGAGGCGGTCCCAGGTGGCGCGGAGCAGCGTGCTGCCGGACCCGGTGAGGTCGTGGAGGAACTTGGGTGCGTCGGCGCGAGAGAGCGGCCAGAGCCGGCTGCCGATGCCGCCGGCCGGGATCACCGCGTAGAAGCGTTCGAGGGGCGTGGTCATCGCCCCAGCGTACCGGCAGGGTCCTGCCGCGCGACGACGGCACGGAACCGTCATCTGACGGGTTTACGATGAGCGCCAGTTCGAGCACGAGAAAGATCGGTACGCGCATGGCTGGACGCAACGTCCTCGGGATCCCGATCCCGTCCTTCGGCAGCAAGCAGACTCCCCCGCCGCCCGTCGGCCCGCCCGACCCCGCCGACCTCGACGGCCGGAACAGCATCGTCAACGCCTGCATCTACCGTCACGGATCCCGCAGCTCCACCCTCACGTCCTTGGAGGACACCTTCCGGGCACTCCACGAGACGCCGGAGGGTGTCGCGTGGATCGGGCTCTACCGACCCGACGCAGGCGAGCTCGGCATCCTGGCGGCGGAGTTCGGGCTCCACCCGCTCGCCGTGGAGGACGCGATCACGGCCCATCAGCGGCCGAAGATCGAGCGGTACGACGACGTCCTCTTCGTGGTCCTCCGAGCCGCCAACTACATCGACGAGACCGAGTCCGTCGAGTTCGGCGAGTTGCACGTCTTCGTCGGCCCGAACTTCGTGATCACCCTCCGGCACGCGGAGTCCCCCGACCTCTCTCATGTACGCGCCCGCATGGAGCAGGAGCACGAGCTCCTCGCCTACGGACCGCAGGCGATCCTCTACGCCATCATCGACGCCGTGGTGGACGGGTACGGCCCGGTCGTGGCCGGACTCTCCAACGACATCGACGAGATCGAGGAGCAGGTGTTCGTCGGTGAGTCGCAGGTGTCGCGACGCATCTACCAACTCTCCCGGGAGGTCATCGCCTTCGAACGCGCCACCCACCCGCTGAGCGACGTCATGCAGTCGCTCGAGCAGGGCAGTGCGAAGTACGGCGTCGCCGACGAGCTGCAGCGCGGTCTCCGCGACGTCGCCGACCACCTGACGAGCGTGAACCAGCGCATCGACGCCTACCGAGAGCTCCTCCGCGACATCCTGACCGTCAACAGCACGCTCGTCGGACAGCGCCAGAACGAGGAGATGGCCAAGATGACGGAGGCGAGCCTCAAGCAGGGGGACGAGGTGAAGAAGATCTCCTCCTGGGCGGCCATCCTCTTCGGCCCGAGCCTCATCGCGGGCATCTACGGCATGAACTTCACCCACATGCCCGAGCTGTCGTGGTGGTTCGGATACCCGATGGCGCTCGCGCTCATGGCCACGACCAGCGTGATCCTCTACAAGGTCTTCAAACGACGGAACTGGTTGTGAACGGCAGCCGTCCATCGGGTGTCGAGCGGGTGGCGCGACTCTCTCGTCATCGAGACAGTTAGGCCAGCCTTAGCGGCGGAACGACGGGTCCCGCGCCTACACTTGGGGTCAGCGCGCCGATTCGACGCACGGCAGGCAACAACCCCCGCACGGCAGAACGATCTGCCGCAGATAGCGAATATCAGGGAGGACCTCGTGACCGCGAGTCTCACGCGTACGTCACCGTTGGAATCCACGACATCCAAACGCCCGGCCGGCACCCTGTATCGGGGCCGTGAAGGCATGTGGTCGTGGGTGCTCCACCGGATCACCGGCGTCGCCATCTTCTTCTTCCTCCTCGTGCACGTCCTCGACACCGCATTGGTGCGGGTCTCGCCTGAGGCGTACAACGCCGTCATCGGGACGTACAAGAACCCGATCATGGGCCTCGGCGAGGTCGCCCTGGTCGCGGCGATCACGTACCACGCGTACAACGGCATCCGGATCATCCTCATCGACTTCTGGTCGAAGGGCACGAAGTTCCAGCGCCCGATGTTCTGGATCGTCATCGGCCTCTGGGTCGTCACGATGCTGGGCTTCACGCCGCGCCACCTGATCAACGTGTTCAGCGAGATGGGCCACTGATGACGACGATCGCCGCTCCCCGCACCCCCGCACGTCCCGCGCGCCGTAAGGGCGTCAACTGGGAGAAGTGGGGCTGGATCTACATGCGCGTCTCCGGCGTGATCCTCCTGGTCCTCATCTTCGGACACCTGTTCGTCAACCTCATGGTCGGCGACGGCATCAAGGCCATCGACTTCGCGTTCGTCGGCGGCAAGCTGTCGAACCCGTTCTGGCAGTGGTGGGACGTCGCCATGCTGTGGCTGGCGCTCATTCACGGCGGCAACGGCATGCGCACGATCGTGAACGACTACGCGACGGGTCGCACGATCCGCGGCGTGCTCAAGGTCGCGATCCTCGCCGCCGTCAGCATCCTCATCATCCTCGGGACCCTGGTCGTCTTCACCTTCGACCCGTGCCCCGCCGGCGCACCGGCAGACCTGCTCGCGTCGTTCTGCCCCGCCAACTGAGCAACCGAGACCGAGCAACGGAAACCGTGACTACAGAAACCACCGAGTCCACCGTCATCGACGGCATCCACTACCACCAGTTCGACATCGTGATCGTGGGTGCCGGCGGTGCCGGCATGCGCGCAGCGATCGAGGCCGGTCCAGGGGCGAAGACCGCGGTCATCTCCAAGCTGTACCCGACGCGTTCCCACACGGGTGCCGCGCAGGGTGGCATGGCGGCGGCGTTGGCCAACGTCGAGGAGGACAGCTGGGAGTGGCACACCTTCGACACGATCAAGGGTGGCGACTACCTCGTCGACCAGGACGCCGCTGAGATCCTCGCGAAGGAGGCCATCGACGCGGTCATCGACCTCGAGAACATGGGCCTGCCCTTCAACCGGACGCCCGAGGGCAAGATCGACCAGCGCCGCTTCGGCGGACACACGCGCGACCACGGCAAGGCCCCCGTCCGCCGTGCCTGTTACGCGGCCGACCGCACCGGCCACATGATCCTGCAGACGTTGTTCCAGAACTGCGTGAAGCTCGGCATCAACTTCTTCAACGAGTACTACGCGCTCGACCTGATCATGACCAACGTCGACGGCGTCGACAAGCCGTCCGGCATCGTCGCGTACGAGCTCTCCACCGGCGAGATCCACGTCTTCCAGGCGAAGGCGATCATCTTCGCGACCGGCGGCTTCGGCAAGATCTACAAGACGACCTCCAACGCGCACACCCTCACGGGCGACGGCGTCGGGATCATCTGGCGCAAGGGCCTCCCGCTCGAGGACATGGAGTTCTTCCAGTTCCACCCCACCGGCCTGGCCGGTCTCGGCATCCTCCTCACCGAGGGTGCGCGAGGCGAGGGCGCGATCCTCCGGAACGCGAGCGGCGAACGCTTCATGGAGCGCTACGCCCCGACCATCAAGGACCTCGCACCCCGCGACATCGTCGCGCGATGCATGGTCCAGGAGGTCGCCGAGGGGCGCGGCGCCGGCCCCAACAAGGACTACGTCTACCTCGACTGCACGCACCTCGGTGCCGAGGTCCTCGAGACCAAGCTGCCCGACATCACCGAGTTCGCCCGCACCTACCTCGGCGTCGACCCGGTCACCGAGCCGGTGCCGGTCATGCCGACCGCGCACTACGCGATGGGTGGCATCCCGACGAACGTCAAGGCCGAGGTCCTGAGCGACAACAACACCGTCGTCCCCGGCCTGTACGCCGCCGGCGAGTGCGCCTGCGTCTCCGTCCACGGCTCCAACCGCCTCGGCACGAACTCGCTGCTCGACATCAACGTGTTCGGCAAGCGCGCCGGCAACAACGCGGTCGAGTACGTCCAGAACATCGATTTCACCCCGCTGCCCGAGAACCCGGCCGGTTTCGTCGCCGGTCTCGTCGAGCAGATGCGGAACTCCAACGGCACCGAACGGATCTCGACGATCCGCAAGGAGCTCCAGGAGGAGATGGACCGCAACGCGCAGGTGTTCCGCACCGACGAGTCGCTCGCCGGGGTCACCGCGACCATCCACAACCTGCGCGACCGGTACCAGAACATCGCCGTCCAGGACAAGGGCAAGCGGTTCAACACCGACCTCCTCGAGGCGATCGAGCTCGGCTTCCTGCTCGACCTCGCCGAGGTCGTCGTGTACTCCGCGCGCAACCGCAAGGAGAGCCGCGGCGGCCACATGCGCGACGACTACCCGAAGCGCGACGACGAGAACTACATGCAGCACACGATGGCGTACCTGTCTGGCGACCCGCACTCGTCCGACGCCGCCGATCACATCCGGCTCGACTGGAAGCCCGTGGTCATCACGCGGTACCAGCCGATGGAGAGGAAGTACTAGCGATGAGCACTGCAACGCTCGAGAACCCGCCTGCCGCGGCCCCGGAGGAGATCCAGTCCTTCACGGTCACCCTGATCATCCGTCGGTTCGACCCGGACGTGGACGCCGAGCCGCGCTGGGAGGACTTCGACGTCGAGATGTTCCCGACGGACCGGATCCTGGACGCGCTCCACAAGATCAAGTGGGAGCAGGACGGCACGCTCACCTTCCGTCGTTCCTGCGCCCACGGCATCTGCGGCTCCGACGCCATGCGGATCAACGGCCGCAACCGACTCGCCTGCAAGACGCTGATCAAGGACCTCGACATCTCGAAGCCGATCTACGTCGAGGCGATCAAGGGACTGCCGCTCGAGAAGGACCTCGTCGTCGACATGGACCCCTTCTTCGCGTCGTTCCGCGAGGTGCAGCCGTTCCTCATCCCGGGCAAGCCCGCCGAGAAGAACAAGGAGCGGGTGCAGTCGGTCGCCGAGCGCGCCCGGTTCGACGATACCACGAAGTGCATCCTGTGCGCCGCGTGCACCTCGTCCTGCCCGGTGTTCTGGACCGACGGCCAGTACTTCGGCCCGGCGGCGATCGTCAACGCGCACCGCTTCATCTTCGACTCGCGCGACGACGCCTCGCAGGTGCGCCTCGACATCCTCAACGACCAGGAGGGCGTGTGGCGTTGCCGCACCACCTTCAACTGCACCGAGGCCTGCCCGCGTGGCATCCAGGTGACCCAGGCGATCGCCGAGGTCAAGCAGGCCATGATCTCGGGCAAGGTCTCCTAGCCAGGTCCCCGTTCGTCCGTCCGGCCCAGCGCATCGCGCTGGGCCGGACGTGTTCGTGCGTGGCGATGTGCCGCCGAGGGTTGTCACGCCGACGCGGCGGCTCTGGCTTCCGCTGGCGACGCGGCGCTCAACGCGTCCACGGCCATGGCCCGAGCGGCTTCGAGCGTGTAGCGACGCAGCTCGGTGCGGACCTCACCGAGGGCCGCAGGCGCGACCGACAGGCTGGTCGCCCCCAGCCCGACGAGCACGACCGCGAGCAGGGGGTCCGCAGCGGCCTCACCGCACACCCCGATGGAGCGACCCGAGGCGAGTCCGGCGTCGCCGACGAGTTTGACGAGGCGCAGCACGGCCGGATGCCAGGGGTCCTGGTACGAGCCGAGCGGTGCGAGCAGGCGGTCGGCCGCGAGCGTGTACTGCGTGAGGTCGTTGGTCCCGATGCTGACGAATTCGGCGACGCCGAGGATCTGCGCCGCCAGAAGCGCGCTCGACGGGACCTCGATCATCACCCCGACCGTCCGCAGACCGAGACGCTTCGCGAGCGTGACGAACGCGGCCGCCTCGGGAAGGTCGGCCACCATCGGCGCCATCACCCAGAGCTCCGCATCCGAGGCGTCCTGCGCGAGGGCGAGCGCCGTCAACTGATCGCGGAGCACCCCCTCGCGGGCGCGCAGGGCCCGCAGCCCTCGGACGCCGAGCGCCGGGTTCGGTTCGACGCCGTCCGGGCCGAGGAACGCGAGCGGTTTGTCGGCACCGGCGTCGAAGACCCGCACGATCACGCGCCTGCCGGGGAACGCGGCGAGCAGTTCGCCGTACCGCTGCGCCTGCTCGGCGACGCCCGGCGCCTCGGAACGGTCGAGGAAGAGGAGTTCGGTGCGGAACAGCCCGACCCCTTCGGCACCGAGGGCCAGCGCACCGGCCGCCGCGTCGACCGAGCCGAGGTTCGCGAGCAGCGGCACCGGTGTCCCGTCGGCGAGTTCCCCTGGTGACCGCGGCGAGACGCGCACCCGCGCCGCCGCGGTGGACCTGGCCGACCGCACCTCACGCGTGGTCGGCGAACCGGTGACGACGCCCGCTCCGGAATCGACGAGGACGATCTCACCGTCCTCGAACTGTTCCGCCCCGGCGACGCCCACCACGGCGATGAGCGATTGCTCCCGAGCCAGGATCGCCGTGTGCGAGGTGGCCGATCCGCCGCTGGTGACGAGCGCCAGGACCAGGTCGAGGTCGAGCAGCGCAGCATCGGCGGGCGCGAGGTCCGCTGCAACGAGGACGAACGGCTCATCCGAATCCGGCGGGCCGGGGACGGGACGACCGAGCAGCCGCGCGATGACGCGCTGCGACACGTCGCCGACATCGGTCGCCCGCGCCGCCATCGGCTCGCCGAGGTTGAAGAGGACCTGCTGCACGGTCGCCAAGGCCTCGAACACCGCGCGCTCGGCCGTCCGGCCGGCGGCGATGCGAGCCGCCACGTCCTCGGCGAGCGCCGGGTCGTCGGCCATGACCGCCTGGGCCTCGAGCACGTCCTGGGCGTGGCCACCGGCCCGACGGGCTCTCGCTTCGAGGTCGGACCGCGTGTCGATCAGCGCTCGTGCCGCCCTGGCCTGTTCCTGCGCGACATCGCCGTGGAAGGGATCGGCGGACGGCTCGGCGAGTGGCTCCGGCATACGGAGCACCGGTCCGGCGACGACGCCGCGTCCCACTCCGGTCCCGGTGAAGGTGCGTCGCCCCTCCGCCTCGCGCATGGTTCGACCCTAGTGCACCGCCCGACGGCGATCAGGAGGGCGTCGGTGCCTGCCGACGGGCCGTCGTGCGGGCAGCCGACGAGGCGGTCCGGCCGCTTGTAGGCTGGCATGGTGACCAGTCCGCGCGCCTCCACGAAGGACGCCACCGACGCTGACGGTCACGACGACGAGCGGACGCCACTCCCCCGCCGCACGCTCCAACAGACCCCGCCGCCGCTCGTGTTCCAGTGGATCCAGCGGAGTGAGAACCCCCTCGTCCGTCGGCTGGCCCCGCCGGCAGCGCGCGCAGAACGCGCCACGACCTGGGTGATGCGGTTGAAACCGTACCGGGTCGTCCAGCGCTACCTCGACATGGACGGGAACCTGCTCGCCGCGGGCATCAGCTTCCAGGCCGTGTTCGCCGTCTTCGCCGCCGTGTACGTCGGCTTCGCGATCACCGGCATCTGGCTCGGGAACAACGCCGACGTCTTCCAAGCCCTCGTGGAGATCATCAACCGCGCGGTCCCCGGACTCATCGGCAGGGACGGCGAGGGGATCATCGCCGAGGAGCAGCTGTCGAGCGCCTCCCTCCTCGGCTGGACGGGCGTCATCGCCGCGGTCGGTCTCATCTGGACGGCCATCGGGTGGCTGTACTACACGAGGCAGGCCGTCAGGTCGATCTTCGCGCTGCCGAGGGTCGCGGCGAGCTTCTTCCTGTTGAAGGTCGTCGACCTCGTCCTCGCCCTCGCCTTCGGTGTCCTGCTCCTCGTCTCGGCCACCCTCTCAGTGGCCAGCACCCAGGCGCTCAGCTGGCTGCTGTCGCTCGTCGGACTCGACGGCACCTTCTGGCTGACGGCCGGCAGTCGCCTGGTGGGCCTCGTCGTCGCGGTGGTCGTCAACCTCGTCACGCTCGGCGCGATGTACCGGGTGCTCAGCCGGATCAGGATCCCGTGGCGGAACCTCTTCGGGGGCGCGCTCCTCGGCAGTCTCGTCCTCTCGCTCCTGAGCGTCGCGAGCAGTGCGGTGATCGCCGGCGCCTCCCGGAACCCGCTCCTCGCGACCTTCGCGGTGTTCATCGGTCTCATGCTGTGGTTCAACCTCGTGAGCCGCGTCATCCTGCTCTCCGCGTCGTGGATCGCCGTCGGCCTCGAGGACCAGGGCGTCAACGTCCGGACGACGACGCCGGAGGAACAGGCGGCCGAGGAGGCCTCCGCCAGACGACTGCTCGCCGAGGTCGAACTGCGCGAGGCACGGGACGCCCGCCGACGGGCGAAGGGCCCGGCGGTGTGGTTCGCCCGACGGCGTCTGCACCGCGCCGAGGAGGCCGTGGCCGAGGTCGACCGGCAGCAGCAAGCAGGCTCCGGCGGTGCCGTGACGGACGGCCCCATCCCGCCCCACCGCCGTCGCTCCTGAGGGCCTCCGGGCCGGAGCGATGTCAGCCCTCGCGACTAAGCTGGAGCCATGTCTGCACCCCTCCGCATCGCCAGTGTCAACGTCAACGGAGTCCGCGCGGCCTTCCGGAAGGGCATGGGCGACTGGCTCGAGCACCGCGGGGTCGACATCCTCGCGCTGCAGGAGGTGCGCGCCGCGACCAGCGACCTCGAGGGCCTGTTCGGACCGGAGTGGAACATCCTGCACGACGCCGCGACGGCGAAGGGGCGCGCCGGCGTCGCGATCGTCAGCCGCCGTTCGGCCGGGATCCACCGCGTCACCCTCGGCGACGACGACTTCGACAGCGCCGGTCGCTGGCTCGAGGCCGACTTCGACGTCGACGGCACCCTCGTCACCGTCGTGAGCACCTACGTGCACTCCGGCGAGGTCGACACCCCCAAGCAGGTCGAGAAGTTCCGCTTCCTCGAGGCGATGCTCGAGCGGCTGCCCGCGTTGCGCGAGCACAACCCGCTGTCGCTCGTCGTCGGCGACCTCAACGTCGGCCACACCGAACTCGACATCAAGAACTGGAAGGGCAACGTGAAGCGTGCCGGCTTCCTGCCCGCCGAACGCTCCTACTTCGACCGCTACCTCGGCCCCGACGGCGAGACGGTCACGGGTGTCGACGGCGTGACCGGGACGGGCCTCGGCTGGGTCGACGTCGGTCGCCAGGCCGCGGGCCAGGTGCCCGGGCCCTACACCTGGTGGTCACAGCGGGGCCAGGCCTTCGACACCGACACCGGCTGGCGCATCGACTACCAACTCGCCACCCCGGAGCTCGCCGCCCGCGCGTCCGGGTACACGATCGACCGTGCGGCGGCGTACGACCAGCGATGGTCCGACCACGCCCCCGTCGTCGTCGACTACTCCCTCTGACCACCGGCACCGCGCCACCCATCACCGCGTGCCACCGGCTTCGGCCGCTCACCCCTCTGCGAGAATCCACATGACCAAGCCACGCCTCTACTCCGGTATGCAGCCCTCCGCCGATTCGCTCCACCTCGGCAACTACATCGGCGCCCTGCTGCAGTGGAAGCAGATGCAGCAGGAACACGACGCCTTCTTCAGCATCGTCGACCTCCACGCCATCACGGTGCCGCAGGACCCCGCCGAGCTGCGCGAGAAGACCCGCCGGACGGCCGCCCAGTACATCGCCGCGGGCATCGACCCCTCGGTCTCGACGCTGTACGTGCAGTCGCACGTGCCCGCGCACGCCCAGCTCGCCTGGGTGCTCAACACCATCACCGGCATGGGTGAAGCCGCGCGCATGACGCAGTTCAAGGACAAGTCGGCCAAGCACGGCCGCGACGCCTCCTCGGTCGGGCTCTTCGCCTACCCGATCCTCATGGCCGCCGACATCCTGCTCTACCAGACGGACATCGTGCCGGTCGGCGACGACCAGCGGCAGCACATCGAGCTCACGCGCGACCTCGCCGAGCGCTTCAATTCGCGCTTCGGCGAGACCTTCGTCGTACCGAAGGCGCAGATCCAGAAGGAGTCCGCGCGCATCTACGACCTCCAGAACCCGACGTCGAAGATGTCGAAGTCGGCGGAGACCCCGGCCGGGATCGTCTGGTTGCTCGACGAGCCGAAGGTCACGCAGAAGAAGATCATGCGCGCCGTGACCGACACCGACGGCGTCATCGCCTTCGACGCCCAGGAGAAGCCCGGGGTCTCGAACCTGCTGAGCATCTACTCCGCGATCACCGGCTCCCCCATCGAGTCCGTCGTCGGCGAGTTCGAGGGCCGCGGCTACGGCGACCTCAAGAAGGGCCTGGCCGAGGTGGTCGTCGGTGAACTGGAGCCGGTGCGCGCGCGGGCGCTGGAACTCCTCGACGACCCGGCCGAACTCGACCGCCTGCTCGCCGTCAACGCGGCTCGCGCCTCCGAGGTGGCCGAGCAGACCCTCGCCGAGGTCTACGACCGCGTCGGACTCCTCCGCCGCGCCTGACCCCGCTCCGTTCGCTTCTGTTCGGGCGAACGACTCACGACAGAACGGCCCGCCCTCCACGAGGAGGACGGGCCGTTCCGGTCGGTCGGGACTACTGCACGTCGTCGTCGACCCAGTCGAAGGTCTTCGTGACGGCCTTCTTCCAGTTGCGGTAGAGGCGGTCGCGCTCCTCGGAGTCCATGTTGGGCTCCCAGCGCTTGTCCTCCTGCCAGTTCTTGGCGAGGTCGTCGAGGTCGGACCAGAAGCCGACGGCGAGGCCCGCGGCGTATGCGGCACCGAGCGCGGTGGTCTCGGCGACCACCGGACGGATGACCGGCACACCGAGGATGTCGGCCTGGAACTGCATGAGCGTGTCGTTGGCCGTCATGCCGCCGTCGACCTTGAGCTCGGTGAGCGGAACCCCGGAGTCGGCATTGACGGCGTCGATGACCTCGGCCGTCTGGAACGCGGTCGACTCGAGTGCGGCACGAGCGATGTGCCCCTTGTTCACGTACCGCGTGAGCCCGACGAGCGCACCGCGGGCGTCGGGACGCCAGTACGGCGCGAACAGACCCGAGAACGCCGGCACGAAGTACGCCCCACCGTTGTCGTCCACGGTCTTCGCGAGCGCCTCGACCTCGGGAGCCGAGGAGAACATGCCGAGGTTGTCGCGCAGCCACTGCACGAGCGAACCGGTCACCGCGATCGAGCCCTCGAGCGCGTAGTGCGGCTTGGCGTCGCCGAGCTTGTAGCCGAGCGTCGTCAGCAGACCGTTCTCCGAGTGGACGATCTCCTCACCCGTGTTGAAGATGATGAAGTTACCGGTGCCGTAGGTGTTCTTGGCTTCGCCCTGCTGGAAGGCAGCCTGACCGAAGGTCGCCGCCTGCTGGTCGCCGAGGATGCCGGCGATGGGCGTCTCGCGGAGCAGGCTGTCGTCGGATGCGTGGCCGTAGATCTCGGACGAGCTCTTGATCTCGGGGAGCATCGACTTCGGGACGTCGAAGGCCGCGAGGATCTCGTCGTCCCACTGCAGGGTCTCGAGGTCCATGAACAGCGTGCGCGACGCGTTGGTGACGTCGGTGACGTGCACACCGCCGTTCACACCACCGGTGAGGTTCCAGATGACCCAGCTGTCGGTCGTGCCGAAGAGGAGGTCGCCGGCCTCCGCCTTCTCGCGCGCACCCTCGACGTTCTCGAGGATCCAGACGATCTTCGTACCGGAGAAGTAGGTCGCCAGCGGCAGACCGACGGTCTTCTTGAATCGCTCGACCCCGCCGTCCTTCGCGAGGCGGTTGACGATGTCCTGCGTGCGGGTGTCCTGCCAGACGATCGCGTTGTAGACGGGCTGACCGGTGGTCTTGTCCCACACGACCGCGGTCTCACGCTGGTTGGTGATTCCGATGGCCGAAATGGCGTGACGGGTGATGTTGGCCTTGCTGAGTGCCTGGCCGATGACCTCGCGGGTGTTGTTCCAGATCTGGTTCGGGTTGTGCTCCACCCACCCGGCCTTCGGGAAGATCTGCTCGTGCTCGAGCTGACCGGTCGAGACGATCGATCCACTCTTGTCGAAGACGATGGCCCGGGTACTCGTGGTCCCCTGGTCGATTGCGATGACGTAGTCCGCCATTGGATACTCCTTCGTTGCATGCGTTACGAGGTGAGGCACCGGAACCGGTACCCCGGGGTGCCGCGACGGCCGCGTCAGCGCACCGTCGCGGCGTCAGGTCAGACGGCCGGGAGGAGCACCATCGAGGCGAGCGCGGCGAGGACACCACCGAGGAGGGGTCCGACGACCGGCACCCAGGCGTAGGACCAGTCGCTCTTGCCCTTGCCCTTGATGGGGAGGAGGGCGTGGGCGATGCGCGGGCCGAGGTCACGGGCCGGGTTGATCGCGTAGCCGGTCGGGCCACCGAGCGAGGCACCGATACCGACGACGAGCAGGGCCACCGGCAGGGCGCCGAGGGCGGCGAGCCCTCCGGGGACGCCCTCGATGACCACAGCGTCAGGGCCGGTCTTGCCGAAGGACATCACGACGAAGACGAGGACGAAGGTCGCGATGACCTCGGTGACGAGGTTCCAGCCGTAGCTGCGGATCTCGGGGCCGGTCGAGAAGACACCGAGCTTCTTGCCCGGGTCCTCCTCCTGGTCGAAGTGCTGCTTGAAGGCGAAGTAGGTGAGCACGGCACCGATGAAGGCACCGACCATCTGCGCCGCCCAGTAGACGAGCGCCGTGCCGAAGTCGATCGACCCGGTGGTGAGGAAGCCGATGGTGACGGCGGGGTTCAGGTGTCCGCCGGAGGCGTAGGACACCGTGACACCGGCGAAGACCGCGAGGCCCCAACCGAAGTTGATGAGCAGCCAGCCGCCACCCAGACCTTTGGATTTCGTGAGGATCGCCGTGGCGACCACACCGGTACCGAGGAGGACGAGCATCGCCGTCCCCACGGTCTCGGAGAGGAAGATGGTTCCGAGGTTCATGTCTTCATTGACCTTTCATAGGTGTGGTCCCCGACGGGGGCTGCGCTTGCACGCGAGCCCACACCGGGCGAGGGTTTCACTGACCAGTTGTTTGTAAGGTAGTCAGCTGGCGTTGCACAGGACAAGGCCCTTGCCTGCACGTTCGTGCATTATGAGAACGCCGGGGCCTCCTGAGCCGTGCCGAGGCGCAGGTCGACCTGGTGCGCGTCGCGCAGACGGTCGAGGGCCGACTCGATCTGGGCCGTGCGCTCGGTGTCGTCCCAACCGAGGACGCCGCCCACGACGCGGGCCAGTTCGTCGACGAGCGCGGCCGTCAGCGAGCCGGTGAACGCGAGGCTCGTCCGGCGGTGCAGCACGTCCGACAGGTGCACGACCTGCTCCTGCTCGACGAGGTACTCGAGCTCCTGCACGCTGTAGTCGGACGCGCCCTGCAGCCGGTCGTCTCCGTGTTCAGCCAGGTGCTCCAGGAGCGCTGCGGCCTTCGTGCCGTAGCGGTGCAGGAGCTGCTCGGCGCGCTGCACACCGACACCGTCCTCGTGCGCCGCCACCCAGGTGCGCGTCGCGGAGTCGGTGCGGGGGAAGCCGGCGCCGCCACCGATCGCGAGCCCGAGGGTCTCGACCGGACGCGGGGCGCCGATGACCTGCAGCACGTCGCCCGCCAGGTGCTCGGCGAGCGCCCGGAAGGTGGTCCACTTGCCGCCGACGAGGCTGAAGACGGTCGTGGACGGACGTGCAGCGGCCGTGCGTCGCTCGATCCGGTAGTCGCGGGACACGAAGCCGGGGGCCTCGTCGTCGTGCTTCGGCAGCGGGCGGATCCCGGAGAACCGGTAGACGATCTGCTCGCGCGACGTCGCGATGGTCGGGAAGACGTGCTTGACGAGGTCGAAGAAGTAGTCGACCTCCTCCTCGGTGCAGACGCTCGGCGTGCTCGGGTCGGCCTCGATGTCGGTCGTGCCGACCATGACCTTGCCCTTGAGCGGGTAGATGAGGACGATGCGGCCGTCCTCGTGCTCGAAGAAGATCTCGCGGCCCTTGGTGGCGGCGTAGAGCTCCGGGTTGTCGAGCACGATGTGCGAGCCCTTGGTGCCGCCCATGTACGTGGTCGGTTCGCCGAAGCCGGCGTTCGTCAGGTCGGTCCAGGGACCGGAGGTGTTGACGACGACGTCGCTCGCGACGGTGAAGGTCTGGCCGGTGACGGTGTCACGCAGCTCGACGCCGTCCGCACCCATGCCGACCGCTTCGACGTAGTTGACCGCGCGGGCGTGCGGGCCGGCGGCGAGCCCGTCCATGAGCACGTCGAGCGCGAGGCGCTCCGGGTCGTGCATGGAGGCGTCGTAGTAGGTGGCCGTGTACTTGAGGCCCGGGTTCATCTTCGGCAGGTCGGCGAGCGACTTCTTGCGGCCGTGGAAGCGGTGGCGCGGGACGCTGCCGCCGTCGCGCGAGAACGAGTCGTATGCGGTGAGGCCCACCTTGATGAGCAGCGCACCGCGCTCCTGCGGCTTGCCCTGCTTGTGGGTGAGGAACCGCAGCGGCGCGGAGAGGATGCCGGAGAAGGTCGAGAAGATCGGGACCGTGGTCTCGAGCGGCTTCACGTAGTGCGGGGCGATCTTGATCAGCCCGTTGCGCTCCTGCACCGACTCCTGGACGAGACGGAACTCGCCGTTCTCCAGGTAGCGGATGCCGCCGTGGATCATGTGGCTCGACGCGGCCGAGGCACCGGAAGCCCAGTCGTTGCGCTCCACGAGCGTGACGTCGACGCCCTGGAGGGCGAGGTCGCGGAAGGTCGCGATGCCGTTGATGCCGCCGCCGACGATGAGGACCGACGCCTGCGGGCGGTCGATGACGGACTGGACGGTCGGACGGGGGGCTGACGACTTGAGGGACATGAGATGCCTCGCTTCTTCGCGGTTGGAACGCGACGCCGCCGGGTTTGCGCGCCGCTGAATGATGTGACTGAATACATCGTGACAGCACCTGCAACTCTGAACAGCCCTAGTGAACAAACGTGCAAGGAGACCCGATGTCGCTCGCAGACGCGCTCAGCCAGCCGGACCGGACGGCCGAGGCGCTCCGCGCTGCGCAGCTGTACTACGTGCAGGATCTGACCATGGAGGCCATCGCCCAGGAGCTCCACACCTCGCGGTCGTCGGTGTCACGCCTGCTCGGATACGCGCGGGAGAGCGGCCTCGTCGACATCCAGGTCCGGTCGCCGCACGACATGCCTTCGCGGCTCGAGGCGGAGTTCCGCGACCGCTTCGGCGTGACCGCCCACATCGTCCCCGTCCCCGACCACACGAGCGACATCGACCGCCTCGAACGGGTCGCCCTCTCGGCTGCACGTTTTCTCGGCTCCGTGTTCGACTCGAACATGACCCTCGGTCTGGCGTGGGGGTCGACGGTGAGCGCCGTCGCGCGTCACCTCACCCCGAAGCGGACCCACAACTCGCAGATCGTCCAGCTGAACGGCGCGGCCAACACGCGGACGTCCGGCATCCTCTACGCGAGCGAGATCCTCCACCGCTACGCGGACGCGTACGGCGCCTATGCGCAGCAGTTCGCCGTGCCCGCGTTCTTCGACGACCCGGCGACGAAGCTCGCGCTCTGGCGGGAGCGCAGCATCCGCCGGGTGCTCGAGATCCAGCGGCGGATGGACGTCGCGCTCTTCGGGCTCGGATCGCAGCTCTCGGGGGTGCCGAGCCACGTGTACGTCGGCGGCTACCTCGACGACAGCGACTTCGAGGCGCTCGCGAGCGCCGGTGCGGTCGGTGACGTCGCCACGGTGTTCTTCCGCGCCGACGGCTCATGGCGGGACATCCCCTTCAACAACCGCGCGTCCGGACCGGACCTCGACGTGTTGCGCGGCGTCTCCCGCCGGATCTGCGTGGTCGCCGGAGCGGCCAAGGTCCCGCCGCTCCTCGGCGCACTGGCCGGCGGGCTCATCTCCGACCTCGTGGTCGACGAGGGCACCGCGCGCGCGGCCATCGACCAGCACGACGCCCAGCGCTGAGGGCGACCACCCCGCAGGACCGAGCCCGGCAACAGGGCGTCATCCGAATAGGGAATAGGGCGGCCACTCAGCCCGTTGACCTAGACTCGACAACACGTAACGTGCTCCGGGGTCGGTGAGAGTCCGAACCGGCGGTGATAGTCCGCGACCCGTGCAACGCGCAAGCGATGCCCGGTTGACCTGGTGGAACTCCAGGACCGACGGTTATGAACGCGTCTGCTCGCAGGCGGCGTTCGAGTCCGGATGGAAGGAGGCACGGGCGTCGGCCGATGGTCGACGCCTGCGAGCACCTGCCCGCGACCCCGGATTCCGTGTCAGTACCGACCGAGAAGACGGACCGATGGACGCAGGACCCGCGACACCGACGGCGACGAGCCGCGAACGGCAGGCGATGCTGCGCGCGCTCGAACTCGCCGCGAACGGGCCGGCCCGCGGCGTGAACCCACGCGTCGGGTGCGTCATCCTCGACGCCGACGGCACGGTCGTCGCCGAGGGCTGGCACCGCGGTGCCGGCACGGCTCACGCGGAGGTCGACGCGCTCTCCCGACTCGCGCCTGGGGCAGCTCGCGGCACCACCGCCGTCGTCACCCTGGAACCCTGCAACCACACCGGACGGACGGGCCCCTGCGCCGTCGCGCTGATCGAGGCGGGTGTCGAGCGCGTCGTGTTCGCCGTCGACGACCCCGGTCATCATTCCGGCGGGGGCGCCGAACGGCTGAGGACCGCGGGCGTGACAGTCGTCTCCGGCGTGCTCGCGCACGAGGCGGAGGCGTTCCTCGACGACTGGCTCACCGTGGCCCGCCTCGGACGTCCGCTGGTCACCGTGAAGTGGGCCTCGACCCTCGACGGCCGCATCGCGGCGAGCGACGGTACCAGCCGGTGGATCACCGGCGAGGCCGCACGGATCGACGTGCACCGACGACGGGCGGCCCACGACGCCATCCTCGTCGGCACCGGCACCGTCCTCGCGGACGACCCGAGCCTCACCGCGCGGCACGCGGACGGGACGCTCCTGCCGGAGCAGCCGGTCCCCGTCGTCATGGGCGACCGCGCCATCCCCTCCGGCGCGGCGGTGCACCGCCACCCGCGAGGCGCGATCCTGCACCACGGGCACGACCCGGCGGCGCTCCTCGCCGAGCTCCGTTCCCTCGGTGTCCGCAGCGTGTTCGTCGAAGGTGGCCCGACGGTCGCCACCGCCTTCCTCCGGGCCGGGCTCGTCGACACCGTCCTGACCTACCTCGCGCCGGTCCTCCTCGGCGGCCCTCGACTCGCGATCGGCGACCTCGGCGTGGAGACCATCCGAGACGCGATCCGTCTCGAACCCGTGGGTGTCGAACACCTCGGCGACGACCTCCTCATCATCACGACCCCCACCCGCCACCCGGTCGAGTCGGTTCCAGCCGGCCACACCGTGTCGCACCCAGAGAACGGACCAAGCCATGTTCACGGGCATCGTTGAAGCACGCGGCACCATCGTCGCCATCGACCACGGCGAGGCGTCCGCCCGGTTCACCGTCCAGGGTCCGGTCGTCCTCGAGGGCACCCGCCACGGCGACTCGATCGCGGTGAGCGGGGTGTGTCTCACCGTCGTCGAGCAGACCGCCGACACCTTCACCGCCGACGTCATGGCGCAGACCCTCGCCATGAGCATGCTCGACGGCGCCACCGTCGGCAGCGCCGTCAACCTCGAGCGCGCCGCACGCATCGGCGACCGCCTGGGCGGCCACATCGTGCAGGGCCACGTCGACGGCACCGGCACCATCGTCAGCACCGTCCCGGGAGACGCGTGGCGGATCGTCCGGATCTCCCTGCCGGACGACCTCGCTCCGCTCGTGGTCGACAAGGGGTCCATCACCGTCGACGGCGTCTCCCTCACCGTCAGCGCGGTCAGCGGACCCGACGCCGCCGAGCAGTGGTTCGAGGTCTCGCTCATCCCCGAGACGCTCACGGCGACGACCCTCGGTGACCGCATCCCCGGCGACCACGTGAACCTCGAGACCGACATCCTGGCGCGCCACGTCGAGCGGATGCTCGCCTACCGTCACCGTGCCGGAATCGACCTCCCCAGCAGTGCCGACGCGGAGCCGCGCACCGCGGACCCGCTCGCCACGACCGCCACCGAAAGGGGCAACGCATGAGCATCGCCAGCATCCCTGAGGCCCTCGAGGCGCTCCGTCAGGGTCGACCCGTCATCGTGGCCGACGACGAGGGGCGCGAGAACGAGGGCGACGTCATCCTCGCCGCCGAATCCGCGACGCAGGAGTGGATCGCCTGGACGGTCAAGCACTCCTCCGGCTTCATCTGCGCCCCGATGACGAACGAGATCGCGGACCGACTCGCCCTTCCGCCCATGGTGGCCGTGAACGAGGACGCCAGAGGCACCGCCTACACGGTCACGGTCGACGCCGCCGACCGCCTCAGCACCGGCATCAGCGCCGCCGACCGCGCCCACACCCTCCGGGTGCTCGCGGACCCGGCCTCCGTGCCGGCGAACCTCTCGCGGCCCGGACACATCGTCCCGCTCCGTGCCGTCGACGGCGGCGTGCGCGAGCGCGACGGACACACCGAAGCCGCCGTCGACCTGATGAAGCTCGCTGGTCTCGTCCCCGTCGGCGCGATCTCCGAGATCGTCGCGGACGACGGCGAGATGATGCGGCTGCCCGGCCTCATCGCGCTCGGTGAGCGGGAGGGGGTGCTGGTCACCACGATCGCGGCACTCATCGCCTTCCTCGAGGACAACCCCGACGCGGCCGCCGTGTGCGCCGAGGAACGCGCGAACCAGGTGACCATCCCCGAGTCCTCGAACGTGTCGTTCGAGGTGGAGACGACCGTCCCGACGACGCACGGCTCCTTCCGGCTCCGCGCCTACCGCGACCGCCGCACCGGTGCCGACCACCTCGCCATCATCGCCGGCGACCCGCAGGCCACCGGCGCGCTCGTCCGCGTCCACTCGGAGTGCCTCACGGGTGAGGCGTTCGGCTCGCTCAAGTGCGAGTGCGGACCCCAGCTCGACAGCGCCCTCGACACCATCCAGCGTCACGGCGGCGTCGTGGTCTACCTGCGCGGACACGAGGGTCGCGGGATCGGGCTCATCAACAAGCTGCGCGCCTACCGACTCCAGGAGGACGGCCTCGACACGCTCGACGCCAACCTGGCCCTCGGGCTGCCGGCGGACGCCCGCGACTACACCGCGGCGAGCGCGATCCTGACGGACCTCGGGATCACCTCCGTCCGCCTGCTCTCGAACAACCCCGAGAAGGAGCGCCAGCTCACCAACCACGGCATCGCCGTGAGCGAGCGCGTCCCGCTCGTGGTGGGCGTCGGTCTGTACAACGAGGGGTACCTCGAGACGAAGCGCGACCGCATGGGACACAGCATCGGGTTCGACCTCGAACCCGAACCGCACCAGTAGCCCTCTCCCCCCGTCAGGCGCGGGGGAACACCACACCAGCAGCCCCGATCCGTTCGGGAACGACGACAGGAGCCCGCATGAGCGGCGAAGGATCACCCACCATCAGCGTCGACGGCACCGGCCTCGACATCGTCATCGTGGCCGGTACCTGGCACGAGACCATCACGGACGGGCTCATCGCCGGCGCCGTGAAGGCGCTCGACGCCAGCGGCGCCAGCCACCGGCTCATCCGCGTCCCCGGCAGCTTCGAACTCCCGGTCGTCGCCAAGGCGGCCCTCGAGGGTGGTGCCGATGCGGTCGTCGCGCTCGGCGTCATCATCCGTGGGGGCACCCCGCACTTCGAGTACGTCTCCGACGCCGCCACGAGCGGCCTCACGCAGGTCAGCGTCCAGACCGGCAAGCCCGTCGGCTTCGGGCTCCTCACCCTCGACGACGAGAAGCAGGGACTCGACCGCGCCGGTCTGCCCGGCTCGAAGGAGGACAAGGGCGCTGAGGCCGCGGACGCCGCAGTCGCGACCGCTGTCATCCTCCGCGAACTCCGCGGCTGACCCCTCCGCACCGCCGAACGGCGGCGTCCCCGTACCACGGCACCCGGTCAGCGGGAGCCGAGTACCGGAACGCCGCCGTTCGGCGTACAGTGTCATGGTCCTGCCACAAGCGGGACATCCTCTGATCCTGCCGTCGTCGGCGGGCGTGCGCGACCGGTGCTGATGCTTCGACGGCGCCCATCCCCGAACCGAAAACGCGCACGCATGTCTCTCGAAGCAACACCAGTCACCAAGGCCCCGGTCAATCCACGCTCCCGTGTCGTCCTCGCCAGCCTCATCGGCACGACGATCGAGTTCTACGACTTCTACGTCTACGCGACGGCCGCCGTCCTCGTCTTCCCCCACCTCTTCTTCCCGAGTGAGGACCCCACGGCGGGTCTCCTCGCCTCGTTCGCCGTGTTCGGCGCCGCCATGGTCGCCCGCCCCGTCGGTGCCGTCATCTTCGGTCACCTCGGCGACAAGCGCGGCCGGAAGGCGACCCTCGTCGGCGCCCTGCTCACCATGGGTGTCGCGACCTTCCTCATCGGGCTCCTGCCGACGTACCAGCTCGTCGGCTGGGTCGCGCCACTGCTCCTCGTGATCCTCCGCATCGGCCAGGGCTTCGCGCTCGGCGGCGAGTGGTCCGGCGCGGCGCTCGTCGCGACCGAGAACGCCCCGACGGGTAAGCGGGCCCTGTTCGGCACGTTCCCTCAGCTGGGTGCGCCGATCGGCTTCATCATCGCGAACGGCCTCTTCCTCATCATCGCGGCGATCCTGCCGAGCGACGACCCGTCGATGCCGTCCGCGGCCTTCCTCGAGTGGGGCTGGCGGATCCCGTTCCTCTTCTCCGTCGTCATGGTGATCGTCGGCCTGTGGGTGCGCCTGCGGCTCGTCGAGAGCAACGCGTTCACCACCGCGAAGGAACAGGGCAAGGTCCAGCGGTCGCCGCTCGCCAGCGTCGTCAAGCTCCACTGGCGCAAGCTCCTCCTCGGCACGTTCTTCATGCTCGCGACCTACGTGCTCTTCTACCTGATGACGACGTTCTCCCTGAGCTACGGCCGTGCCCCGGTCGACGCCCCCGTCGCCGGCCTCGGCTACAGCTACACGACCTTCGTGCTCATGCTCATCGCCGGCGTCGTGTTCTTCGGCATCTTCACCCTCGTCTCGGGCCCGTTCGCCGACAAGTACGGCCGCCGCAAGACGCTCATCGTGGTGACCAGCGCGATCCTCGTCTTCGGGCTCGTGTGGGTGCCGCTCCTCGACGCCGGGTTCGCCGGGGTGATGATCTGGTTGATCATCGGCTTCAGCCTCATGGGCTTCACCTTCGGGCCGATGGGTGCGCTGCTCCCCGAGCTGTTCCCCACGAACGTCCGGTACACGGGTTCCGGCATCTCGTACAACGTGTCGTCGATCCTCGGTGCGGCCGTCGCGCCGTTCATCGCGGTCGCGCTGTGGAGCGCCGGTGGCGGCAGCCCCTTCTGGGTCGGTGTCTACCTGTCGGTGATGGCCGCCATCACCCTCACAGCGCTGATCGTCTCCAAGGAGACGAAGGACGTCGACATCGACGCCTGACCCCGATCGCCTCATCGAGGGCCGGTGCGCGGAGGACTCCTCCGGGCACCGGCCCTCGGTCGGTTGCGGCCCGGGCACCGGCGGCGGTCGCTTAGAGTTGGAGGACGGTGCGCCGTCGCCATGGACGTCTCCGAGCCCGCGCACCGCACCTCAGAGGAAGAGCACCATGAGCACCCCAGCGCGCCCCGCACGCAGCCGCAGTCCGTTCAGCCGGCCGAAGGACGACGGTCCGCGCGCGAGCCTCAAGCAGCTCATGCCGTACATCTTCGAGCACCGCTCGATCCTCGTCGTGGTCATCATCCTGAGCGTCATCGGGGCCGCGGCCTCCCTGGCCCAACCGCTCATCGTGAGCCAGGTCATCGGCGTCGTCGAGGCCGGCAGGTCGCTCGGCAACCTCGCCTGGCTGCTCGTCGGGCTCGTCGTGGTCTCCGGTGTCATCAGCGGGTACCAGCACTACCTCCTGCAGCGGGCCGGCACCGGGGTCGTCTACTCGTCCCGCCGCCAGCTCATCGCGCGCATCTTCCGACTCCCCATCAGCCAGTTCGACACGCGCCGCACGGGCGACCTCGTCTCCCGCGTCGGCAGCGACACGACGATGCTCTACGCCGTGCTCACCCAGGGCTTCGTCGACGCCGTCGGCGGCGCCATCACCTTCCTCGGGGCGCTCATCGCCATGGCGATCATCGACCCCGTCCTCCTCGGGCTCACCCTGCTCGTCGTGATCGTCTCCGTCGTCGTCGTCGTCGCCCTCAGCGGTCGGATCCGGGTGGCGAGCCGCGAACAGCAGACGAAGGTGGGCGACCTCGCCGCCGCCGTCGAGCGCGGCATCAGCTCCATCCGCACCATCCGGGCGTCCAACGCCACCGACCGCGAGATCCACGCGGTGGACGGCGTCGCGAAAGAGGCCTACGGCGTCGGTGTCCGGATCGCGAAGATCTCCTCGCTGGTGGTCCCGGTGGCCGGCATCGCCATGCAGACCTCGTTCCTCGTGGTGCTCGGGGTCGGCGGCTTCCGGGTCGCATCGGGCGCGATCACGATCGCGAGCCTCGTCGCGTTCATCCTGTTCCTGTTCATGATGATCATGCCGCTCGGTCAGGCCTTCGGCGCGATCACGAGCGTCAACCAGGCCCTCGGCGCCCTCGGACGGATCCAGGAGATCCTCGACCTCCCCGACGAGGGCGACGACGACGCGGCGATCGCCGCGCGCGTCGCGCGTCCCGGTTCCGCCACCGCCGACGCCCCCGCCATCGCGTTCGACGAGGTGGTGTTCGCCTACCCGGACGCCGCGGTGATCGAGCGGGAGCGCGCGGCTGCGGAGGCACTCGCGGCCACCGTGTCGGACGACGCTTCGGCCCCCTCGGAGACCCTGGCCGCCGACGCCGCCCGGCTCACCGAGGCGCAGTCCGCCCTCGGTCGCCAAGTGCTCCGCGGTGTCTCCTTCGAGGTGCCGCAGGGCAGGCGCACCGCGCTCGTCGGGCCGTCCGGTGCCGGCAAGAGCACCATCCTCGGCCTCATCGAGCGCTTCTACGACCCGACCGCCGGCGCCATCCGGCTCGGCGGGGTCGACATCCGCACCATGCCCCGGACCGAGCTCCGACATCAGATCGGCTACGTGGAGCAGGACGCCCCGGTGCTCGCCGGCACGCTGCGCGACAACCTGCTGTTGTCGTCGCCGGACGCCGACGACGCCGACTGCGTCCGGGTGTTGCACGCGGTCAACCTCGGTGCCGTGCTCGACCGCAACCCGCTCGGCCTGTCGGCTCCCGTCGGCGAGGACGGCATCATGCTCTCCGGTGGAGAGCGTCAGCGGCTCGCGATCGCACGGGCCATCCTCGCTGCCCCTCCGATCATGCTGCTGGACGAATCGACGTCGAGCCTCGACGGCGTGAACGAGCAGATGATGCGCGAGGCCATCGACGCGGTCGCCACGGGGCGCACGCTCATCGTGATCGCCCACCGCCTCTCGACGGTCGTCGACAGCGACCAGATCGTCGTCCTCGACGCGGGTCGCGTCGTCGGCGTCGGCACGCACAGCGAGCTCGTCACCGAGGTGCCGCTCTACCGCGAACTCGCGAAGCACCAGCTCCTCGTCTGACCCCGGTCCGTTCGCCCATCTTTGGGCGAACGAACCTTCATTCGCCCAAAGATGGGCGAACGAACGGCGTCAAGGGCGCCATCCTGCCGCGATGAGGCGCTCGCGGGCTCTGTCGACTGCGACTGCGGCACCCGCCTGCAGGTGATGGGCGAGGAAGCGGTCGTGGGACCAGCCGAGTCTGGTGATGGCATGGATCCGGTCGACGTCCTTCGCGAACTGTCCCGCGTCGGTCGCGTGCTGGCGCCCGTCGTACTCGAACGCTGCACGATACGCCGGGTAGGCGAGGTCGAGACGTGCAATGAATCGCCCCCGGCGATCGCGGAGTTCGTGATTGAGCACCGGCTCCGGGAGGCCGGCACGAACGAAAGCGAGTCGGAGTTCCGTCTCCTTCGGGGATTCTGAACCACCGCGGATCTGCGGGAGCGCGGCACGGAGTTTTCCCGCGCCGAGGTGCCGGGAGCTGCCCAGCGCCCCTGCGAGGTCGTCGAGCGAGCAGAGCCCTGGAATGCGCTCATGCCGCCACCGGCCTGAGGCACCGCGCTCACGGACCAGGTGATCGCCGACCGCGACCAGCTCGTCGATGGTGAGACTCGGTCCGAGCTGACACCACATGTCGGCGGGACTCACGACGGCGAGCCCCTCGATGAGGATCGGATCGCCGACGAGGCCCGTCAAGCGATGGCCGACGACCCCGGCGACCCTGGGCGCCCGGTTCGGCGGCCGGACGCCGACGTGTACCTCGTCCCAGCACAGCCGCGCCGGGAGCGGAGCATTCAGGAGGTGTGCGGCCGACAGGTGTGAGAAGAACTGCGCCGGCGCCATTCGCTGCGAGTACGCCCGACACAGCTCCAGGTGCGCGAGATGCCGCTGCCCGGGAGACAGGTCGGCGCCCCTGCGTGGTGCAGCGAAGCTCCGAACCCCCGGGAACGGTGCTGGAACGCGCGTCGTGCGGAGGCGCTCCGGCGAGACGCCCTGCTCCAGCGCCGAGCGGACGGAGAACGCGTCGTGATCGGGCAGATCGGTTGACGTCATGCTTCGATCGTCGCGCGATCCAGCGGCGGGCCGAGCAGCGCGGCCACCTCGCGTCGACCTCTGCCCTCGTTCGGGAGCTGTGAAGCACTCTCGTCGCCGGTTCGTTCGCCCATTCTTGGGCGAACGAACCTTCATTCGCCCAAAGATGGGCGAACGCAGGACGAGCGTCAGGCGCGGAGGCGGTAGCGGAGCGCGGCGAGTTCGGCCCGGAGGGCGGCCGGGACGCGGTTCCCGAAGGTGTCGAAGAACGCCTCGGTGAGGTCGCATTCGGCGAGCCAGGAGTCGCGGTCCACGGCGAACAGGGCGTCGAGGGCGTCCTCCGGCAGGTCGACGCCGTCCAGGTTCAGCTCGTCGACGAGCGGCAGCCCACCGATGGCCGACACCCTTGACCCGGCCTCGTGCTCCAGCCGCCGGACGATCCACTCGATGACCCGGGCGTTCTCGCCGAAGCCCGGCCAGAGGAACGAACCGTCGGCGTCCTTGCGGAACCAGTTGACCTGGAAGATCCTCGGCGCCTTCCCGTGGTCGAGCGCACCACCGACGCGCAGCCAGTGACCCCAGTAGTCGGCCATGTTGTAGCCGCAGAACGGCAGCATCGCGAAGGGGTCGCGACGGAGCTCGCCGACCGTGCCCTCGGCAGCCGCCGTCTGCTCAGAGGAGATCGTGGCACCCATGAACACGCCGTGCTCCCAGCTGCTCGCCTCCACCACGAGCGGCACGTTCGTGGCCCGGCGTCCGCCGAAGAGGATCGCGTCGAGCGGCACGCCGTCGGCCGCGTCCCAGTCGGGGGCGATCGACGGGCATTGCGCCGCCGCGACGGTGAACCGTGAGTTCGGGTGCGCCGCCGGGCGACCGGAGTCCGGCGTCCAGTCCTGGCCCTGCCAGTCGATGAGGTGTGCCGGCGGCTCGGGGGTGAGCCCCTCCCACCACACGTCGCCGTCGTCGCGGAGGGCCACGTTCGTGAAGATCGTGTTGCCCCACAGGGTGTCGACGGCCGTCGCGTTGGTCGTCGCTCCCGTGCCGGGCGCCACGCCGAAGATACCTGCCTCCGGGTTGATCGCGTACAGGCGGCCGTCCTCGCCGGGACGGATCCAGGCGATGTCGTCGCCGAGGGTCTCGACCCGCCATCCCGGGATCGTGGGCCGCAGCATCGCGAGGTTCGTCTTGCCGCAGGCCGAGGGGAAGGCGGCCGCGAGGTGGAAGGCACGGCCCTCGGGCGAGGTCACGCGCACGAGCAGCATGTGTTCGGCCAGCCAGCCCTCATCCCGCCCGATGACCGAGGCGATCCGCAGGGCGAAGCACTTCTTCGCGAGGAGGGCGTTCCCGCCGTACCCCGAGCCGTAGGACCACACTTCGCGGGTCTCGGGGAACTGCACGATGTACTTCGTGTCGTTGCACGGCCAGACGACGTCGGCCTGCCCCGCCTCGAGCGGGGCACCGACCGAATGGACGGTGCGCACCCAGGGCGCACCGTCGGCGATGAGCTCGAGGACGCGGTCGCCCATCCGGGTCATGATCCCCATGCTGAGCACGGCGTAGGCGGAGTCGGTGATCTGCACCCCGAGCTGCGACAGCGGCCCGCCGACGGCACCCATCGAGAACGGGACGACGTACATCGTCCGACCGCGCATGCTGCCGGCGAAGACCCCGCGCAGCTCGGCTCGCATGGCGACCGGTTCGCGCCAGTTGTTCGTCGGACCGGCGTCCTCCTCCGTCTCGGAGCAGATGAAGGTGCGGTCCTCGACCCGCGCGACGTCGCTCGGGTCGCTGCGGGCGAGGAAGCTGTTCGGCCGCCACTCGGGGTTGAGCTTGATGAGCTTCCCCTCGGCGACGAGCTGGTGGGTGAGCCGGTGCGACTCACTCGCCGAGCCGTCGACCCAGTGGATGGCGGACGGTTCGAGGAGGGTGGCGAGTTCGTCCACCCAGGCGTGCAGCTCGGCGAGCCCCGAGGAGGTCGGCGGCTGCACCGCTCGGAGCAGCCGCCGTGACGTGGGGGCGGGGGTCGGATCGGAGAGCAGCTCGGCGATGGACATGTGTTCCTCCGGCGTTGGTGGGACAGTCAAGAAGTGGGCGTGGACCCACTCTGCGCCCGAATCCGAGGTTCTTCTCGGGGTAACCGCCGTGAAGAACACCCGATCTTTCGATATGGTGAAGGAATGACCCCGAACCCCTCCGGCAACGCCGCCGCAGACCTGCTCACCCTCGGGCGCCGGATCCGCCACTTCCGGACGCGTCGTGGTCTCACCCTCGACGATCTCGGCGAGCGGGTCGGTCTGGCCGCGAGTCAGCTCTCCCTCATCGAGAACGGCAAGCGGGAGCCGAAACTGTCGGTCCTGCAGGAGCTCACCGCCGCCCTCGGTGTCGAGTTGAACGACCTGCTCTCGAGCGAGGCACCGAATCCCCGTGCTGCGCTGGAGATCGAACTGGACCGGCTGCAACGGAGCGCCCTGTACAGCGAGCTGACCCTCCCCCAGGTGAAGCCATCGAAGGGCATCCCGGACGACGCCCTCCGCGCGCTCGTCGGGCTGCACCGCGAACTGCAACGGCATGCGAACGAGGCGATCGCGACGCCCGAGGAGGCCCGACGCGCCAACACCGAACTGCGGGAGTGGATGCGCGAGCGCGACAACCACCTCCCGGAGATCGAGGAACTCGCCGAGTCCCGCGTCCTGCGGGCGGGGCACAGCACCGGCGCCCTCACGCACCGCACGGTGAGCGTCATGGCGGAGCAACTCGGCTTCGACCTCATCTACGTCAACGACCTCCCGCACTCGGCTCGGAGCGTCACCGACCTCGAGAACGGTCGGATCTACCTGCCGCCGGCGTCGATCCCCGGCGGGCACGGGCTGCGGTCCATGGCCCTGCAGGCGATGGCCCACCGACTGCTCGGACACCAACGACCCACGAGTTATGCGGAGTTCCTCCGGCAGCGGCTCGAGATCAACTACTTCGCGGCGGCGGCGCTCATGCCGCAGACGGCCGCGGTGTCCTTCCTGCAGCAGGCCAAGCGCGACCGCAACCTGGCCGTGGAGGACTTCCGCGACGCCTTCGGCGTCACCCACGAGGCGGCGGCCCTCCGACTGACGAACCTCGCGACCTCGCGACTCGACATGCGCTTGCACTTCCTGCGCGTCTCGGAGGACGGCGCGATCTCGAAGGCCTACGAGAACGACGAACTCCCGCTCCCCGTCGACGTGACGGGCGCGGTGGAGGGCCAGATCGTGTGCCGGAAGTGGAGTGCACGCAACGCCTTCGCCCGGACCAACCGCACCACCGAGCTCTACCAGTACACCGACACCCCGGCCGGGACCTTCTGGTGCGCGACGCAGACCGGCACCACGGAGGCCGGCGAGTTCTCCATCTCGGTCGGCGTGCCCTGGGGTGAGGCGAAGTGGTTCCGCGGGCGGGAGACGACGACCCGTGCGGTGTCGACGTGCCCGGACCCGACCTGCTGCCGACGGCCTCCCTCCGTCCTCGCCGACAAGTGGCGCGAGCAGGCGTGGCCCAGTGCCCGCCTGCACACGCACATCCTGTCGCCACTGCCGAGCGGCACGTTCCCGGGCGTGGACGACTCCGAGGTCTACGACTTCCTCGAGCGTCACGCGGCGGGCTGACCGTTCGCGGCGACAACGGATCCCCCGGGCTCGGCCGACGGCCGGAAGGCCCAGGCAGGCAGGTGCCCCTGGCGGATCAGCGACGCGACGGTCGACGCCAGTGGATGGTCCAGCTCAGCGTCGTCGAGCTCGTCGAGGAAGGCGGCCGCACGGCTGCTCTGACCGAGCGCCCAGGACAGCCAGGCGAGCATGGCGAGCGGTGCGACGCGCGCCGACTCGGATGCGCGCGCCGTGACGCCGAGGAGCAGGCTGCTCGCCGCCCGGATGCGCTGGACGTCCGGATGCGGTCCGTCGCCGACCAGGAGGTGGGCGACCCGGTGGAACACCTCCGGGTCGTCCATCCCGATCGGGAGATGCCCGTACGCGCGTTCGGCGTCATCGAGTTCCTCGCCCAGGTCTCGCCCGAACGCCCACTGCATGAGCGCGAGGTCACTCGCCCATGGGCGCTTCAGGCTGAGCAACAGGAAGGCCACCTCCCGAGGGGTCATCGCTCCGACGCCGCGGATGAGGGCATCCTCGAAGACCTCCGGAAGGCCGTCGAGTCGTTCCACGGTGTCTCCGACATCGATCCGCCAGCTCGTGCGGGCGCGATCGGTGGCCGCATCGAGCATGGCGTCCAGCCGAGCGCTGAGCACCCGGTACTCGAGGTCGACGGCCGCGAACGTCGCCGGATCCACTGACGGCACCTCGGTCGTGACGAGCTCTGCTGGGAGCGGTGGGACCTGCGGCACCGTAGCCGAGGCCACGATCGCCGGCGACCTCCCGCCGGAGGGAAGTCCGGGATCGAGGTATGAGCCCCAGCCGTCGACGGCCGAGCACAGCGCATCCTTGACCGTGAACCCGTGCGCGCTCGCCAACTCGAGGACCGCGTCGGCGATGACCCGGCCCGGCGGTTCGGACCCCGCCCCGAAGGCGTCGTCCGTGTAGAGCACCGGCACGATGGCGTCGACGCCCGGGGCCCGGCAGGCGAATCCGAGGGCGCGCTCTGCGGCGGCCTCGGCCACCCGCCGGTCGACGTCCGTCCCGACCGGGAGATGCACCTGGAGGGCGCCGCGACTGCGGGAACCCTCGAAGAGGACGACGACGAGACTTGATCTCGGGGTGCTTCCGATGAGTCCGGGGACGAGGGCGAGGAGGTCTTCGGCCGCATTGGCCTGCACGATGTGGGTCATGAGGACAGCCTCCAGCGGACGTCGCCGGGCTGTCCGGCGGGTGTCGCGGATGTTGAGCGGATGACGCGGGGACCGCGCTGTGCAGCGGGGTCCCCGCGGAGTAGAGTGTGCTCGTCAGGCTCCGCGACACCGGAGTCGTTGCTCGAAAAAAGGGCGATAGCGCGGTCAGCACCGGCGAGACACACACGGAATCCCATCCGTCCACGTTCTCGAAGGTCAATCCCATGCCCGAACACGCTTCGTCGATCGTTCCCGCGGTCACCCCGTCCACCGTCTCCGCCCGCGTGGCCCAGGCCCTCAGCCGCCACGTCTCCGACGTGTTCGGGGTCATGGGGAACGGCAACGCCCACTTCCTCGACGCCCTCGCCGCCACCGGCACGCGCATCACGGCGATGCGGCACGAAGCCGGCGGGGTCGCCGCGGCCGACGCCTACGTCCGCGCCGGTGGTGCCCTGGCCGCCGCCACGGCGACCTACGGCGCCGGATTCACCAACACCCTGACCCCGCTCGCCGAAGCGGTCATGGCGCGGATCCCCCTCGTCCTCGTCGTCGGGGACGCGCCCACGACCGGCACGAGGCCATGGGACGTCGACCAGTTCCAGATCGCCGCCGGGCTCGGAGCGCCCACCTTCACCGTTGGCCGCGACGACGCCACCGCGACCACCCTGCGGGCCATCGAACACGCCGTCCACCGTCGGACGGCCGTCGTGCTCGCGATCCCGTACGACCTCGCCGCCGCGGCGTCGGACGAACCGCTGCGGGCCGACGGCACGCCGCATCACCCCGCCCTCGTCCGGCCGTCCCGCGTCGAACCGGTCGCGCGGCGACTGGACACCGCGGCAGCCGCCCTGCGCTCCGCGCGTCGACCGCTCATCCTCGCCGGCCGTGGTGCCTGGCTGGCCGACGCCGGCCCCGTCCTCGGGGAGCTCGCGGAACGTCTGGACGCCTACACCGCGACCACGGCGCTCGGACTCGGACTGTTCGGGGCGAGCGACCGCGACCTCGGCGTCGCCGGAGGCTTCGCGACGGAACGCGCGGCGCGGACCATCGCCGATGCGGACGTCGTCCTCGTCGTGGGCGCCGGCCTCAACCAGTTCACGATGCGGTTCGGCGAGGCGTTCTCGCCCGAGGCGCACGTGATCCAGGTGGACCTCGCCGACGCTCCGACGAACGCCCGGGTGGACGAACTCGTCCGTGGAGACGCAGCGCTCGCCGCCGCCGGTCTGCTCGATCGCCTGGACGGCGTGGCAGGTTCCGGCTGGTTCACCGCCGGAGGCGCCGTCCGACCGGCACCCCACCTCGACCGTGATCCCGGCGTCGGCGTGTGCGCCGACGGCCGACTCGACCCCCGCAGCCTCGCGCATCGGCTGAACGAACTGCTGCCGCAGGACCGCACGGTCGTCCAGGACGGTGGCCACTTCATCGGTTGGGCACCGAGCTACCTCGACATCCCCTCCCCCGACCGCCTCGTCATGGTCGGCACCGCCTACCAGACCATCGGGCTCGGCTTCCCGAGCGCCGTCGGTGCGGCCGCGGTCGGGCACCCCGGCACGACCGTCCTCTGCACGGGCGACGGGGGCGGCCTCATGGCGCTCCCCGACCTCGACACCGTCATCCGCACGGTCCGGAGCGGCGTGGTCGTGGTCTTCAACGACGCCGCGTACGGCGCCGAGGTCCACCAGTACGGCTCACGCGGACTCGACCAGGCCCCCATGCTCATCGACGAGGTGGACTTCGCCGCGCTCGCCCGTGCGCTCGGCGGTCAGGGCCTCACGATCGACACCCTCGCCGACCTCGACGGCCTCACCGACTGGGTCCACGCCGGGGCGGACGGCGTCCTCCTGCTCGACTGCCGCATCTCCACGAGCGTCGTCGCACCGTACCTGTCGGAGATGATGCACCAGGGGCCTCGCCCGATCGCCGTCGACTGAGCCACGTCGCGACGACTCGTCCGGCGCGTGCCGAACCGCTCCCCGCGGCGAGTATCGTGGTCGGGTGCTTCCCCAGCCTGAGCCGATCGCGCCCACCTACGTCATGTCGTCGGACGGGTTCCGGATCGCCACCTACGTGCACGAGCCGGCGGCCGAGGCGGACCGCGCGGAGACGGTCGTCGCCGTCCACGGCTTCGCTTCGAGTGCCGGACTGAACTGGGACCTCGCGGGGTGGACCAGGACCCTCACGCGAGCCGGGTATCGGCTGGTGACGATCGACCAGCGCGGCCACGGCGCTTCCGACAAGCCGACGGATCCGAGCGCCTACCGACTCGACGGCCTCGTCGACGACGTCCTCACCGTGCTCGACGGCTACAGCGTCGACGAACCGCACTACCTCGGCTACTCGCTCGGCTCGCGGGTGGGCTGGCGGTTGGGTGTCCGGCACCCCGACCGTGTCCGCTCGCTCAGCCTCGGCGGGCTCCCCGAGGGCGACTCGCTCCGCGGCTTCGACCTCGACGAGGCCCGACTCCGCGTCAGGACCGGCGCGACGATCACGCACCGCCTCACGGAGACGTACGTGTCGATGGCGGAGGGGGTCCCCGGCAACGACGTCCAAGCCCTGATCGCCCTGGTGGAGGGCCTCCGCGGCGGTCCGCAGCCGACCACGGCCGAGGTGCCGCCCCTCCCGATGCTCCTCGTGACGGGGGACGACGACGCGGTCGCGGACGGCAGTCGGCGCCTCGCAGAGGCGGCCGGAGCGCGGTACGTCGGCCTGCCCGGCCGCGAGCACTTCAACGCTGTGTCCTCCCGGGTGTTCAAGGACGCGGTCCTGGCGTTCCTCGCCGAGCAGGGGTAGGACGTCCGGGGCCGAGACCCTTGCGGGGAGGAGCTCGTCCGGGGCACTTCGACAAGCTCAGTGACCGGAGACAGCGAACCCTCGCTCAGGCGGCGTGCCGGTGCTCGACGCGTCCCTTCGCGAGCTTCGACGGCCACCAGATGGCGCTGCCGATGTCATGGCTGAGGGCCGGGACGAGCAGGGTCCGGACGATGATCGTGTCGAGGAGGACGCCGAACGCGACGATGAAGGCGATCTGCGCGAGGAACAGGATCGGGATCACGCCGAGCGCGGCGAAGGTGGCCGCGAGGACGAGGCCGGCCGAGGTGATCACCCCGCCCGTGATCGCGAGACCGCGCAACACCCCGGCTCTCGTGCCGACCCGGAGCGACTCTTCGCGCACCCGCGTCATGAGGAAGATGTTGTAGTCGATCCCGAGCGCGACGAGGAAGACGAAGCCGTAGAGCGGGACACTCGGATCCGCGCCGGGGAACCTGAGGACGTGGTTGAACACGAGGGCGGAGACCCCGAGCGCCGCCCCGAAGGACACGACCACGCTGAGGATGAGCAGGACCGGCGCGAGGACCGAGCGCAGGAGCAGCATGAGGATGAGGAGGATGACGACGAGCACCACGGGGATGATGAGGTTCCGGTCGTGGATGGCGGCGTCGTTCGAGTCGATCGCGGTCGCGGTGACTCCGCCGACCGGTGTGTGGGAGCCGACGGCGGCGTCGAGGTCGGCGCGCAGCTGTCGCACGGTCTCTTCAGCGGCTGCGGAATCGGGTGCCGTGTCGAGGGTCGCCTGGAGCACGATCCGGCCGTCGTCGACGGTGGGCTCGGCCGACGTCGCAGCAGCCCCGGGAGGACCGGTGGGTGGCGCGGTGAACACCGCCTCCCCGTCGCGCACGGTCGCGTCCGCGGTGCCGGTCGCCGTGCCGCTCGCCAGCACCTGGACGTCGTCGAGCCCGTCGGTGTCCTCCAAGATGGCGATGACCTCGGCGGCGTCGCCCTCCCTGGTGAGGACGGAGACAGGGCTCGCCGATCCGGCCGGGAAGTGCTCGCCGAGCGCGAGCTGTCCGTCGCGCGCCTCGGAGGTCCCGAGGATGAGGTCGCTCTGCGCGACGCCGTCCGCCTGCAGTTGGACGACGCCGAGACTCGCGACCAGGAGGAGGAGGGTGCTCCCGATCCAGACGACGCGGGCGCGGCGCGAGATGAGGCGGGCGATCCCACCCCACAGGCCGGTGGTCGGCACCGCGTCGTCGTCGTCCGTCGCGACCTGCACCCGGTGCTCGCTGCCGACCTTCGGGCGCAGCGGCCAGAAGGAGCTGCGGCCGCAGGCGAGGAGCAGGGCCGGCAGGAAGGTGAGTGCGGCGAGCACGGAGAAGACGATGCCGATCGCAGCCACCGGCCCGAGTGCCTTGTTCGAGTTCAGATCGCTGAGCAGCAGGCAGAGCAGCCCCGCGATCACGGTGCCTCCCGAGGCGACGATCGGTTCGAGGGAACCGCGGAGCGCCGCCCACGTGGCATCCCATCGCCGCTCGTGGTCGCGGAGCGCCTCCCGGTACCGCGAGACGTACAGCAGCGAGTAGTCCGTCGCCGCGCCGATCACGAGGATGAACAGGATGCCCTGCACCTGACCGTTCAGGAGCACGATGCCGGCCTTGGCGAGCCACCACACGGTGAGGAGCGCCGTGCAGAGGGCGAAGAGCGAGGTGCCGAGCACGAGGAACGGCAACACCGGCGACCGGTAGACGACGATGAGGATGAGGAAGACGGCGCCGAGAGCGGTGAGGAGCAGGATGCCGTCGATGCCGGCGAAGGCGGCCGTCAGGTCGGCGGTGAAACCGGCGGGACCGGTGACGAAGACCTCGACCCCCGACGGCATCGCGTCCGCGAGCTGTGCGCGCAGGGCCTCGACGACGTCGCCGACCTCCGCGTCGCCGCTGATCGGCACGAAGGCCTCGAGCGCCTCGCCGTCCTCCGAGGGGATGGCCGGTGAGACGCCGTCGGCGACGCCCTCGGTCGAAGCGATCGTCGTGAGCTCGTCGTCGATGGCGGAGCGGTCGTCGGCGGTGATCCCGCCCTCCCGCACGAACAGCACGAGGGCCGGGATGTCGTCGCCGTCACGGAACCCGTCGAGCGCGGCCTGCACCTCGGTGGCGTCGGCGCTCGCGGGGAGGAAGCTCGTCTGGTCGTTGGTCGCGACCTCGCTCACCTTGCCGAAGTACGGCCCGCCGACGCCGGCCGCGGTGAGCCACAGGAGGATGAGGACCGCGGGCAGCAGGATGCGCAGCCAGCGCGGCGCCCCGTTCCGATCCCGCCGCGGCGCCGTGGTCGTCGATGCCTCACCGTGTCGCCCGTGCGTCATGCGCATGCCCCGTCCTCGCCCTGTCCCGAATATTATGCAGCTAGCTTACTATCTGCGACGGGTGGCGTGTACGAGTCTGGTCCGGCAGGGTCTCAGCGCGTGACGATCACTCCCCCGGCCTCGGCGATCTCGGCGAGCGCCGCCGCTCCGGCAGCCTCGTCGACCGGTGCCACCAGCTCGGTGAGCACCCGGACCTGCAGGCCGTGCCCGATGGCGTCGAGGGCGCTCCGGCGGACGCAGTAGTCGGTCGCCAGGCCCACGACGTCGACCTCCGTGACCTGGGCGTCCGCGAGGACCTCCTCCAAGCGTCGGCCCTCGGGGGTGACGCCCTCGAAGATCGAGTACCCGTGGGCTCCCTGCCCCTTCCGGATGTGGGTGTCGACCGCCTTGGTGTCGAGCGCGTGGTGGTACTCGGCACCCTCGCTCCCGGCGACGCAGTGCACGGGCCAGGTGGTCGTGTAGTCGGGCTCGCCCGCGGCGAAGTGACCGCCGTTGTCGCCCTCGGCGTCGTGCCAGTCGCGGGAGGCGAACACGTGCGCGTAGTCGTCCCCGTGTTCAGCGAGGAGCTGCGTGATCCCTGCGGCGACGTTCTCGCCACCGGTCACCCCGAGCGCACCGCCCTCGGTGAAGTCGTTCTGTACGTCGATGATGAAGAGCGCGCGCGCCACGAAGCCTCCCGGTTGTCGTCCCGCTTCGGCTGAGGCGGGTGGCTTCGAGGGTAACGCGCGGGATCGGGCGGCGTCAGGCGCTTGCGCCGGCGGGCGTCAGAGGCGGCGGGCCCGCTCGCGGCGGCGGTCGAAGAACTGCAGGCCGACGTTCACGCCCATGACCACGGTGCCGAGCAGCATGGCGACGAGCCCCGCGATCCGGAACCCGACGGGCAGCTCCAGGAGCAGCGCGAAGACGATCCCGAGGAGGATGAGCGCGGCACCCGCGGCGAACAGCACCAGATACTTCATGCCCCCAACGGTACCCGCTCCGTGGACGTGTGGACGGCGCCCTCCGGCGTGCCCGGGCCCGGGACCTAGGCTGGTCGCATGCCGTTCCCCCACCTCCGTGCCCGCACGGCCCTCGCGGCCGCCGGCGTCCTCGCCGTCGTGCTCGTCGCCGCCGGTTGCTCATCTCCCCAGAGCGAGGCCGCCTCCAGCAGCGGATCGGCCACCGCGGCCAGCGGGTTCCCAACGGACATCGTGTTCGACTACCAGCTCGGCGGCGGATACGAACCGGCCGCCGGCGTGGGTGGCGTCGTCCGCGACAGCACGGACACCCCGGACCCGGACCGGTATTCGATCTGCTACGTGAACGGCTTCCAGAGCCAGCCGGCCGATCGCGACGCGTGGCTCGCCGAGCCGGACCTCGTGCTCACCGACGAGGCGGGCGAACCGATCATCGACGAGAACTGGCCCGACGAGCTGATCTTCGACCTCTCCACTGACGACCGACGCGCCCGCATCGCCGAACGGGTCGGCACGAGCATCACCCGCTGCGCCGACGCCGGCTTCGACGCCGTCGAGATCGACAACCTCGACTCGTACACGCGGTCCGACGGCCGACTCACCGTGGACGACGCGATGGCCCTCGCCACCCGCTACGCCGACCTCGCCCACGACGCGGGCCTTCTCATCGGGCAGAAGAACGCCGGCGACCTCGGCACGCGGGGACGGGACGACGTCGGATTCGATTTCGCCGTGGCCGAGGAGTGCCACCGCTTCGACGAGTGCGGCACCTACACCGAGGTGTACGGCGGGGCCGTGCTCGACATCGAGTACACCGACGATCTGCGCGGCACCTTCGACGAGGTGTGCGCCGACCCGCAGGTCCCGTTCTCGACGATCCTGCGCGACCGCGACCTCGCCCCGTCCGACGCCGCCGACCACGTGTACGAAGTCTGCCGGTGAACCTCGAACAGCTCGAAGCCGTCGTCGCCGTGGTCGACTACGGCTCGTACGCTGCCGCCGCCGACGTCCTCAGGATCTCGCAGCCCTCGCTCACGCGACGCATCCAACGCTGCGAGGCCGAGCTCGGGCTCGCGCTCTTCACCCGGGTCGGTCGGCGCATGCAGGTCACCGATGCCGGACGGTCGGTGCTCGGCCCGGCGAGGCGGATGCTCCAGGAGGCGAACGGGCTCCGCGCACTCGCCGACGCCCAGCACGCGCTCACCGTCGGCACGCTCCGGATCGGCGCGCTCCCCTCGCTCGTCGCGACCCACGTCCCGGAGCTCGTCGCCCGGTTCCACGCCGCACACCCCGACGTCCGCATCGAGGTCACAGGCGCCGTCGACTCGGCCGAGCTGCTCGAGGCCATCGACCTCGGGCGCATCGACCTCGGCGTGGCCGATGTGGCCGCCGTCGGTCCCGGCGTCGAGGTGCGGCTCCTCGAGGAACAGCGCTTCGCGATCGTCCTCCCCGGCCTCAGGACCGACGCCGAGCGCGAGGCCGACCACACCCCGCCGACCATCACCGGCGAGGAGCTGGCTGCGCACACCCTCGTGACCCTCCCGCGCGGGACGTCGATGCGGACCGTGACCGAGGAGGCCTACGCCCGCTTCGGCGCGCAGCCGCCGCGGGTCATCGTGACGACCCAACGCGATGCGCTCACCCGCTTCGCGACCGCCGGCGTCGGACTGACCGTGGTCCCCGAGCGGCTCGCGGACTGGGCTGCGGCGAACGGCGCGCGGGTCCGCCGGTTCCCGACGCCGGTCACGCGGAGCATCGGGCTGCTGGTCCGCCACGACACCGTCGGGACGCCCGCCGTGAGCGCGTTCCTGCGCCTGACGGAACAGGCCTCGCCCGGGCGGTGATGCGCCCCCGCGTCAGCCGCAGAGGTCCGCGGCGGCGTTGCGGGACTCGACCTCGACCGGCGCCGGCGCTTGTGCTTGCCCGGCGGCCTCGGTCAGTGCGGCGAAGTCGTCACCGATGACGAGCACGACGTCCTCCTCGTCGGGCCCGGGTTCACCGCTCACGACGACGGCGATCCCCAGCTCCTGCGCGAGGGAGGCGGCCGTCGCCCGCGCCGCGTCCGAGTCGCGTGCGAGCAGGATGGTGACCGGGGAGTCCGTCTCCGCGTCGCCGATCGACGCGACGGCGTAGCCGAGAGCAGTCAGTCGGTCGGCCGTCGCCGTCGCGATCCCGTTCGTCTGCGAGCCGTTGAAGACGCTGACCGCCTCGACCCGCACCGGTTCGAGCGGCGTGACCGGCTCGGCCGGGGACGCGTCGGCGGCTCCCGCGATCGGCACCGGGACATCCGTGGCGAGGCTCGAGAAGACGACCGTCGCATCCTCGCTCGGCACCACCCGGTTCGCGTCCGACGGCGCCTCGGTCCACGGCATCGTCAGGAAGGTGATGGCCGACGCGGGTACCTGTGAGACCCGGTGCGCGAGGGAGGTGAGGCTCGCGAGGTCGCCGAGCGCCGTGTCGACGGTGAGCGAGGACGTGACCGCGTCCAGGAAGCGGATGAGTCGGTCCGGCCGGGTGAGCACCTCGGCGCTCAGCGCCCGCTGCACGATCGCGGACATCACCATCTGCTGGTTGCCGAGGCGCGAGATGTCGCTGCCGTCGCCGACCGCGTGTCGCGTGCGGGCGAGCGCGAGCGCCTGCGTCCCGTCGATCACCTGCGCGCCGGCGGGCAGGGCGAGGTTCGAGTAGGGGTCTTCCATGTCCGTCGGCAGGCACACCGCCAAGCCGTCCATGCCGTTGACGATCGCCTGGAAGCCGCTGAAGTCGAGCTCGACGAAGTGGTCGATCGGCACACCGGTCATCGCCTGCACCGCGGCGACCGAGCAGGCGGCCCCGGAGTTGAGTGCCGCGTTCACCATGCCGTAGTCGTCGGGTGTCCCCCGCCCGGTGTCCGTGCACATCGACAGGTCGGTCAGCGTGTCTCGTGGGATCTGCATCGCGTCGATCCGGGTGTTGCCCGCGGACACGTGCACGAGCACCATCGCGTCGCTGCGCTTGGTGCCGGTGTCCTCGCCGTAGTCGCCGAGCGCGAGGTCACGACTGTCGGAGCCGAGGAGCAGGACGTTGATCGCCGGGTCCGGTGCGCCAGGCTCCGCCGACTCGGTCGCGCGGCCGGTCGGAGCGGCGATCGCCTCGGAGCTGAGGTTGCCCTGCAGCCGGAGCGCGAGGGCTCCGATGCCTCCGAGGAGCGCGAGCACCAGACCGCCGGCGATGCCGACGATGAGGCGTCGTCGGCGGACCCGGGGGCTCGCAGCACGACCGTGACGGGGGGTGTGGGCGGTGTGTGGGCGAGTGGGCGCCTCGGGGAGCTCGGGTCTGCGCATCATCCCAGTGCACCAAGTGTCGAAGAGCCGGACAAGCAGCCTGCTCGGCGCGACACATACGCCGTGCGCATGCGTCGGCGGGTCAGCTCACGGGCGCGGAGACCTCGGAGGCACGCAGCCCGGGCACCGCACGCTTGCCGAACTGGCCGGTGACGACGAGGACGAGCGCCACCACGGCGAGCAGGATCCAGCCCGGCCAGCCGAGCAGGGTGCCGAAGACGCTCCCGGTGTCCTGCATGGAGGTGGGGCTGGCGAACAGGAGGAGCGCCCCGACGGCGGCGTTCACGGCACCGTGCGCGATCACGGCCGGCCAGACCGAGGCGGAGCGCAGTCGCAACCACCCGATGACGACGCCGAGGAGCATGCACCAGCCCACCATGAGGAGTACGCCGACGACGTCCGTCCGCTGGTAGTTGTACCCGAGGAGGATGAGCGGTGCGTGCCACACGCCCCAGATCGCCCCGGAGACGAGGAGGGCCGGCCAGGTGCCGAGGGGCAGCAGGTTCGGCAGCAGCCAGCCCCGCCAGCCGAGCTCCTCGCCGAACGCGGACAGCGAGGCCACGAGCACGCTGATCGGCAGGGTGAGGAGCTGGGCGAGGGCGATCGTGGTGAGCTGGTCGCGCGAGGGCTCCCCGGCACCGGACGCGGCCAGGATGGCGGCGAGCCCGGAGAGGTCGACGAGGTCGAGGGTGATGAGGCCCATGGCCTGCCCGAGCAGCATGGCGCCGAACGCGAGCACCGGGAAGCCGACGAGGGCCGCGACGCACAGCCCGAGGGTGCGGGCGAGCGGACGCAGGGGCGCGAGGCCGAGCAGCCGCGGGATGCTCCGCGGCCGGGCGACGAAACAGACCACGACGACCGCCGCGACCGTCGGCGTGTACATCATGCCGAGCGCGATGAGCTGGAACCAGGGGTTCGCGAGCCCCTCGCCCGACAACCACAGCGGGGACGCGACGAGCCAGGCGAGCCCGATCGCCAAGACCGTGAAGACGATCACCGCGACCCACGGGACCCGCGACGGCAGGATCGGCGCCGCCTCCCGGTTGCGGCGGCGCTGGCGGTCGATGACCGACTCAGGTTGCTGCGCGAGCGCCGCTCGGCCGGCCGCACCGAGCACCGGCGCTCCGGCCGGTTCCGCCGCTCCCACGTCATGCTGCGGTGCCACAGGCCGAGCGACGGGCGGACCCACCGGCGCCCAGCCTCCCCCGTTCGTCGTTCCGTCCGAACCGTGCATGATGTCTCCCCCGAGCGTCGTGTGCAGCCTCCAACGCTACGGACCAACAGGCGGCGCCGCATCCGTCGGTCGGGGGATCAGCTCTCGAGGTGGCAGCCGCAGGACTCCCGCAGCAGCAGCCCGACGGGCACGACGGTGCTCCGCTCGTGCGGGGCGTCCGCGTCGCCGAAGCGGGCGAGCGCCCGGGTGGCGGCCAGTCGCCCCAGCCGGGCGGGATCCTGCTCGATGACGCTGACCGCGGGGTCGAGCTGGTCGGCCATCGGGAAGTCGCCGAAGCCGAGCGAGGCGATCCCCCGCGAGCGGAGCGCCGGGACGAGCGCCATCGTCACGCGCGCGTTCGCCGAGAACAGGGCCGTGGGCGGGTCGGCGAGGGCGAGCAGTCCGTCGAGGACGGCGGCGGCCGGCGCACGGTCCGTCGCGTCGAGGCTCACGAGGCTGTCGTCGAGCGCGATGTCGTGCTCGGCGAGCGCGGACCGGTAGCCCTCGAGCCGGCGTCGAGTGCTCGGTGGATGTGCGGCGTCGGCGACGAAGGCGACCCTGGTGTGACCGTGCTCGAGGAGATGCCTCGTCGCGAGGTAGGCACCGCGGTGGTCGTCCTCGACGAAGCTGTCGGCGTCGAGTCCGCCGGGCGCCCGGTCGACGAACACGATGGGCGTGTGCTCGGCCCAGGGCGCGAGCCACGACTGGTCCTCGGCGACGGGTGCGAGCACGAGCCCCATGAGCTGCGAGCGCAGCAAGGAGTCGAGCACGGCACGCTCACGCGAGGGGTCGTCGCCGATGCTCGTCACGAGCGTGGTGATGCCCGAGCGTGAGCAGATCTCCTCCACCGCGCGGACGACCGCGGCGAAGAACGGGTCGACGACATCGGGGACGGCGACACCGACGGAGGAGGATCGACCGGCACGGAAGGTCCGCGCCAGCACGTTCGGGACGTAGTTCAACTCCCGCATCGCCGTCTCGACCCGGGACCGCGTCTCGGGGAGGACGTGCGGGTCGTCGTTGAAGACCCGTGAGACCGTCTTCGAGCTCACTCCCGCGAGGGACGCCACGTCCTGCATCGTGGCCATGGGTGCTCCTCGGGGATGGTGCCGGTTCGACGGGTGGACGTGCGCGGGCGGTGACCTCGGCCACCGCCCGCGAGGCGTCAGCGTCCGGCGAGGGCGGTCTCGATGACCTGCTCGAGCTCGCGGAGGCGGGGCAGCGCACGGTTCGTGAGCAGTTCCTCGCGCGTGGCCGACGAGATCGAAAGGCTATCCTTCCACAGCGAGCGACCGGCCATGGCGCCACCGGCACCGTTCTCGACCGCGGTGCGGACCTGACCGACGAAGGTCTCGTGGTCGACACCGGCCGAGAGGACGGCCCACGGCACACCGGCGGCGGCCTCGGTCACGGCGGCGGCCGCCTCGGCCGAACCCGGGTACTGCAGCTTCAGGACCTTGGAACCGGCGGCGACGGAGATCTCCGCGGCACCGCGAACGAGTTCGGGGAAGATCTCGGCGTAGGCCTCGTCGCTCTCGCCGTCGAGCTGGTAGACGAGGATCTCGACGATGAGGAGCACACCCTCGGCCGAGCACTCCGCGACGAGGCGGGCGATCTCGTCGATGACGACCTGCTCCGCCTCGCGCTGGTCGGAGCGCAGGTAGAAGAGCATCTTCGCGGCGTCGCCACCGAGCTCACGGACCTTGCGGGCGTCCATACCGGGCACGTACTTGGTGCGACGCAGACCGTTCTCGGTGTCGAAGCCGGAGGAGTCCATGCCGACCACGAGGCCCGTGGTGCGGGAGAGGGTGCGCTCGTCGACGACGAGCGGGAGGGCGACCTCGGGGTCGAGGAGGATGGCTGGCGCGTGGTTGCCGAGGAAGCGCACGAGGTCGCTCTTCGCCTCGGCGAGCTCGTCACGGCTGATGCCGGCTGCACCGTTCGGCGCGTCCTTCATGACGGCCTTCATGCCGTTGCGCTGGTCGCCGGCGACGATGAGCATGCCACCGGCCGGGGTGCTGATCGTGGACATGGCACGGCGTTCGAGCGTCGTGAGCTCGTTGGTGCGGGTGGCTACTGCGTTCATCAGGTGCTCCTTGTGCTTCGGATGGGGTCGGGTGCCGACGCGGTCGCGTCGGATGCTGCGGGCCGGTCGAGGTCGACCGGTGGGTGGATGGGTTCGGTGGGTGGGCTGGGCGGACGGACGGTTCAGGGACGGGCGCGACCGGAGACGGCCGGCTCGAGGAGGGAACGGGCGAAGACGGTGGCGCCGTAAGCGGTGTCCTGGGACCGGTCGGAGACCTGGATCCCGGGCAGGACGGCGGCTCGGGCGCGTTGGACCGAACGCATGCCGGCCCACCCGCCCGTGAGGAGGGCCGAGCTCGCCGGCGGGACCTCGCGGTCCATGGCCTCGATGAGCACGCGGAGTTCGTCGTTGCCGTGGCGGAGGACCGCTGCGAAGATCTCAGCGGGGTCGGCGCCGTCCGCCCGGACCGTCAGGTGCAGGACCCCGTCGTCGTTGCGGGCACCGGAGACGACGATGTCGCCGTCCGCGAGGCGACCCTCGACGGGCAGCTCCATCACCGCGTCGTCGAGGCGGTCGCGGCCGGACCGCTCGGTCACGCCGACGAGCTGCAGGGTACGGCGCATGAGGAGTCCCGTCTTCACCCCGGCGACGAGCACCCAGGTACCGGGGACGACGTGGCGGACGCAGTTGATGAACACCTCGGCGAGGCGCTCTCGGGCGGCGAAGGGCAGGGGCGCGTCGAGTCGGCGCAGGAGGACCTCGGCGGTGCCCATCGACACGTGGTACCGCTCGGCGGGGAACGAGCCGGTGGACACGGCGGAGACGAGGTGGTCGTGGCCGGCGACGGTCAGTGCCGCATCGGCGAAGACCTCCGGCACCCACGGCGCGGCCGCGGAGCCGAGCGGCGTGCCGGCGTCGACGAAGGGCGGCAGGAATGTGGCGTCGACCCCGAGGTGCTCGAGCAGTTCGGGCCAGGGGGCGCCCGTGTCCTGATCGAGGAGTCCGGTGCGGGACGAGAGCGAGTACTCCGCGGCCTCCTCGCCGCCGAGCGCTGCGACGAGGTACTCGGGCAGGTTGAGCCAGCGGGTTCCCGCGAGGTCGAGTCCGGCGTCCCGCAGGTGCAGGAGCTTGACGACCGAGACCTGGACGCCGAGCGGGAGGCCGGTCCGGCCGGCGAACTGCTCCGCGATCGTGGCCGGGAGCGCGGCGAGCTGTTCGGCACCGCGCGGGTCGAACCAGGCGATCGCGGGGGCGACGGGCCGGCCGACGGCGTCGAGGACGATCCCGGACTCCCCCATCCCCGACACGGCGAGTGCGCGGACCCGGACGGCCGGTCCGAAGCGGTCGGCGAGTTCGGCCGCGACGTGGTCGAGGAGTTCCCGGACGGTCGCGATGAGCGAGGCGGCCTCCATGACGGTCGTGCCGCCCGCACCGGCGAGCCACGGCGTCGGGAGTTGGTGGATGAGGACCTCGGCACCGTCGGTGTCGGTCACGAGGATCTTCACACCGGTGCTTCCGAGGTCCAGTCCGGCGACGAGTCCGTCGGGGGCCACGGACGCGACGGCGGTCGGGTCGAGGTTCGCAGCAGGGTGCACGGCGGTGTCCGTTCAGGGTCCGACGTCCGTGTCGGCTTCCGACGATGACTCCATGTCATCGATGTCATGGCGAGCATACCCCGTTCATGTCATCGATGACATACCCCGACGTGAATTCTTCGGAAATCGCGCGCTCGAGGGCGGCCGAGGCCGGTGGCCTCAGTCGCCGACGTCGTCCGTCGCCGGCTCGAACGCGATCTCGAGGTCGACCTCGAACGACTCCCCGGGCTCCAGGGTCCGGCCGGCCTTCCCGCGGTCCGGGCCGACGGCGTGACTCGGCCAGCAGGTGCCCGGCTCGATGCCGAGGGCGTACGACCCGGCCGCCGTGCTGCGCCACACGGTGAGCAACGGCAGTTGATCGGGACGGAAGCGGATCGAGACCGTGCCGGCCTCGCCGACCAGCGTCGCGGTGGACCAGCCGTCGGCACCGGCCACGGCGTCCAGGGCTTCCACCTGCTCCTCGGCCGCGGGCTCCGGCTCCTCGATCACCCGTCGCCACAGACCGTCACCCGACGGTCCGGACACGGGTTCAGCGGCCGGCTCGGCCTCGGCCGCCACGACCGCGCCACCGTGCAGCAGCGGCCACCCGAGGTTCACGTGGTAGAGCAGCCGGACCGGCTCGGCGACGAAGCCCTCGTTGCGGACCACGTCGTGCAGGCGGATCCGCGCGACACCGACCTCGGCGCGGATGCTGCGGGTCACCGTCAGGTTCTGCTGGAAGACGGCACCCTCGCGCAGGAATCCGTCGACGAGGAGCTCGTACCGCCCCTCCTCGGTCCAGCGACCCTCGCTCCGCGTGAGCGTCGCCGGGATCCTGGACGCCCGGCCGTGCATCCCGCCCTCGGCCTCCGACGCCACCCCGACCGCCGTGAGTCCGCAGGTCGTCAGCAGGCCGCCCTGCCACCGCCTGGCCCAACTCGCGGCGTGCGGTGCGGTCGTCGGCGCGACGAAGGACACGACGTCCCCGTTCCAGGACGCCTCGCCGAGGTCGAGGAACTGGTCGACCTCGACGGTCGCCTCCAGCCCGCCGAGGTGCCGGAGTTCGATCTGCCGCCGCCCGACCGACGGACCGTCGTCGACGCGGACGGGACGCGGCGCCCAGGCCCGCTCGACCGCGCCGGAGCGCGCCTCGACGAACCGACGCCGTCGCGTCCCCCAGGCGGCGTCACCGGTGAGGTCGGGTGCGCGGTCGCCGCGCGGGTCGGAGTCGGTCATGGCTGGTCCTCGGGTCTGTTCGGGGGACGGTCAGGGGCGGTGTGCGGGATGGTGACGGGACGACGGGCGCTCAGAGCGCCGTGTAGCCGCCGTCGATCACGAGACTCTGGCCCGTGAGGTAGGACGAGGCTTCCGAGGCGAGCAGCAGGACGAGTCCGTGCAGATCCTCCGGTTGTCCCATCCGTCCGGCGGGGATGGCTGCCGTCCACGCCGCAGCGAGGTCGGGGTTCGCCTCGGTGAACTCGCGGGTCATGTCGGAGAGGAAGTACCCGGGGGCGATCGCATTCACCCGGACGCCCGCCGGCGCCCACTCCACCGCGAGCGACGACGCGAGGTGGCTGACCGCCGCCTTCGAGGTGTTGTACGAGGCCTGGAACTGCGGCTGGTTCACGATGAACGCCGACATCGAGGAGATGAAGACGGCTGACGCCGGGCGGCCGGCGGCGATCGCGCGGCAGGCGAAGGACTGCGCGGCGAAGAAGGTGCCGTCCAGGTTCACGGCGAGCACCTTCCGCCAGGTCTCCGGCGCGACGTCGACGCTGTCGCCCCAGATCGTGATGCCCGCCGCGGTCACGAGCAGCGACGGCGCGCCGAGCTCGGTCTCGGCGGTCGAGAAGGCCGCTTCGACGGCCTCGGCGTCGGTCACGTCGACCGTGATCCCGACACTGCGGACGCCGTGCTCGGCGGCGAGCCGCTCGGCCGACGCCTGCACGGCGGGCAGCAGGTCGAGCAGGGCGACGTGGACACCCTGGGCGGCGAGCGCCGTCGCGATCGAGAAGCCGAGCCCGCGGGCCCCGCCGGTGATGACCGCGGTGCGGCCGTTGAGGTCGGAGAACATCAGGACTCCCTGCTGGTGGGTGGACGGTGGATGGAGGCGTGGCTGGAGATCGGTCTGGGCACGGCGGTCAGATCTCCTGGTCCGTCGGCAGGATCACGAGGTCGCGGATGGTGACGTGGCGGGGGCGGGTGAGCATGAAGAGCACCGCGTCCGCGACGTCCTCCGAGCGGATGCCGGTGCGAGCCGCGACCTGATCGTCGACCCCGTCGGCGCCCTCCGCGATCCCCCACAGCTCGTTCAGCACCACGCCGGGAGCGACGGCACCCATCCGCACCCCCGACCCCACGAGGTTCCGCCGGGTGGTGTGGACGAACGACTGCATGGCGTGTTTCGTGGCCGAGTACACCGGCTCCCAGTGGATGTCCTGGTGGCCGGACACCGAACTCGTCACGAGGACGTCACCGGAGCCCTGCCCGATGAGGTGGGGCAGCGCGGCCCGCACGGTGGCCATCGCGCCCAGGACGTTGACGCCGACGAGCTCCTGGATCGCCGTCATCGGGGTGTCGGCGAAATCCCCTCCGACGTAGAGTCCGGCGTTCGCGAGGACGATGTCGAGGCGACCGAAGGCGGCGAGGGCGAGCGCGACGGCCTGTTCGGAGACGGCGGGATCGGCGAGGTCGCCGGCGAGGAACACGCTCTCGGTCGGAAGGGCGTCGGCGACGGCCGAGAGCCTCGCGGTGGATCGGCCGACGAGGACCGTGCGCACGCCCGCCGTGGCGAGCGCCTGCGCGCACGACCGGCCGATGCCCGAGGATGCCCCGGTGATGATCGCGACCTGTCCGGTGAGGTCGATGGAGCCGTTCGGTCCGGTCATGCGCGTGCCCCGTCCTGTGCCGTCGTGGCACGGTTCGTCGTCGGTTCCGGCGACGCCAGGGCGGCGCGCCGGAGGAGCTCGTCGGGTCTCGTGTCGATCCGCGCGACAGCTGCGTCGTCGAGGTACACGGGGCCGCCCGCCGCCAGCGCACCGAGGAGCACCTGGGCGACCTTGGCCGCCATCTCGGTGATCCGCAGGACCTCTGCGCTGTCGGAACCGAGCGCGAACATGCCGTGGTTGCGCAGGTAGACGACCTTGGGCCCCCGGCCGGTCGCCTCGAGCCGCTCGTGGAGGAGCCGTCGCACCACCCGGGCGAGCCCCAGCCCCGGGTCGACGTAGGGCACGAGCAGTGGGTCGGGGCCGAGCACGACGATCTGGTCGGGGAACAGCGAGCCGCGGGTCAACACCTCCGCGGACACCGAGCAGAGCAGGGCGTTGACGGGGACGGGATGGGTGTGGCCCACCGCGGCGACGCCGGGCAGATCGAGACAGACGGCGTGGAGGATCGCCTCGACAGAGGGCCGCCTGCCGTCCCCGGCGAGTGACGCCGCGTCGAAGAGGGCAGCGACCTCGGCGTCGCCTCCTTCGTCCGCGTCGACGAGCTCGAGGACAGACGGGAGCTCCAGCCGGACGGCGTCGTCGGCGGTCGCCGTGGCCATCGACGTGCCACTCGCCTTCACGAGCATGGTCGGGGTGTCGGTGCCCGGGAGCAGGAGCGAGGTGTTGCCTTCGGCGAGCAGCGCCCAGGCACGATCCGGGCGGCCGAGTTCCCGGGAGAAGGTCGCGAGCCGGCCACGCGTCTCCGCCTCGGTCTCCGGTCGGTCGGTGGGGTGGGTCATGTCGGTCCCTGTTCCTGATCGTCGGCGGGGTCCTCGCGGTGACCCCGGTACACGGCCTCGAGCGACGGAGCGCGGCCGGCGGCCACGAGTTGGACGGCGAGGTTGCCGAGCGCTGAGGCCTCGGCCGGGCCGGCGGTGACCGGCAGGCCCGTCAGCTCCGCGGTGCGCGCGCAGAGGAGCCGGTTGCGGGATCCGCCGCCGACGATGCGGACCGAACGGATCGGGACGCCGGTCAGTGCCGCAGCGGCGCGACCCGTCGCGGCGTAAGCGGCGGCAAGGCTCTCGATGACGCTGCGGACGAGGTCCACTCGACTGTTCGGCGGACTGCCTCCGGCCGCTCGGCACAGCGCCGTGATGCGGGCCGGCATGTCGCCGGGGACGAGGAGTCGGGGGTCGGCGACGTCGAACACCGTGGGCGGGACGGCCTCGGCCGATGCGGCGGCCTCCGTCGCCGCGTCGACGAGCTCCACCGGGTCGACGGCGGGTCCGTCCTCCAGCGACCAGGCCCGCGCGCACTCGGTGAGCAGCCACATCCCCGAGAGGTTGCGGAGGAGGAGCGACGATCCCGCGGCGCCGGCCTCGTTGGTGAACCCGGCCAACCGCGCGGGCTCACTGAGGATCGGCTCGGCGAGACACACGCCGGCGAGCGACCAGCTGCCGCTCGAGACGAGCAGCTCGGCGCCGTCCGGGCGGGCGAAGGCGAGCGCCGACGCCGTGTCGTGCTCGGCGACCCGGTGGACGGGGATCGCGGAGCGCGCGCCCAGACGGGCGGTGATCTCGGGGGTCGTCGAGCCGGCCAGGGTGCCCGGCGCGACCACCGGTGGGAAGCGGAACCCGCCGAGCCCCCACCGCTCGACGAGCGCCTCAGCCCAGTCGCCGGAGCGCTGGTCGAGCAGCTGCGTCGTCGAGGCGATCGTCCGCTCGGCACCGACGACGCCGGTGAGCAACCACACCCAGAGGTCGGGGACGAGGAGGACCGTCGGTGCCTCGGTCGACGGCGGTCCGGTCTTCGAGCCCGCAGCGAGCGACCGCAGCTGGAAGGCGGTGTTGATCGGGTGTTCGATCACGCCGGTGACCGCGTACGCTGCGGCGGGGTCGACGAGGGCGGCGGCGCGCTCCGGCTCGTGCTCGTCGGCACCGCGGTGGTGCCGGACCTCGGGGACGGACGCGGCGAGACGCGAGGGGCCGAGAACGGGCAGGCCGACGTCGACGCCCCAGCTGTCGATCCCGATGCCGTCGAGGGCGCCACCCGCCGCCTCCGCGTGGCGGACCGCCGCGGCAAGCCCGGTCAGCGTCTCCTCGAACAACCGCTCGGCGTCCCACACGAGCCGGCCGTGGCGCACGACCGGGCCGTTCGGGAAGCGGTGCACCTCGACGAGCCGGAGGCGCTCGCCGTCCCACCGCCCCACGATGACACGGCCGCTCGACGCGCCGAGGTCGACGGCGGCGTGGAAGCTCGGGACGGCGGAGGCGGTCATCGCGGCTCGACCTCCGACCGTGGTGGGGTCGCCGGTTCGCGCAGGGGCGTCGCCGGGTCGGGGTCGCGGACGGCGATCGGGAGCGGTGCGCCGTCGAGCGAGGTGAGGACCGTCGTCGCGCTCGACACCGCGAGCGCACCCCAGGCGGCGGCCGTCGCGACGGCGGTCGCCGGATCGTCCTGCCCGTCCGGCCCGCGGAGGCCGACGAGGAAGCCGGCAAGCGACGCGTCTCCGGCACCGGCGGTGTTCACGACGGTCGCGGCGGTGTGGGCGTGCCACAGGCCGGCGGACGACCGCACGAGCGCACCGTCGGCGCCCATGCTCACGTAGACGAGGTCGCAGCCGGCCCGGTGCAACTCCTCGGCCGCCGCGGCGACGTCACCGATCGTCAGCAATTCCCGGCCGGTGAGTTCGGCGAGTTCGTGGGCGTTCGGTTTGAGCAGGTGCACGAGGTCGAGGTTCGCGACGGCGGTCTCGAGGGCCACGCCGGCGGTGTCCACGGCGACGCGCGCTCCGCGACCCGCGGCTGCCCGGAGCAGCTCGAGGATGTCGACGAGCCCGCCGCCCTCCGCGACCGTGGGGATCGTCCCGGAGAGGACCAGCCAGTCCGCGCCGATCCGGTCGATCTCGCGCACCGACGCCGCGACGACCGCGGCCCAGTCCGCGGCCCGCAACGGGATCGCGGGCTCGTTCACCTTGGTCGTCCCGGTCGCGTCGTCGAGGATCGTCGTGTTCACGCGGGTCCGACCGTCGGTCGGGACCACGGCGAGCAGGGGCTGCAAGGCGGGGTCGGCGGCCAGGATCCGGCCGTCCTCCCCCATCGGGACGACGGCTCGGACGGGCAGCCGGGAGAGGGTGACGGCCCTGGCGACGTTGACGCCCTTCCCGCTCAGCTCGGTCGAGACGCCGACCGCCCGGTTGACGTCACCCAGCCGCAGCCCGTCGACCCGGTAGGTCTGGTCGATCGCGGCGGCCGGCGTGACCGTGACGATGCCGCTCATGCGCCGACCCCGATCGTCTCGACGCGGACACCGGTCGCGAGCAGCGCCTCGAGCGCGCCCGGATCGGCGTCGCCCGCGAGGAGCGCGGTGGCGAGGCTGGTGGCCGGGACCGAGGCGGCCAGCCCGCCCGCGCCGAACGTCTCCGGATCGACCAGGAGGATCGCCGACCCGGCCAGACCCACCGCCGTGGCGACCACGGCGGCCTCCTCCGGCGAGGCATGGAGCAGCCGGCCGTCGGCGGTGACGCCGAGCGCTTCGACGACGGCGACGTCCAGACGGAGACCACCCAACTGCTCCCGCGCCCACGCGCCGGTCAGGAGCCCGTGGTCGTCGGCGGTGCCACCGATGAGGTGGACGACGGCCCGTTCGTCTGCGAGCGCGGCCGCGAGCGCCACCGGCACGGAGCCCGTGACCAGGACGGTGCCCGGGGTGGGTGCGAGTCGCGCGGCGAGCGCCTCGCAGGCCGATCCACCACCGAGGAAGACGGCGGAACCGGCGTCGATGAGCGTCAGCGCGCGGTCGGCCAGGGCGGCGGCCGCGCGGAGGTCGGGGTGCCGGTCGGTGTCGAGGTCCGATCGGACCGCACCGCCGTGCGCGCGCCGGAGGAGCCCCTCGAGTTCGAGCGCGCGCAGGTCGCGCCGGATCGTCTCCTCCGTCACGCCGAGTACGGCCGACAGCGCACCGACCTCGACCCGACCGTGCGCCTCGAGCCGGTCGAGGATCGCCCGACGTCGGACGTCGACGGTGCCACTCATCGGGTCTCCGCCTCGTCGAGGGCCGACGCGGCCCGGCGTGCCCACCAGGGGTCGAGGGCGATCACGACTTCGTCGAACGCGCGGCCCACCTCCGCCCAGTACGCGGCGGAGGCGGCGGTCGGCAGGACGGCCGGAGCGTGGCGGACGACGTCGTGCTGCGCCTGCTCCACCGACGCGAGGAGCCCGGTGGCGACCCCGGCGACGATCGCGGCGCCGAGGGCACCGGCCTCCTCGGAGTCCACGACCGTGACGGGTGCCCGCAGCGCGTTCGCGACGAGCTGCACGTAGAGGGGCGACCGCGCGAGCCCACCGCCGAGGACGACGGGTTCGTCCCAGTCGAACCGTTCCGCCAGGGCTCGCGTGTGCCAGCAATGCATGAGCACGATCCCCTCCATGGCGCCGCGCAGCACGTGCGCGCGGGTGTGTCCGTCGCGGACGCCGGCAATGGTGGCCGTGGCGTCGGAGCCGAGGGGGGAATCCGACTGGAACGGCAGCACGAGCGGCACCGGTTCCTCAGGAGGCAGAGCCGCCGCCTCGGCGATCAGGGCGTCGCGGTCCGCCGGGTCCGATGCACCGAGCAGGCGCAACGTCCAGTCGAAGGAGGGCGAGGCGGTGGCCGAGGTGGACATCGCGATGCGGAGGTCCGGGGTGATCGAGAGTCGCGACTGCCACCGCGGGTCGACGTCGGGCCGGGTGGTGGTGACCCCGTTGGTGCTGAACGATCCGGCGACGAGCGCGAGGCGCCCGGGGACGAGCGCGCCCATCCCGATCGAGGACGCCTGGACGTCGTGGAGACCGCTGATCACCGGGGTGCCGACGGCGAGGCCGGTGATCGCGGCGGCCTCGGGGAGCACCTGCCCGACGACCGTGCCGCTCGGGTTGATCGGCGGCAGCAGGCGGAGGAGGTCCGCCGGGAGGCCGTAGGCGTCGAGCACCTCAGCGCTCCACGCCGCGGTGCCGACGTCGAGGAAGGATGCGCAGGCGTCGGAGTAGTCGGTGGAGAGCTCACCGGTCAGGCGGTGACGGATGACGTCCTTGCAGAAGAGCATGGTGTCGGCTCGCGCGACCCGCTCGGGATCGTGGCGGAGCAACCAGCGGAGGAGGTTGCCGGCGGCTCCGGGCGTCGGCAGCTGACCGGAACGCTCGAGCACCACCCGGAGTCGGTCCGGGTCGGCGGCGAGTTCGGCGGCCTCGAGATGGGCACGGGAGTCCATGGCGGTGATGGCGGGGCCGACGGGCTCGCCCGATGCGGTCACGAGGTGGAGTCCGTCACCGTGGCCGGTGATGCCGACGGCGGCCACCAGCGATGGGTCGACGCCCGGTGTCGCCATGACCTCCGCGACGGCGTCGGCGACCGCGGCCCAGAGGGCGTCCTGCGACCGCTCAGCGTGTCGTGCCGCTGGCCGGTCGACGGGGCTCGCGCGACGGGCCACGGCGAGGGGGCGGAGTCGCTCGTCGTGCAGCACGGCCTTCACGGCGGTCTGTCCGACGTCGATCCCGAGCAGCAGGCCCGTCAGAGCTCCCCGCGGGTCGCCCTGGGATCCGTGCTCAGCCATCGGCGGCCTTCCGTTCGTCGTCATCGTCGTCGCGATCGGGCCAGGTGCGCTCCGCGCGACGCCCGATCATGTTGATCCTCGCATCAATCCCACCGAATCGGAAGGGATATCGGGCGGATTCGGATACGATGACCTGACCGGACGGAGCAGTCATGTACCCAGCAGAGCGCCACGCCGCGATCCTCGCCGGCGCCCGCAACGGTGACGGCGCCCTCTCGGTCGCCGAGCTCAGCGACCGCCTCGCCGTCACCCCCGAGACCATCCGCCGCGACCTCGTCGTCCTCGAGCGTCAAGGACTTGTCCGTCGGCACCACGGAGGCGCGGTCCTCGCGCAGCGGACCCCGTTCGAGCCCAGCCTGCAGCACCGCCGCGAGGGCGAACGCGCCGAACGGGCCGCCGTCGCAGCCCTCGTCGTCGAGCACCTCCCCGACGAAGGCGTGATCGTCCTCGACTCCGGAGCGATGACCCTCGAGATCGCCGCCCTCCTCCCCGACGACCGCCGCCTGCTCGTCGTGACGAACAGCCTGCCGATCGTCGCCCTCCTGGGCGGACGGCCACGCCTCACCGTGCTCGCCCTCCCCGGCCGGGTGCGGGCGGTCACCCAGGCGACTGTCGGCACCTGGACCGTCGCCCGGCTGGCCGGACTCCACGCGGACGTCGCGGTCATCGGGGCGAACGGGGTCGGCGTCACGGCCGGAGCGACGACGACGCTGCCGGAGGAGGCCGAGGTGAAGCAGGCCATGCTCGGCATCGCGAAGCGCCGCATCCTGGCCGTCACCTCGGCGAAGTTCGCCACGACGTCGTTCCACCGGGCGGCCGGACTCGAGGAGTTCGACCAGCTCGTGACCGACGACGGACTCGACCCCGACACCGTCGCCGCCCTCGCCGACAGTGGTCCGGAACTGCTGCTCGCCACCACCTGACCATCCACGCACCGGCCGGCCCGGCCGTGTGCACCCGAGAGGAACCCTCATGTCGCTCGTCTCCACGGCAACGCTCCTCGGCGCACAGCGCGCCGTCCTCGCGTTCAACGTCATCCAGCTCGAACACGGCGAGGCGATCCTCCGCGGCGCCGAGCTCGCGGGCCGGGGCGTCATCCTGCAGGTCTCGGAGAACGCGGCGAAGTACCACGGCGGCCTCGCGCCGATCGGGCTCGCGAGCCTGGAGCTCGCACGTGGGGCCGGCACCGCGACTGCCGTCCACCTCGATCACGCCGAGGACGAAGCGCTCGTGGAGGAGGCGGTCCGGCTCGGCTTCACCTCCGTCATGTTCGACGCCGCGACCTTGCCCGACGCCGAGAACCGCGAGCGCACCGCCGCGGTCGCCCGGGCGGCTCAGGCGCAGGGGGTGTGGGTCGAGGCCGAACTCGGCGCGATCGGCGGCAAGGGCGGGGCACACACGCCCGGCGTCCGCACGGACGTGGACGACGCGGTCGCGTTCGTCGAGGCCACGAAGGTCGACGGGCTCGCGGTAGCCGTCGGCAGCTCGCACGCCATGACCTCACGGAGCGCCTCCCTCGACTTCGGACTCATCGCCGAGCTGGCGTCGGCCGTCCCTGTTCCGCTCGTCCTGCACGGTTCGAGCGGCGTGAGCGACGCCGACCTCGTCCGTGCCGTCGAGGCGGGCATGCGGAAGGTCAACATCTCGACGCACATCAACGGGATCTTCACCCGTGCCGTGCGCGAGCGGTTGGACGCCGACCCCTCGCTCGTCGACCCGCGGAAGTACCTCGGGCCCGCCCGGGACGCCGTCGCTGACGAGGTCGCGCGGCTCCTCACCCTCGTCGCCTAGGACCGGTCGCTGATCCGGCTGTCGATCGATCGCGTGCGGTCACAGCCAGTGGACGATGTCCGGGTCGAGACGCATCCCGCCGAGGCCCTCGGTGGTGGTGACGCCGTCCGCGAAGCGGATCACCACGGCCCGTCCCTCCATCCGCACGTACTCGGCGCGGAGCCCGACTCGGAACGGGACGTCGGTCGACGCGGTGGCCGCACGGCTCGCGCGTTCGGGGACCGTGATGACCAGGCGGTGGGCTCGCCCCGCTGCATCGACGACCTCGGCCTCGATCCGTCCCGGAGCATCGCCCGACAGCCGGCGCACCGCGGTCGCCGCGACGATCACCTGGGTCATGTCGTGATTCTCCCATCCCGTGGTGGGGGTGGCGTCGCCCTTCGACAGGCTCAGGGACCGGGGTTGCGCTCAGGGACCGGGGTCGCGCTCAGGGACCGGTTGGGCGCGCCCAGGGACCGGTTGGGCGCGCGCAGGGTCCGGCTGCGCCCGGGCATCGAGCCTCCCGGACGCAGCGCGACGGCGCCGGAGCTCGAAGCTCCGACGCCGTCGCGGTCTGTGGTGCGGGGTGGCCTTCTGGCCTAGCCACACTTGGACTGGTAGACGGCATCCTTCGCGTCGCCGTCGACGTTGTCCTTGGTGATGATGGTGAAGCCGGTCTCGATCTTGGCCTCGACCTTGTCACCGTTCAGGGCCGCGATCGCCTGGGCGACGCCGTCCTTGCCGATGGTGGCCGGCTCCTGAGCGACGAGCGCCTGGACGGTGCCCTCCTTCAGCTGCTTGACCTGGGCGGGACCCGCGTCGAACCCGACGATGGTGACCGAGTCCTCCTTGCCGGCCTGCTTGACACCGGTCGCGGAACCTTCAGCCGCGAACAGGTTCGCTGCGAAGATGCCCACGATGTCGGGGTCCTTCTGGAGCGCCGCGGTCACGATCTCAGCAGCCGTGGACGGCTCGTTGTGGCTGTACTGCACACCGAGGTCGGTGAACTTGTCATCGCCCTTGACCGCTTCCTGGAAGCCCTCGGCACGGGCGTCCGTGGTCGAGATGCCGGGGTCGACCGAGACCACGAGGACCTTGCCACCCTCGGGGTGTGCTTCCTTGATCGCGTCGAACGCCGCAGCGCCGCCGCCCTTGTTGTCGCTCGAGATCTGCGAGACCGCGAACGACGGGTCGTCGACCGTGGTGTCGACGAGGACGACCTTGATGCCCGCGTCGGCAGCAGCCTTCAGCGGAGCCTCCATGGCCTTCACATCGGTCGGGGCGACGAGGATCGCGTCCGGCTTCGAGGCGACGACCGAGTCGACGAGCGGCTTCTGCAGCGTCGGGTCGAACTTCTCCGGGCCCTGGGTGGTGACCGTGGCACCGGCGTCCTTCGCCGCCGACTCGATACCGCACTGCATCGAGATGTAGAACTCGTCACCGGCGACACCCTGGATGAACGCGATCTTGTAGCCGTCGGAACCTGCGCCTGCGCTGCTGCCGCCCGAGCTCGCGCCACCGGAACACCCGGTGAGCATGAGGCCTGCCGACGCGCCGAGCGCGAGGACTCCGAGAACTGATTTCTTCCACTTCATTGTGATTGCCCGTTTCTCTTGAACTGCTGGACTACTAGGGATGGTGCTGGGGGGGGTGTTGATCTGTGTAGGGACTATTTCTTCTTCCTGCTGACGAGGGCTCGCCAGAAGCTGGTGGATCCGCCGCGGGCTGCGGAGGAACGACGGACCTGGTCGACGTAGACGGCCAGGATGAGGACGGCGCCGACCGCGACCTGCTGCCAGAAGGGCTGCACGCCGGTGATGACGAAGCCGTTCTGGAGGACGGCGGGGATGAACAGACCGACGACGGTGCCGAAGATCGTTCCGTAGCCACCGAAGAGCGAGGTGCCACCGATGACGACCGCGGCGATCACGTTCAGGTTCGTCTGCGACTGACCGGCGATCGCGGTGGTGCCGAACTGCGACAGCGACAGGATGCCGGCGAGACCCGCGAGTCCACCCGAGATGGCGTAGATGCGGATGAGGTGACGGTCGACCTTCACGCCGACGCGTCGCGCCGCCTCTTCGCTCGAGCCCACCGCGTAGGTGTAGAGGCCGAACTTCGTCTTGTGGAGCACGAGGGCGCCGATGATGACGACGACGAGGGCGATGACCGAGATGATCGGGACGGCGCCGAAGATGTTGCCGTAACCGATCGAGTCGGTGAGCACGGACGGCACCTCGCGGATGTCGACACCGCCGGTGAGGATCTGGGCGAGGCCGAGCGCCATGCCGAGGCTACCGAGGGTGACGATCAGCGGCGGCACCTTCGCCTTGGAGATGAGGAGGCCGTTGAACGTGCCCCAGACGATGCCGACACCGATCGACACGAGGATGCCGACGATCGCGGTGCCCCAGTCGTCGCCGCCCATGGCCCGCATCGTCGTCGCGGACACGACGCCCGAGAAGACGAGGACGGAGCCGATGGAGAGGTCGATGCCCGAGGTGATGATGACGTAGGTCATGCCGACGCCGAGCACCGCGAGGATCGACGCGTTCTGCACGACGAGCCGCAGGTTCGACAGCTGCGCGAAGGTGTCGGGGGCGATCGCGGAGAAGATCGCGATGACGACGAGGAGGACGATGAAGATCTGGAAGGCCTGCGCCTTGAAGAGCTTCCTGATCGGGGTCTCCCGGTCCTTGGCCGTCTCGATGGCGGTCGTCTCCGGCCCCATCTCGGCCTGCTTCACCGCGCTCATGCGACGTTCCTCGTGCTGGCACCGGTCATCAGACCGACGAGTTCTTCCATGTTCGTGTCCTTCGTGTCGACCGTCGCCGCGCGGTGGCCGAGCCGGAGCACCTGCACCCGGTCGGACACCTCCATGACGTGCGGCATCGAGTGGCTGATGAAGACGACCGCGATGCCCTTGTCGCGGACGCGGCGGATCGTCTCGAGGACGTTCTTCGTCTGGCGGACGCCGAGGGCGGCCGTCGGCTCGTCGAGGAAGACGACCTTGTTCGCCCAGTGCACCGCGCGGGCGATGGCGATCGCCTGGCGCTGACCACCGGACATGGCACCGACCGGGTCGGTGAGCGAGCGGACCGTCGCGCCGAGCTCGTCGAAGGCGTGACGCGACTGCTTGCTCATCTCCTTCACGTTCATGAGTCCGAGCAGTCCGCCGAGGCCCGGGCGCATGATCTCGCGGCCGAGGTACACGTTCTGCACGGGGTCGAGGTGCGGGGCGAGGGCGAGGTCCTGGTAGACCGTCTCGATGCCGAGCGAGCTCGACTGCATGGGCGAGGACAGCGTGATCGGTTCACCTTCGAACTTGATCACGCCGCTGTCGACGGCGAGGTTGCCGGAGAGGGCTTTGACGAGCGTGGACTTGCCGGCGCCGTTGTCGCCGATGAGGGCGGTGACCTCGCCGGGGTAGACCTCGAAGTCCGCTTCGTCGAGGGCACGGACGTGCCCGAACTGCCGGGTGAGGCCTCTGGCCTCCAAGACGGGAGTCGTCATGTCGTTCTCGTTCCTTTCCAGCCGGTCCCGGTGGACGGGTCCGGCGTGTGGTGGCTGTCGTACCGCCGTTCGGGGCGGTGGTGTGGGGTGTTCGGGTGACTGGTGGTCCTGGGTCCTGCGCTCGGCGGGGGCGTCATCGGATGCCTCCCGCGGTGAGACTCGCCGGCCAACCGGCTCCTGGGCCCGCGACAAGCACGGTGGCCTCGCCGGTGACGGTCCACGGACCGAACCCGGCGGGGACCGCGAGGACCTCGCCGGCGGACACCGCGACCGGTTCCGCGCCGTCCTCCGGCACGAGGGCCCCCGCGCCGGTGAGGGCGAGGGCGACCGAGAAGCCGGCGTCGACGGGGTCGCTGCCGTCCGCTCCCGGTGCGACCGCGAACAGCTGGAAGTAGGGGTCCGCGGCGGCGGGGAGCAGGCTGACGGGCGTATCCGTCCGGGCGTCGAGGTCGTGCTGGACGACGAGCCGGGCGATCTCCGACTCGGGCAGGGCGGCGGTCGAGACCGCCCCCATCACCGTGTCGAAGCCGAGGCCGAGGTGGGACTCCTCGCGCGTCGAGGTCGTGACCGACCACTCGAGCAGGATGGAGAGGTCGGTGGGCTCCTGCACCTCGGCGAGGAAGATCCCGCCGTCGATCGCGTGCGCGGTGCCGGCCGGGACGAGGATGCCCATGCCGCGTTCGACGACGATGCGGTTCATGTGGGCGAGCATCCACTCGCTGTCCTGGGCGTCGCGGCGGCGGTCGAGTTCCTCGGGGTCGACGTCCTCGCTCCACCCGAGGTGCACGGCAGAGCCAGGCTCGGCGTCGAGGATGAACCAGGCCTCCGTCTTGCCGTAGGCGCAGTCGAGGTGCGAGGCCGCGAAGGCGCGGTCGGGGTGCACGTGGACGGGCAGGCGCTGCCTGGCGTCGAGCAGCTTCACGAGGATGCCGGTGTCGGCGGCGTCCGTGCCGTGGTCGCGTCCAGCGCCGGTCCACTGCTCGGGGTCGGCGGCGACGAGGTCGCGGAGGAGGACGCCGTCGACGGTCCTGGCGAGGCCGATCGCACCGCCGGGCTCCTGGTCGGCGCGGCTCACCGTGGCTCCGAGCCACTCCTCGGGCTGGAACTCGCTCTGCTGCTCGATCCCGCGCAGGGCGGCGATCCGGTCACCGCCGCGGTAGAAGTGCTCGATGAGGTTCGGCGCGAGTCGCGTGGGCTGGGCGAGCCTCGTGGGCTGGGTCGTGCTCATGCTGCTGGTCCTCCGACCATGGTCGTGGTGGATGCGGTGCCCGCATCGACGGTGTGCTGTCGCATCGGTCCGGCGATCTCGCCGGAACCGCGGGGCACGAGCGAGGTCGGGACGATCCACTCGCGGGGTTCGTCCGTCGGCGACTCGCGCAGTTCCAGCAGCCGTTCGATCGCGGCGGTCCCGATGACGAACGGGTCCTGGTTGATGCAGCTGACGGCCGGTCGCAGCACGTCGGCGAGGATGAAGTCGCCGAACGCGATGTGCGCCGTCCCCTCGCGACCGATGCGGTGGAGGGACGTCGTCAGGCCGATCGCGGCTTTCGCGTTCGAGGCGAAGAACGCGGTGGGCGGGTCGTCGAGGCCGAGCAGTCGCTCCGTCTCGGCGGCGTAGTCGAGGGTGCCGTCGATGGTCCAGGAGACGAGGGACGGGTCGAGCTCGATGCCGGCCTCCGCCAGCACGTCGGTGTACCCCTGGTAGCGGCGGCGGATGGTGAGGAAGCGCTCGTCGCGGTCGTAGAAGGCGATGCGGGTGTGACCGAGCTCGACGAACTGGCGGATGGCGAGCTGCGTGGCGGCGTAGTCGTCGACCACGACGCTGTCGAAGGCGGCCAGTGGGCGGTCCACCGCGACGACGGGCGTCACATTCCGGAAGGCCTCCAGGTAGGGCAGCTCCGCGGCGACCGGGGCGATGATCACGCCGGCGACCTGGTGCCCGGCGATGAAGCCGGTGAGCTGGTCGCGTTCGCGACGCTCGTCGAGCCCGGTGCTCGCCACGAGGACGCTGAGGCCCTCCTTGAGCGCGCGGGCCTCGATGGCGCTCACGAGCGAGGCGAAGAACGGGTCGGCGAGCGAGTCGATGAGCACGCCGATCGCTCCACCGGTGCCGGACTTCAACGAGCGGGCGGCCGTGTTGGGCACGTACCCGAGGCGATCGATCGCCTCGAGCACGCGGCTTCTGGTCTCGGGGTGGACGGACGCTTCGCCGTTCACCACTCGCGAGACGGTCTTGATGCTGACGCCGGACTGCGCAGCGACATCCTTGATCCCGGGCGGCCGCATCAGCGGGTCCCCCGGTCATGCGAGGAAGCGGTTCCGACGGAGCGGTCGGTGTGGAGCGGCAGCGCGTGCGCATTCGTCCGGATCGGACTGGTCGCGGGGTTCGCGGGGTTGCAGGTGCCCATGGGCTCCACCTCCTGACAGCGTTGTCATCGTTCGGGGTGGTGCAGCTGCAGAACCCCGTCGTTCCTTGGTGCGCCTATACTGACCGCAGACCGACAACGTTGTCAAGCAACGTTGTCCGAAAGAGATCAAATTCATTTGGAACTCGCATCGATGAGGCGTTCAGGCCCCTCGGATGTGGGTCGCCACCCCGGAATCATCGAGGAGTCAGCGTGATCGTCGTCGTCGCAGGAGCAGCCGGAAGCGGCAAGACCACCCTCGGACGCGAGCTCGCACGAGCCCTGCGACTGCCGCTCCTCGACCTCGACACGATCACCAACCCGCTGCTCGACGGGCTCGGCCCGGTCGCCGACCCCGAGAGCGCCGAACCGCGGCACTGGAACGACCCGGCCCTGCGTCCGACGATGCGACCGGCACGATACGCGGCGCTCCGCGCGGTGTTGGCGGACCAGCGCGACAGTGGGGTCGGAGCGGTACTCGTCGCCCCGTTCACCGCGGAACTCCGTGGCGGGGCCGAATGGGACGCGCTCGTCGAGGCGGCCGGGGTCGTCCCGAAGGTCGTCTGGCTGCGTGCCGACGCCGCCACGCTCGCCGCCCGCCGGGCCCAGCGCGGAGCCGAACGGGACTCGCACATTGTGGACCCGTCGACCGATACGCCGCCGGCCATCGAGCACCTGTCGATCGAGGCGGCGCTCTCGACGCCGCAGCAACTCGCCGCGGTCCAGCGCGCGCTCGGCCTCGGCCAGACCATCGAGGCGTCGGCGCCGATCTTCGATCAGGTGTTCGCCGCCGGGCTCTTCGACCTCGACGGGACGCTCATCGACTCGACGCCCGCCGTGAACCGGTCCTGGGCGCAGCTGGCTCGCGAATACGGCCTGGAGGTCGACCTGCTCGCCGAGGGGCATGGCCAGCCTGCAGCCCAGGTGCTCGCCGCGAGCTTCCCACCGGAGCAGGTCGCTGGAGCGCTCGCGCGGATCATCGAGATCGAGTCCGAGGAGGTCGCGGACGTCATCGCGCTCCCTGGGGCGGCGGAGGCGCTCGCGGCACTCGGCGACGACGCGAAGGCGATCGTCACGAGCGGCACCCGGCTCATCGCGGGGAACCGGATCGCCGCCGCCGGGCTCGTGCGGCCGGAGGTCGTGGTGACGTTCGACGATGTGACGAAGGGCAAGCCGGACCCGGAGCCCTTCCTCCTCGGTCGCTCGCGGCTCGGTATGGAGGCGCAACCGTGCGTCGTGTTCGAGGATGCACCGGCGGGGCTCGCCGCCGCGCGTGCCGCGGGGTGCTGGACGGTCGGGATCGCGGGGACGCACGAAGCGCACGAGCTCGACGCCGACCTCGTCATCGACGGCTTGTTCCAGCTGCGGCTCGAGCCCGTCGCCGAGGGTGGCTTCCGGCTTGTGCCGGCGTCGCTCGGTTGAGCAGATCTTCCGCTGCTGTCCGCTCGAGACCGGTCCCGGAGCCTGTCGGTTCCCCTGGTCCCTGAGCCTGTCGAAGGGCGGCACCGCTGGTCCCTGCGCCAGTCGAAGGGCGGCACCGCGGCCCTGTCGAAGGGGCGCGCCGCCCCTGCCGAAGGCCCCTTTCCGAACTCGTCGACGAGTGCTCGGTCCCTGAACTTGTCGAAGGGCACTCCCGGTCCCGGAGCTCCTCCGGTCCCTGAGCTTGTCGAACGGCACTCCCGGTCCCCGAGCTCCTCCGGTCCCTGAGCTTGTCGAAGGGCACACGGGCGACTCCCATCCTGCTCGAAACCCGACCCCTCGGCCCCTGAGCTTGTCGAAGGGCCCTCCGGCCGCCGAACCCGCACCACGGCACCCCGGTCCCTGAGCTTGTCGAAGGGCGCTCCGACCGCCGCGCCCGCACCACGGCATCCCCGGCCCCTGAGCATGTCGAAGGGCACACGGGCGACTCCCATCGTGCTCGAAACCCGACCCCTCGGTCCCTGAGCTTGTCGAAGGGCGTTCCGGTCGCCGAATCGGTAACGAGGCCTCCCCGGTCCCTGAGCTTGTCGAAGGGCACACGTGCAGACGACACCTGTCGCACAAAAGACCAGATCAGGGTCGTATTCGACTCGCACTCCAATGTCGGTGGTCCGTGTTTGGATGGAACCATGACCAGCACAGCACCGAACCCCCTCGCCGCCGCCACGGCCGGGTTCGATGCCGTGTGGACCGGCGCGCTCGACGCGATCCGCGCAGGGTCGAATATCGCGGAGCAGCTCGAGAACATGAACGGTGAAGCCCTGTTCCGAGTCCTCGACGAACTCGGGGCCGTGCAGCACGCGGTCGAGGTGCTCGCCGCACGGGTCACCGGCGCGATCGCCCTCCGGCCGTCGCCCACGGGCCGCGACGGGTCACTCGTCCGCGCGGCCGGTTACGCCAACCCTGGTGTGATGGTGTCCGAGCGGTGGCGGGTCTCCCGCGCCCGCGGTTCGGTCATCGCGGAGGTCGGCGCGGCGATCACGCAGCCGCGTGGGCTCCTCGGCGAGCTGGAGGAGTGCCCCTTCCCGGACATCGCCGCGGCCCTCGACGCGCCGAGCTGCCTCGCCGACCCGTCGGCCGCGGTCGACCTCGCGACCGCCGACACGCCTTCCGGCCAAACGCCCGGCACACCGCCCGCCCCGCTCAGCGTCGACGGCGCCGCCGTCATCGTCCGGGAGCTTCGGAACGCGGGCCGCATCTGCGCCACCGCCGAACTCCAGGCAGCGTCGGTCATCGCGGTCGAGCACGCCGCGCACGCGCCCTTGCAGGACGTCGTCCGGATCGCGAAGCTCGTCCGCACCCGCCTCGACCAGGACGGACGCGAACCCCGCGACGAACTCCTCCGCCGAGCCGAACGCGCCACCCTCCGAGAACTGCCCTCCGGCATGACGCTCCTCCGCGCCGAGCTCGCCCCCGAAAGCGCCGCGTTCGTCCGCGCCGGCCTCGACGCCCTCATCGGCGCCGGACTGCGCCGACTACAGTTCGTGGACGCCGATGCCGATCAGCCGGACGGAACTGGCACGCCCATGCCGGAGGGCCCGTCACTGATCCCCACCGACCGGCGCCGCGCCATCGCCCTCACCGAGATCTTCCGCCACACGGCCGGCTGCGGTGGTGCCGCGACCGAGCTCGCACCCGTGTCCGTCGTCATCCGCGTCGACCACGACACCCTCGAAACCGGCGCCGGCACCGCCACCATCGACGGCATCGAAGAACCCATCGGCGCAGGCGCCCTCCGTCGCCTTGCCGCGGACGCGAAACTCATCCCCATGGTCCTCGGCGGACCCTCCCAGGTCCTCGACCTCGGCACCGGTACCCGCCTGTTCTCCCGCGCCCAGAAACTCGCCCTCGCCGAACGCGACGGCGGCTGCGCCTGGACCGGCTGCACCCACCCACCATCCTTCACCGAAGCCCACCACCTCGATTGGTGGTCAGCAGGCGGACCAACCGACCTCGACAACGGCATCCTCCTCTGCCCCTTCCACCACCACCGCATCCACGACGACCACTGGAACATCGACGTCCGCGACGGCATCCCCTGGTTCATCCCACCCGGCACCATCGACCGGCACCAAACCCCCATCCGCGGCGGACGCATACAACTCGCCGCCTGACACCGACGCAAGGCACCCGCCTGCCCACACGCGCCCACGCTGCCCTTCGACAAGCTCAGGGACCGGTGCTGCCCACCGGAACTGCGTCACGCTCGGAAACCCGGCATCCCGGTCCCTGAGCCTGTCGAAGGGCACTTCGACCCACGGTCACCCCGCCGGGAACCCTGTCCCTTGGCCGATCGAGCACCCACCCGTCAATCTCCCGACCGGGAACCTCGGTCCCTGAGCCTGTCGAAGGGCGCGGGCACCCACGGTCGCCCCGCCGGGAACCCGGCCCCTCGGCCGATGGAAGACCCACCCGCCAATCCCCCGACCGGGAACCTCGGTCCCTGAGCTTGTCGAAGGGCACACGGACAACCTCCACGCCCTTCGACAAGCTCAGGGACCGAAACCGACCACTCCGGGCTCGGTGCCGTCCTGGGGACCGCTACCGAACTCGGGAACCGGGGACGCTTGCCGTGGAACGGAGCCGCTCTCCGAGACCGGACCACCCGGTCCCTGAGCCTGTCGAAGGGCACACGGAGGACATCCCGCCCTTCGACAAGCTCAGGAACCGAAACCGACCACTCGCGGCTCGTTGCCGTCCTGGGGACCGCTACCGAACTCGGGAACCGGGGACGCTTGCCGGGGAACGGAGCCGCTCTCCGAAACCGGACCACCCGGTCCCTGAGCTGGTCGAAGGGCACCGCAGGAGTCCTTACGTCCCTCGACAAGCTCCGGAACCGGAACTGACAGCAGAGACGGGGGACGCTCGCTCCGGGAACCGCGTCACTCTCGGAAACCAGAGCGCCCGATCCCTGAGCCTGTCGAAGGGCCCACGAACGACCACACCCTTCGACAGGCTCAGGGACCGGTGCCGCCCTCTGGGACCGCGGACACCCGCTCAGGGACCGCACCTCGACGAACTCGGCGACAGGTCCGGCACTCGCCCCCACGGGTCACCCCTCGGCGACGACCTCCTCGACGGCCGCTCGCGCACCGACGGCCGCAAGCCGGGCCCGGGCCTCGACGAACGCCTCACGGAGCCGCGCATCCTGACCGAGGTCGCCGAAGACCACCTCCAGATCGAGGAACGCCCCGGGGTTCTCGACCTCCTGGTCGACGGCCGCCTGGAGTTCGGCGAGCCTCCGATCCACCGGCTGCAGCTCCCGACCGTCGTCACCGACACCCTCGATGAACCGACTCCACGCCGCCAGCACGAGCGCCGAACGCGCGATCCCGCCACCGGTCCGCAACTGCTCGCGGACCACGGGGAGCAGGAACTTCGGGATCCGTTCCGACCCGTCGACGATCTGCCGGGCCAGCGTGTCCTTGATCGCCTCACTGCCGAAGCGACGCATCAGCTCCGCACTGTAGGCGTCGAGGTCGATCCCCGGCACCGGCGCGAGCGTCGGCCTCGCCTCCTCATGCATGTAGCCGAGGAGGAACCGGGCGAAGAGGTCATCGCGGCAGACGTCATGGACGTACGTCTCCCCCGCGAGCAACCCCAGGTAGCTCATCGCCTGATGCGAGGCGTTCAGCAGTCGGAGCTTCATCAGCTCGTAGGGTTCCACGTCCTCGACCAGCTGCACGCCGACCTGCTCGTACGGCGGACGGCCGTCACTGAAGTCGTCCTCCAACACCCACTGCTCGAACGACTCCGACAGCACCGGCCACCGGTCCTCGATCCCGAACCGCTCGGCGACCATCGCCCGCTGCTCATCGGTCGTCGCCGGGGTGATGCGGTCGACCATCGAGTTCGGGAAGCGCACCTCGGCGGCGATCCAGGCGGCGAGCGACGGGTCGATCCGTTCGGCGAACGCGAGGATCGCCGTGCGGGCGACGTGACCGTTGCCCTGGATGTTGTCGCAGGACATGACGGTGAACGGGACCCCACCCGCGTCCCGTCGAGCGCGCAGACCGGCGGCGATGAATCCGAGCGGGCTCTGCGGCAGCGCACCCGCCGGCAGGCCGTCGAGGTCCGCGAGGGTCGCACCGTCGCTCGGTTCGAACGCGCCCGTCGCGTCGTTGACGCCGTAGCCGCCCTCGGTGATCGTGAGCGACACGATGCGGGTCGAGGGGTCGGCGACGCGGGCCAGCACGGCGGCCGGGTCGTCCGGTGCGAAGAGGTATTCCACGATCGAACCGACCACGCGCGCCTCGACCTCGCCGTCGGGACTCGTCGTCACGAGCGTGTACAGCCGGTCCTGCGCACCCAGCGCGTCCCGCATCGCGGCATCGCCGGGCAGGGTGCCGACGCCGACGAGTCCCCAGGACGTGTGCTCGGCACCGGGCAGGGCGAGCACGCGGTCGACGAACATCGCCCCGTGGGCACGGTGGAAGGCACCCACCCCGAAGTGGACGATGCCGGGACGGACCGCGGGACGGTCGTAGGACGGCACGGCCACCTGCGGATCGAGGGCGGTGAGGGTGGCGTCGGAGAGCTGGGTCATGGTGGTGCCTTCTCGTCGGTGAGCGGGTTCCGGATGGTGCGGTGGTCGTCAGACGCCGTGGCTGGACTCGGTCGCCAGCGGCGTGGTGGCGTCGAGGGTCACGACGCGGGTGGCGCGATGCTTCGTGGCGTCGACCAGGCGGGCGTTCGGCTCATCGACCCCGAGCACCCAGGCTTCGGCCTCGTCCCGCGGGTGGCCGTGGCCGAGGCGTCGGGCGATGAGGCGATCGCGGCGGAGCTCGTCGTCCACGTCGACATACCAGGACTCGTCGAGGTGCCGGGCGACATCCTGCCAACCGTGATCGTCGAACAGCAGGTAGTTGCCCTCGGTGATGACGAGCGGTACCTCGGGACGCACGAGGACCGCGCTGCCGATGGAGACCTCCAGGGACCGGTCGAACCGGGGCGCGTAGACCGCGGCGCCGGGCGAATCCTCCGTGCGACCGCTCGTGGCGAGCCGCGACAGCAGGGCGACATAGCCGTCGACGTCGAAGGTGTCCGGGGCGCCCTTGCGGTCACGTCGCCCGAGGCGGACGAGCTCGGGGTTGTCGAGGTGGAAGCCGTCCATGCCGACGATGACCGCTTGGTCGCCGAGGGCCGCGGCCAGCGTGTCGCTGACGGTCGACTTCCCCGCGCCGGGAGCGCCGACGATGCCGAGGATGCGTCGCGACCCTGAGGCGGCGAGGGCCCGAGCGCGGTCGACGAGCTCGTCGAGGCTGGTCCCGGTCGTGCTGCCGCCCATCGTGATGCCCCACCTCTCGTCGGGTCGGCGTCGTCGCGGTCGCGCCGTCGCCCGACTCACGGTAGGTCCAGGCGATGCCCGTGTCAACAGCACATGTCACCGGTGTCACGACATTGACGTGCAATTCCATGTCACGGGTGACATGACCGTGATTCCGTGGATATGATGCTCGCGACCCGGTGCACCGACGCACGGGCCCCTCACGTCGATCGGAAGAACCCATGACTGACTTCAACGGCCGTACCATCCTCGTCACCGGAGCGAGCGGCGGCATCGGCGGCGCGACCGTCCGCCACCTTGTCGTAGCGGGCGCACAGGTCATCGCCTCCGGCCGCAACGTGGAGCACCTCGAGGCCATCGCCGCCGAGACGGGCGCCGAACCGCTGCCCTTCGACCTCACCTCCGAGGACAGCATCCGCGACGCCATCGAGGGTCGCGACATCTGGGGCGTCGTCAACTCCGGCGGCTGGGGCGGCGAGATCGCGTCCCCCCAGGAGACCGACATCGAGGTCTTCGACAAGGTCATCAGCATCAACGCGCGCGGCTCCCTGCTCGTCACGAAGTACGCCTCGCGCGAGATGATCCGCCAGGAACGCGGCGGCGCGATCGTCAACGTCTCCAGCCAGGCGTCCCTCGTCGCCCTGTCCGGTCACATCTCGTACGGCTCGTCGAAGGCCGCCCTCGACAACATCACCCGCGTCTCCGCCCTCGAACTCGGCAAGTACGGCATCCGTGTCAACGCCGTCAACCCGACGGTCGTCATGACGCCGATGTCCGCCTGGTACTGGGGTCGCCCCGACATCGAAGGCCCGTTCCTCGAGGCCATGCCTCTCGGCAAGTGGGCCACCGAGGACGACATCGCCGGACCCATCACCTTCCTCCTGAGCGACGCCGCCGGCATGATCTCGGGTGTCTCGCTGCCGATCGACGGTGGATACACCGCCCGCTGATCCGGCCGGCACGGACTGCACCACCGGCAGGAGCGAGCGGGAGGGAGGACGACGCATGGCGACGATGCGACAGATCGCGGCAGCCGCCGGCGTGAGCGCGAAGACCGTCTCACGCGTCTTCAACGACGACCCGCACGTGCTCCCGGAGACGCGCGAACGGGTCGAGGCGATCATGCGCGAGCTCGACTACGTGCCGAACACGCTCGCCACCTCGTTCCGGTCCGGCCGTCCCTCGGTCATCGGGGTCGCCGTGCCCGACATCGTCGATCCGTTCTTCGCCGAGATCGCCCGGGCGGTGGAGCGGACCGCCCGCGACCACGACATGTCGACGCTCGTGACCAGCCTCGGCGACGACCCCGAACGCGAGCGCGAGGTGCTGGAACCGATGCTGCGACGGCAGCTCAGCGGCCTCGTCCTCGCACCGGTCGGCGAGGATCAACGTCCGCTGGCCGCGTGGGCGTCACGGACGCCGTTCGTCTTCGTCGACCGCGCGCCCGGCGGACTGACGGCCGACGCGTTCACCCAGGACGACTTCCACGGCGCGTTCGAGGCGACGAAGCACCTCGTCGGGCACGGCCATCGACGGATCGCGTTCATCGGAGACCACCTGCGGCTCCCCACCACGGCGGAGCGGTTGCGCGGCTACCGGGCGGCGCTCGCCGAGAGCGGGATCGAGGAGGACCACGACCTCATCGCGCTCGGCGCCGACACCCCGTCGCGGGCCGCCGCCGCCTTGGCCGAGGTGCTGTCGATCCGCGACGACGCGGGAGCGCCGGCACCCGCCACGGCGCTGTTCTCCTCGAACGCGGTCTGCACGATGGCCATCCTGCCGGCCCTCGCCGGGCGACCCCTCCCGCTCGTGGCGTTCGGCGACTTCCCGCTGGCCGATCTCATGCGGCCGTCGGTCACGGTGGTCGTGCAGGACCCGGAGTCCCTCGGTCGGCTCGCGGCCGAGCGCATCATCGAGCGCATCCAGCACCCGGACCGACGGTTCGAGACACGGACGGTACTCCCCGTGCGACTGCTCGAGCGGGACTCGTGCCGGGGTTCGGTCTAGGCCAGCGGTCACCGTCCGCGGAGCGCAGCCGCCTCGCTGAGCCATCGGGCATAACCGTCCCAGGGGTCGACCGCTCGGGCGACGGCGGCGATGTGGGCGAGGAGTCTCGGTGAGGACCGGAACCACTCGGAGCGTTCGAGTCGCTCCTGCGCGAACTGCTCGTGGCGGGCCCGCTCGACGTGTCGGTCGCCGCGTTCGAGCGCGAGCAGTTCGTCGTGCCAGATCGCGGCGAACCGCTGGCGAGGGTTGGTCGTCGTGCCGATCTTCACCCGGTCGCCGTGGCGGAGGTAGTAGACGACGTCGATCCGCGGCCGGGCGAGATCGTCGTCGGGCACCTCGCCCTGTCTCCACTCGCAGGTGGCGCACAACCAGCCGGACGGGTAGTCGCGGCCGAGCCGTGAGCCGCACATGATGCACGGCGCGGGCAGCGTGTCGAGGACGCCCCATCGGCGTCCGGCCCACTCGGCGGCGAGCGCGAGGTGTTGTTCGCACAGCCCGACCGGTGCGTCCCCTGGGGCGGTGTCGTCGCACCCGGGCTGGACGCATCGCCTGTCGGACATGTAGCGAGTCTCCCCCACCCCGCCGACACCCGTCGGCCCAGAGCCCGCGCCTGGTCCCTGAGCCTGTCGAAGGGCCCACGAACAGACCCCGCCCTTCGACAAGCTCAGG